>NZ_JAMOKH010000006.1:0-220588 GCF_023656585.1 Bacteroides sp. B1-V-101 | reverse complement strand
TAAGTAAACCGGAGGCAGGAATAATAAATAATAAAGTAAACAGCTGCCAGGGTTAGTAATATTTCTAGTCAACACATAGCAGCTATTAGAGATAAACAAGTCAACCATTATTAGGGAAGTACAGTTATATAGTAGAGTATAACTGGGACAGGTAAGGGAGATTTCCGTTTCAAGTAAAGAAACGACAGTTTCCTCGTAGAGAAACGACCGTTTCCTCGCCGGGAAACCATCGTGTCCTCGTAAGGGAACGACAAGGAAACTGCAATCATCTATTATACAAGACATTAGTATAGACTAAGGAAGTTGCTATCTAACAAAAAGAACCTATATATGCTAAAAACTTTTGCAACCATCTGTATTATCGGTATGTTCACATCTAGTTGTACATCAAAAAAGGCTTCCCGGACCGAAGGCTCCCATGAAGCAGAACAGGAACTGACAATGATTGTCGGTACTTACACTTCGGGAGACAGTAAAGGTCTCTATAGTTTCCGATTCAATGAAGAAAACGGAACCGCAACCGCACTCAGTGAAGCGGAAGTGGAAAACCCATCTTATCTCGTACCTTCTGCCGACGGCAAATTCATCTATGCAGTCAGCGAATTCAGCAACGAACAAGCTGCTGCCAATGCGTTTGCTTTCAATAAGGAGGAAGGAACTTTCCGACTGCTGAATACGCAGAAAACCGGAGGCGAAGATCCTTGCTACATCATTACCAACGGAAGTAATGTGGTTACTGCCAATTACAGTGGAGGAAGCATTTCTGTCTTCCCGATCGATAAGGACGGGGCACTTCTCCCCGCTTCTGAGGTGGTGAAGTTCAAAGGGTCGGGAGCCGACAAGGAACGTCAGGAGAAACCGCATCTGCATTGTGTCCGCATCACGCCGGATGGCAAATACTTATTTGCAGACGATCTGGGCACGGACCAGATACACAAATTTATTGTTAATCCGAATGCAAAGGCAGACAATGAAGATGTTTTTCTGAAAGAAGGAAGTCCCGCCTCTTATAAAGTAGAAGCCGGTTCGGGTCCCCGCCATCTGACATTTGCACCGAATGGAAGCTATGCGTATCTCATCAATGAACTATCGGGAACAGTCATTGCGTTTGAATATAACGACGGAGAGTTAAAAGAAATTCAGACCATTGCTGCCGACACTGTGGGAGCCAAAGGAAGTGGTGATATTCATATCAGCCCGGACGGCAAATTCCTGTATGCAAGTAACCGGCTAAAGGCTGACGGGCTGGCGATCTTCAGTATCCATCCGGAAAACGGTATGCTGACGAAAGTCGGTTATCAACTGACAGGCATTCACCCGCGCAATTTCATTATCACGCCTAACGGCAAGTATTTGCTGGTGGCTTGTCGGGATAGTAATGTGATACAGGTTTATGAAAGGGATACGGATACAGGATTACTGACGGATATACGTAAAGATATAAAGGTGGACAAGCCTGTCTGCATTAAGTTTGTACCATAAACAGGAAGAAGTACTTGGTTAGCACCGGACTGAAACAAGAGTACGCCGGTCCTAACCAAGAACCAATACTTCCTACCCAATCAGACTACGAAAAGCCTGAATACCCTGATGATTGATATCCAATCTTTCTACCTCACTCAGCAACCGAACGGATTTCTCTTTTTCGTTCAATCCCCAATAACCCAATGCCATCATATATTTGCAGTGAATGACGTTTCGTATGGTCAGGTCATCTTCCCATATTAACAAATCGGGTAGTGACACTGCAAAATAATCCATTTTAACCTTGTCAAAAAGATGTTTCTCTCCGTAAGTTGTCAGTTTATGGAAGCGTCCGTTAGCCTCATCCATGCGGTTCAGTTTCAACAAAGCCAGTCCCTGATAGAAAATCTTATCCGGTTTTGCATCATTGTAGTACATGGCAGCAGCCGGTTCGGTAGGACCGACAATCGCTTGTTCCCAGCATTCCACCGCTTTGTCATTCTGCCCCAGACCTTCATAAGCGCAACCCATGAAATAATAGAAATCATTTTCCTGTGCACCGTGCAACTTACCTTCACCCAAGTGATGCGGATATTCAAGACACTCTGCCAGCAACGAGACAGCTTCACTGTAATTCCCGGCTTCAAGTGCTTTCTTCGCCAGTTCCACACGGGCAAACTGATATTGTCCCGGTACTTTTCCTTCGCCGCCTTCCCACGGATGGAAGATATGCGCATCAAGTAACGTTTTAGCCTTTTCATACTCGCCTGTCTGATTCAGCAAAGTTATCTCTTCCAGTACGAGGTCGTCACGTTGCGCTATCAATTCGGGGTATTGCTGCAAGAACGCCAGACGTTCGGAATGCGGACGACGGACACGTTTATAGAGCTGATCCAATTCCATCAACACACGTGCATCGGTCGTATCGAGTTGGAAAGCACGTTCCATATATTCGATGGCTGTTGCTTCTTCATCCTTTTTGTTAAAGTTAGCCAAAGCCAGATTACGCCATATCGTAGGGAACTTGTCGTCCAGTCCGGCGGAAGTTTCCCATGCTTCGAGTGCCAAATCGTACTGACGTTTGTCGTAGTACAAATTACCCAGATAATAAGGTGCTTTCGCATCATTCGGGTTTTGTTCCATAGCACATTGCAAAGCAAGAATGGCTTCCAAGCGGTTAGGGAAACAATAGTCCGGACAAGCACCGGCAGCATCGGCAAATGCCTGTTCCGCACCGGATAACTTACCCTGAACAAGACACCAACCCAAGTAATAATAAGTCATCGGTGTTACACTGCCCTCAGCGATAGCTACATTCCACAAAGAAGCGGCTTCTGTCCAGCAACCGGCAGCACAATAATCGAGTGCGATTTCATCATAGTTGTGAGCTTCGCCACGCATCATCGTTTTTAAAGTAAGCAAGTCTTCGGCAGCATTGGTTATCAGATATTTCTCATAACGGCAACCGAAGTTGAATTTATCAATAGCCAATGAATCTTCAATCACTTGCAAGGCTTCTTCCGCTTTCCCCATCTGACGGAGAATGGTCGTTTTCAGAGCACGCGCTTTATGATTATGCCAGTTGCGGATAAGCGAACGGTCCACTTCGTCCAAAGCGTCTTCCAGACGTCCTTGCATTGTAGCAATCTGAGCACAGGCAAAATAACCGGCATCCTGCCAGGCTGCATTCCAGCATGATTTATAGAAACGGTCGTAAGCCTCATTATAGCGTCCCTGATATTTCAAGGCAAGTCCGAGATTATAGATAGGTTCTCCATCATACGGATTCGGGTTGCGCTTCTGCAAGGTCTTCACTGCTGTAAGCAAGTATTGTTCAGCTTTACGGAAACGGCCTTTACGAATATACCATAATCCGAGTGCATTATTGCTACGTACATCGATCGGGTCACGGCGCAAGGCTTCTTCGTAATAGTCTACCGGATTATAGGTGGCGTGTCTGTATTGTTCCAGATGTAAACCTGTCAGATAGAGTTGCTCGGTTGTTTTTATTTCTTCCGGTAACAAAGCAGCTTCGGCAGCATCCGGAATCGGTTTTACTTCGTCCGGTTCGGCATGCCAGTAAAGCAGTTCCTTGCCGTTTGCGGTGATTTCAAGATTCAGTTTGTTCAACTTCTCCCCTGCTACGTCTACCGTTTCATTCAATAGTTCTTCCGGAGTAATGGTCACTTGCCTGCTATAATACACTTTTCCATCGTCACTTTTCAGCACTACATTAACCACCTGCTTAGACGTTGCGAATATCTTGAAACGTACCTCCTTTTCACCTTCCGGTTCTATGTTCATTAACAAATCTTTGCTTGCATTCTTCACCACTCCTAGTTCACGGTAAGGCAGGAAGTACTGTACGAAGCTCTTTTCTTCGTAAGGTTGCAGCCATGTAAAGTCCGGTTGGTTCTCGGTATAGACACCAGCCATCAGTTCGATGTAAGGTCCGTCCTCGTCAGTCAGATTACGGTCCCATGCACGGCCGAAATCACCGTTTCCCCATGTCCATTGCTTTTTGCCCGGAGAAATATGATGATTTGCCACATGAAGCATACCTGCACAAGTGTCGTTTTCGTAGCCACCCTCAAAGTTGTAACGGGAGTTAACAGCCATATACGAAGTCGGAACTTTGATATTCTTATAGTTCGAAATGTCTACTCCGGCAGAATAGTCCATCTTATAATAAGTACCCGTTGCTATAGGGAAGCTGGATACGGCACGCTTCCCATGATCGAACACCGCATTGATGTCGGGCGGAAATACACTCTGATAGTAGTCGTTCACCGCTACGGCAGGATTCGCCCACCACAGGAAGGTTTGCGGCACTTCGGTGCGGTTGTAGAGCACCCCTTTTATTTCGAGAAAAGCATGTCCCGGACAAAGCGTGAAGCCCGCCATCCCTTTCTGATGAAACATCCGTTCCATTTCGTTCACCCATACAGTGACGCTGCCGTCAGCATTTTCTTCAATTGCCGTATCTACAGGCATATAAGTACTGGGACGATGATGCTGAGGCCAGTTAAACTCAATGCCTCCCGAAATCCACGGACCTGCCAGCCCCACTAATGCAGGTTTAATCACGTGATTGTAATAAATAAAATGACGTTCCCTGATCTTATCATAAGCCATTTGTACACGACCGCCTAACTCGGGCAGAATCATCACCTTGATGTATTCGTTTTCAATAAAGATAGCTTCGTATTCCTTATCTACTTTTTCATCGGACATCGATTCGATGACAGGATAAGGATAAACTACCCCACTACTGCCCTGGTAGACACGTTTCTCCAGGAAAATAGGATTCTTTTCCGGTTTACCTACTTCATAAGTAGGAATTACAACCTTTTCTCTCCATGCTTTTACCATGATATTATTAATTATATCTTTTTATTTTATCAGATCTTTCTCCAATGTCTCCAGCGATTTCCCTTTTGTCTCAGGCAATGCACGCAGGAAGAAAAGGAAGCCGAAGACGCAGATAGCCGAATAAATCCAGAATGTGCCGTAACTGCCCAATGCAGTATTCAGCAACGGAAATGTGTAGGTAAGCGTGAAACTACCGACCCACAAAGCGAAAGTACAGGTTGCCATAGCGACACCACGCACGCGGTTGGGGAATATCTCAGCAAGCAGTACCCACGTGATAGGCCCCAGAGACATGGCATAACAAGCTATCGCCAACACTACCAGCACTACCATAAAGAAACCGCTGACCTGAAAGAAGTAACACGTACCGAGAACCAGATAAATACCTGCCAGTCCTCCAGCTCCCAAAAGCATCAGAGCACGGCGCCCCAAACGTTCGACCGTATAGATAGCCACAAACGTAAAGATCACATTCGCTACACCGGTCACCACAATATTAAAAAGTACATCACCCAGCGAATAACCCGCTGACTGGAATATCTCCTGTGCATAATTGAAAATCACATTCGTACCGCACCATTGCTGGAACACAGCCACGATAACACCCAGTACGAGTACTTTACGGAACGGGCGACTGAACAATAATTTCAATCCTCCTTCCGACTTGGAAGCAGAGGTTTGTTCCACCATCTGAAATTCCTGCTCCGCATAGCGGTTTCCTCCTATCCGGCTGAGCACACTCCATGCTTTCTCTCTCTTGCCTTTCATTGCCAGCCAACGGGGACTTTCGGGAATAAAACAGGCTAGCAGCAAAAATACCGCTGCCGGAAATGCTGCTCCCCAAAACATCCAGCGCCATCCCATCTGCCCGTTCCATGAAGCACAGATATCGGCAGGCGTAAAGTCGGCAGGTATAGGCTCGGCTATCAGCCAGTTGGCTATTTGTGCGCCAAGGATTCCTAATACAATAGTCAGTTGATTGAGGGATACCAGTTTCCCCCGGATGGAAGTAGGAGCTACTTCGGCAATGTACATCGGAGACAGCCCCGAAGCGATACCGATGCCGATGCCTCCCAAAAAGCGTGCTGCCAGAAACCAGCTGAATACGGAAAATGCACCGGTAGCGTATGCGGAAGATAAAAAGATAAATGCGGAAATCAGCAAGAGAGGTTTCCTGCCGTAGCGGTCAGCCATCATACCGGCTACCATAGCACCGATCAGACAGCCAAGCAGGGCTACACTCATAGCCAGTCCCTGCATTGTCGGCGAATCGGCAATACCGAAATAGAGTTCATAGAAAGGTTTCGCTCCTCCGATTACCACCCAGTCATACCCAAAGAGCAGACCGCCCATCGCAGAAACCAAACAAATGGAATAGACAAACTTTTTATTATAACTTTTCATACCACTAGAAGATTGATTAATTGATGTTGCAAAGATAGAGCGTATCCAAAGCACAAAAAATAGAATTTCATTTTATAAAGATGGACAATCTTATTTTTAATGTATTATTTGACAGATCGCATACATTATTATATATTTGCGCAGAATAACCAATTATGTACTATGGTAAAACTAAAAGATGGATTTACCGGGGAAAGAGCCTTAGTATTACCCCGCATCATCGTTGATAAGATGGAAGAGGACCCGCTGACCTCCATGCTGCATATCACTGACATCGGATATTATCCCAAAGCCAAGCATCATTTTCGGGAACGGAAAGAGCCCATCAATCAATATGTCTTCATCTATTGTATTGATGGCGCCGGATCTTACCGGATCGGAGATCAGGAATATACCGTCTCCGCCAATCAGTATTTTATTCTTCCGGCAGGAGTCCCGCATTCATACGCTTCCAACAAATCGACGCCATGGACCATTTACTGGATACACTTCAAAGGTATTCTTGCTCCGTTCTATGCCAAAGACGCCAACCGTCCGATGGATATTCAGCCCGAACAACACTCCCGCATCAGTACGCGGATCAACCTGTTTGAAGAGATATTCAATACACTCAAAAATGGTTATAGCAACGAGAACCTGCGCTATGCGTTTTCGATGTTTCACTTTTATCTGGGAACATTACGCTATGTCCAGCAATATCGTAATGCAGGCACCAATGAGGCAGAAGATGAGGGAATAGTGAACGTTGCCATCCACTACATGAAAGAGAATATGGAGAAACATCTGAGCCTGGAAGAGATTTCGACACAAATCGGATATTCTCCGTCGCACTTCTCCATGTTGTTCAAAAAGCAAACGGGACACAGTCCGCTTACTTACTTTAATCTGCTAAAGATGCAGCAGGCCTGCCTGTTGCTGGATACCACCGATATGAAGATAAATCAGATATGCTATAAAATAGGCATTGAAGATACTTATTATTTTTCCCGCCTGTTCAGTAAGATCATGGGAATGTCACCACGGGAATATCGTAAATCAAAAAAAGGCTGACTAAAAAGTCGGTGGTAACTTCCAACTCTCCTCCTTCGGGAAGGAGGGGAATTGTGGGTAGTTCCGACTTTTTAGTCAGCCTATATAATCATTCTTATTTCTTCTCTATAGTCAGAACAAACTGGCGCAGATAGACCTGCTGTTCTTCATCACTCACATTCGTGAAGCGGACAAACTTCACAGGAGCTTTCTGCAAACCGGCCGACAATCTGCTTTCTTTCTGCTTCAGATCCACCGTTTTCCATTCCTTACCGTCCGTAGAGATCTCAAGGCATCCCCATGTGCAAGGAGCATCCTTACCAAAGTTTATCTGAATATTCTCTCCCGGATAGATGGCGTCCAGTTCTATTTCAACACTGTTTCCTGCTGCCCATTTCACAACTTCATTGGCAGGAGAAATGAGCACACGGTTCGCTTTCACCTGCAACGGCAGGTTCTTGATCTGCTCCACATTACTGATCATCTTATGCGGCATATAATCGGTAGTGGCATCCAGATGAGCATTAAACTTTTGATTGAAGAATTTCACAACTGTGGCAAAAGTCCGGTCAATTAATGGTTTTATCACTCGCGTAGCTGTCTTTACTCCCGGTTGATAAGGATTCTGATTACTCGTCTGATCGATATAGAACATCTGTTGCTGCAAAGCCTTCACATGATTGTATTTCCGCAGAAAATAAGATTCATTCCGGCCTTCTACCATCTTCAGCACTTCTTCTCCCATTTCAGCCGTCAGTTTAAACTGATGCACCCAAGGAGTGATTTCCACAATCAACGGTTTGTTCTCCGTATTCATCAACAGGATATCGGCGGATTCTTTCATACGTTCGAACGTATATTGAAGAGTCTCGAAATCTGCCTTATCGTAATTTTTGCCTTCTTTGAACGCTTTCAGGAAACGTTCGGCAGCCGGTTGGATATCCATAGATTCTTCGCGGCGGTATCCATGTCCGTTAGGTCCCAAGTCGGAATTGTGCATTGCAAAGCATTCAAGTTCTTCCGCTGCACTTGGCAGAATGGTACGGATCGCATCCTTCCACGTCTGCCATGTATCATACTTGGCAGGATTCCAGGCATAACTTGCCACACTATAAATCGCTATCTTTGACGATTCGGCATGTTCCATCGGATTGGTTACAAAGCCCGACATCTCTTTGGCAATCGTAGTATCGTTGCCATACACAGGACCGAGAAGCAGATGATCGCGCACATAATCGGACACCGGGAAGTTCCACCAGATATAAGCCGGACGCTTGATTCGTTCGTTAATCCATGAAATGCCGTCACGGGTAATATCGGAAATGACACGGTCTCCCGTCCACATGATCTGAATGGAAGGATTGAGTTTATCGCCCAGCGTAGTCAGATAATTGCCATTAGGGTTCGACCAGCTTTTATTATATTCCGTAGGGCACATCACCAGTTGGTTTATATCCGGTTTTACCTGTGCGAATTTCTCATCAATGTAGTTCAGTAGTTCCGCTTGTTTCTGCGGATTAGTACCTTCACCGGAGATATCATCAAAGAATACGGCGAACGAACGGACACCGAGCTGATACATCTTCTCAAATTTAGCGAGCAGAAGATCACGATCTTCCTGATTCCATTTGATATCCTGTCCCGGATGGATCGCCCATACAAAGTCAACTTCATTTTCATTGGCTACCGCCACCAATTCCTGCAACTGGGCAGCTTCTTTGTCGGGATAAGGCAAACGCCAGTTGGGAGCACTATGATACGGATCATCTTTCGGACCGTATATATAAGTGTTCATCTTGTTTTTACCGTAAAACTTCAGTTGGCTGAGGCGTGCCTGATGGCTCCAGGGAGTTCCGTAAAACCCTTCTACCACTCCCCGATACCGTACAGAAGGGTAATCTTTGATTTCTACTTCGGGCAGCTTTCCGTCTTTCAGCAATTGCGCAAAAGTTTGCAGAGCGTAATAAGTACCTCGTTCGTCGTTTCCGGCCAGTACGATTTCCTTCTCATTCACAGACAGGTAATAGCCTTCTTTGTGGTCAGGAATCTGGCGGCTATATTTACGCACACTCTTGTCACCTTTCTCACCAATAGAAATAAGCATCCCTTTCTTGCTGCTTTGCTTACCGGAAAGCAGTTCTTTCAGTACCTTTACAGCATGCGGATTGGCTTCTTCCCCGCCATTCAGCTGATAGACAGCAGGCAGATCGATGGTCTTGTTTTGAACAATGAGTTGTTGAGGAGGAGGTTGCAGACTAACATTCTGCGCAAAGGTAGTAACAGCACACAGGAGGCAGGCTCCCAACAGATAAATCTTGTTGTTTTTCATAAGTTGTAATAATGGGGGTTAGTTATCATGACTTATATCATGGTGCAAAGAAACACTAATTTATCAAATTAAGCAAATTTATGAGGAACCTAGATCAAACAAATCAAAAAGAGCAAACAAAATAATCATAAAGACATACTTTTCTGATTTATTATTTCTATCTTCGTCCGCTGTTATACTTTTTATTTAAATACCCCCAATTACCATGAAAATCAAACATTTTCTACCCCTGCTATTGCTACTCGGTAGCAATGAGATGCTTACAGCACAAGAAATCGCTCTCACCCCACAACCGGCTCACCTTACCGTAAAAGACGGCCGCTTTGAGTTTGGCAACCAACTTAAAGCCAAAGTCACTCCTTATCAGGGAGACAGCATCCGTATGGTCTTTGAATCATTCAAAAAGGAATTGCAAGAAGCAACCGGCATCAAGGTTTCATCTACTCAAAAAGAAGCTAAAGCAAGGATTATCTTAGATTTGAATCCACAACTTCCCGCTGAAGCTTATAAGCTGAACGTCTCGAAAAAACAAGTCCGGATCGAAGCCTCCCGTCCGGCAGGTTTCTATTATGCGCTACAAACGCTAAAGCAACTGATGCCCCGCAACGTAATGGCAGGCGTAGCAACGTCCGACCATTCACAATGGAGTCTCCCATCTGTCGAGATTGAAGATGCTCCCCGTTTCGAATGGAGAGGTTTTATGCTGGACGAAGGCAGACATTTCTTCGGTAAAGATGAGATAAAACGAGTAATCGACATGATGGCCATCTACAAAATGAATCGTTTCCACTGGCATCTGACAGAAGATCAAGGCTGGAGAATCGAAATAAAGAAATACCCCAAACTGACGGAGACAGGCGCATGGAGAAACAGCAAAGTACTTGCATACGGTGACGTGAAACCAGACGGTGAGCGTTATGGCGGCTTTTATACTCAGAAAGATATCAAAGAAATCGTAGCGTATGCAAAGAAGAAATTTATAGAAATCATTCCCGAAATAGACATTCCGGGACATTCACAGGCAGCCGTTGCAGCTTATCCGGAGTTCTTGGCGTGCGACCCAAGGGATAAACATGAAGTATGGCTACAACAAGGGATTTCTACTGATGTAATCAACGTAGCCAACCCGAAAGCGATGCAGTTTGCCAAAGAGGTAATTGATGAACTCACTGAATTGTTTCCATTCAATTATATTCATTTAGGCGGTGACGAATGCCCCACAAGGAAATGGCAAAAGAATGACGAATGCAAGAAGCTGCTGAGTGAAATAGGTTCTTCCAACTTCAGAGACTTGCAGATTTATTTCTACAAACAACTAAAAGATTACATTGCCACCAAACCTGCCGATCAACAACGCCAACTTATATTCTGGAACGAAGTGCTTCACGGAAATACCAGTATCCTTGGCAATGACATCACCATTATGGCATGGATCGGAGCTAATGCCGCCGCAAAACAGGCTGCCAAGCAAGGAATGAACACCATACTGAGCCCGCAAATACCTTATTATATCAACAGAAAACAGTCGAAACTTCCCACGGAACCGATGTCGCAGGGACATGGAACGGAAACTGTGGAGGCCGTTTATAACTATCAGCCGCTTAAAGACGTGGATGCTGCCTTGCAACCTTATTATAAAGGTGTACAAGCCAACTTTTGGACCGAATGGGTGACCGAACCTTCCGTTCTCGAATACCTGATGTTGCCACGTCTTGCCGCCGTTGCCGAAGCCGGATGGACACCACAAGAAAAAAGGAATTATGAAGACTTTAAAGAAAGGATTCGTAAGGATGCAGAGCTATACGACCTCAAAGGATGGAATTATGGCAAACATATCATGAAATAAGCAAACGCTTTCATTTGACTGCCGATAACTGGGGAGTGACTAAAAAGTCGGTAGTATCTCAATTCTCCTCCTTCGGGAAGGAGGAGTACCCGCAGGGGGAGGTGGTAGGTGAATACGCAGTCCACTTATTCACTGCAA
Organism: Bacteroides sp. B1-V-101; assembly: GCF_023656585.1. Lineage (NCBI taxonomy): Bacteria > Pseudomonadati > Bacteroidota > Bacteroidia > Bacteroidales > Bacteroidaceae > Bacteroides > Bacteroides sp. B1-V-101. The sequence continues at coordinate 209,006 of NZ_JAMOKH010000006.1, read as the reverse complement.
ATTATAGACAACCCTATTTTACCTACCACCCCGGCTTTCAGCCACCCCTCCTTCCCGAAGGGAAGGGGAGATACTATTGTCTTTTTAGTCAATCCCCTTCCGTCTTTTTCAGACCATCTCAGTTCTTTCACTTTTTATTTTGTGCCACACGATTATTATTCGCCTGTGGCTTCACCACTACCCCATTTCCATTCTTCGTACATTTAATACATTCCTTTCGTAATGTGCCCTCCTTCAGATTGAAAATAAGATTCGGATTAAAATGCTGACCGTTAATGCGGGTTTCAAAATGCACATGCTCCGTAGTAGCACGGCCGGTACGTCCGGTCAGTCCGATAGGTTGTCCGGCTTTCACCGTATCTCCGCTCTGTACCAAATTCTTGAAGTTATGACTGTAAATCGTTTCCAGCCCGTTCGCATGACGGACTACAACCAAATTTCCGTAAGCATAATATGGCTTCGACATACGTACGACTCCATCAAAAGCAGCACGAATCGTATCTTTGGCACACGTCTTTATATCTGCTCCCGAATGTCCTCCGCGAGTTCCGTAAGCGGAAATAACTTTGGCTCCCGGTAAGGGAAAAGCATATTCATGCTCTTGCAAAGAATCCAAATGCAGATATATATGATTGCTTTTCGCAAAAAGTCCGGGAGTAGCAACCCGTACATGATTCACCTCCATAGAAGAAAAAGAGGATTTACTTTGCGCATAAGCAAGAGTTGGTAAAAGCAGGACTGTCAATAAAATAAGTATGTTCTTCATGTATTCCTTTATTATTCAAAATAGATAAGCTCGCCGCCATCCGATCCGGCATAATCCCTCAGTAAGGATTGAATCATTTCAGCAGCTTCCTTTAATCCCTCTTTTCCGTTATACCCGTTGACTATCGCGAGAATATGAGTAGTCCCGACATCCATCTTCGTACGTTCGTGGTCGCTTGTCGGTGTCCCGATTCCTCCAAAAGAATCTCTGTACACCGGCAATCCTTCAATGTTCAAAATGCCCCGACCGATACCTTCGAAAGGTTCTTCCGCTTTGCCAATGCCAAGTTCAAGATGTTTACCCTGTATCTTATCCGCATCGAAGCCACCGATAGAATGTCCGGTACGGAGAGAAACCAGATTGATAAGGTCAACCAAAGTATCAATCTGATACAAAGGGATGCCACGCATCAGGCGACGGCGCAGCGCTTCTGCCGACGGACGATAACGCCCCGGATCTTTTCCGCAACGCTTATAAGCCTCACGGGTAGCAGCAATCACAGGTTGCAACTTAATGTCTGCCATTTGGGTGGTGGTAGTCAAGTCTTCTGTGAAAGTATTTATTTCTTTCCAAAGTCCATCGCAGTAAGCAGTATTCTTCACTGCTGCATATACGGCTGCTCCGGCAAAAACAGGGCAGGCGTTCTTTATTTCCTGAGATACTTTTATTTCAAACATACTTCTATTCAAGTTTATATCAACTTACGTTCAAGTCTATTATTTATGAATCATGATCCCCGACAGAATCCGTCCGGACTTAATGCCCAAACGCCTTGCCGAGAAAAACTCGTCGTGATGAATATACGTACATATCCGGGCAAGCTCCACCTGGCCGGACGGCACACCGAAAGCAAGGATTTGCATCCGGTTCGCTTCCCACAAGTCGATATGATGTTTTCCGGTTTCCTCTTTCCTGATAGAAATACGAGGCATATCAAAACCATTCTTCTGAAATGCTTCGTACACTTCCTCACCCACTTCAAAAGAAGCCAATGAGATACTCGGACCGATACAGGCAACTACATCTTCTCCACTTGTGCCAAACTCCTTTTCCATCCGCAACAAAGTATCACGCACGATGTATGCTACCGTCCCTCTCCATCCGGAATGAATGGCAGCTATGGCACTATGTTTCTTATCATATATCAACACAGGAACACAATCCGCAGTAGAAATACAAAGACAATATCCCGGCTCGCGGGTAATCAAAGCATCCACTCCGTGCAGCATCTCCTGTCGTTGTTGAGACGAAGCCGATAAATAAGCATCCCCGATCAGCAGGCAATTCGTCTCATGAGTCTGCACAGGAATCACCAGTTCTTCGGGTATCTGCGACATTCCTTCCATCAGAAGCGTCTGATTCCGCCGGACCTTTTCCGCCTCGTCTCCACTGTAAGGCGTACAGTTGAATGACGCATAATTTCCCTCGCTGCATCCTCCCTGCCGGGTAGTTACAAAATGAGAAATGTTGGAGTATGAGCTTAACGACTCATACCCCAACATTCTTTTATCTCTTGTGATTGAAATCATTTTTCTTCCCAATCCTCTTCTTCGTATTCGTAGTCGAGATCATCATCGTCGTCGTCAGCGTCTTCCTCATATTCATAGTCGAGTTCTTCATCCTCGCCCATGTCCTTGAGTTCCTGCTGCAGACGGGTCACGTCTTTCGGACGGTGAACAATGTCTTCTATCTTATTACTTTCCTTGTTCAGTTCCTCCCACAGAATGTCTTTCAACACTGAGATTCCCAAACCGGAAACAGAAGAAATGAATATATGCGGAACACCCTCGGGCAATGTCGGTTCAATCTCGTCCATCAGCTCCTGATCGAGCATATCGCTCTTCGTGATAGCCAGCACACGTTGTTTGTCCAGCATTTCGGGATTGAACGTACGCAACTCATTCAGCAATACTTCATACTCCTTGCGGATATCATCGCTATCCGCCGGAACCATGAACAACAGCAACGAGTTACGCTCGATATGACGCAGAAACCGCAGTCCCAATCCTTTTCCCTGACTGGCTCCCTCGATGATACCCGGTATGTCCGCCATCACGAATGACTTTCCATCGCGATAGGAAACAATTCCCAAATTCGGTTCGAGTGTCGTAAACGGGTAATCGGCAATCTTCGGTTTCGCAGCCGAAATGGCAGAAAGTAACGTAGACTTTCCCGCATTCGGGAAACCTACCAGTCCTACATCTGCCAACAGTTTCAGCTCCATGATCACCGTCATTTCCTGCATCGGTTCGCCCGGCTGCGCAAAACGCGGAGCCTGACGGGTAGCCGTCTTGAAATGACTGTTTCCCTGACCGCCACGACCGCCTTTCAGCAAGATCACTTCCTGTCCGTCGTCCGTCACATCGCAAAGGTATTCTCCGGTTTCGGCGTTATACACTACCGTTCCGCAGGGTACTTCGATCACTTTATCCGCACCGTCTTTTCCGAAACTACGGTTCTTGCTGCCCGATTCGCCATGACCTGCCATCGCATGACGGTCATACTTCAAGTGAAGCAATGTCCAGTAATTACGGTTACCGCGCAAGATAATATGGCCTCCTCTTCCACCATCGCCCCCATCGGGACCTCCGTTAGGACAATATTTCTCGCGCCTCATGTGCGTAGAGCCTCTTCCGCCCTTGCCTGAGCGACAGTATATCTTTACGTAATCAACAAAATTCGATTCAGCCATATTTTTTATTTATTATAATTTGTCTACCGCTTCGCAGATATCAGCGAAGATACCATCCATAGTACCCAGACCGTTGATGTGCTGGTATTTCTTTTCGTTCTTGTACCAGTCGATCAGCGGAGATGTCTGTGAATGATATACATGCAGACGTTTTTTGATTGTTTCTTCGTTGTCGTCGGCACGACCGGAGTCTTTGCCACGTTTGATCAGACGTACCATCAGTTCATCTTCCGGAACTTCGAGATCCAACATTACAGAAACATCCTGTCCTCTTTCCGCCAACATCTTCTTTAATGCTTCCGCCTGTGCAATTGTTCTTGGGAAACCGTCGAAAATTACACCTTTGCTGTCTTTGAAGCTATCGAATACGCTTGCCAGAATATCAATCATCAATTCATCCGGAATCAACTGCCCCTGGTCGATGTAACCTTTAGCAGTTTTGCCCAGTTCCGTGCCGTTCTTGATTTCTGCACGCAATACATCTCCTGTCGAGATGTGGTTGATTCCATACTTTTCTACAATACGTTCGCTCTGCGTTCCTTTTCCTGAACCCGGAGCACCGAAAATTACAATGTTCAACATCTTTTTAACCTAAAAATTAATTTGTATTTGAATTTAATCTACTACAGTATAAATATCGGGATAATTGCGTCCGAAACCATCATAATCCAATCCGTAGCCAACGATAAAATCATTCGGTATTTCCATCGCTACGTATTCTATGTTCAGATTGACCTTCAGCTTTTCCGGTTTCACCAGCAAAGAGGCGATATGAATCGCTTCGGGGTTGCGTGTGCCCAGTGTATCCAGCAGACGCTGCATCGTCAGTCCGGTATCTACAATATCTTCTACGATCACTACCGTACGTCCGGCAATGTCTTCATTCAGCCCGATCACTTCTTTAATTACTCCGGTGGAAGTCACCCCCTGATAAGATGCCAACTTCACGAATGAAATTTCGCACGGAATCGTAATATGCTTCAGCAAGTCGGCGGTAAACATGAACGAGCCGTTCAACACACTGAGGAAGAGCGGATTCTTACCTGCCAAATCACGATTGATTTCGTTCGCTACGCGAATCACTTCTTTTTGAATATCCTGTTCCTTAATGGAAACAGTAAATTGCTTGTCTTTTATCTGTATGGTATCCATAACCAGTCATTTTAAAAAAGTTGTCGCAAAAATACAATTTTTTATTCTACCCCGTGCATCATCTTCTGTAATTTCTTCGAGAGAAGGAACAGAATCAGTGAGGCAACACCGGACATAATGACGAACAGCATGAAGAAGTCGTACATGGTAGCAATCTGATAACCAAGGATTGATTTCACTTTTCCGTCTTCGGGATAGAGACCGCTCAGCATACCTGCAAATTTATTTGCGGTGGCGGTAGAAAGATACCAGATCCCCATCATCAAGGAGGCGAAACGTAACGGACTCAACTTATTAACCATAGAAAGCCCGATAGGTGACAGAGCGATTTCTCCCATTGTATGAATAAAATAAAGTCCTGTCAGCCAGATCATGCTCACCTTTACTCCCGGAATAGCATCTTTCACTCCAAAACAGATGAAGAGATAACCAAGAGAAAGCAGCAACAGACCGATTGCCTGCTTGGTAGGGGAAGCCGGTTCCATGTTTCGCTTATTCAGAAAGCTCCATATACCGGGCATAATATAGGCAAGGATCACTACAAAAAGCGGATTGAATGACTGGAACCACGAAGCCGGCATCTCCCAGCCGAAAATGCTGCGGTCAGTCTGTTCGGAAGCGAATAATGTCAGAGAAGCTCCTGCCTGCTCGTAAGCTGCCCAGAAGAAAATGACGAAGAAAGCTACGATATAGATTACGAAAATACGGCTACGTTCTACTTTGGTCAATGAACCATCCAGCAGAATGAGCACTGGAAAGACAATACAAGCCGTAAAGATACCCACACTAATCCAGTCATCGCTAAAGGCATAGCTAAAAAAGGCTATTAAGGCAACTGTAAGGGCAGTAATGATGATGATATTACGTACTTTGGTACGTTTGTCCATCTTCGGATGTGAAATATGTTCGGCTTTATCCCCCTTTTTTTCACGTCTGGCATCGGGGACGATACCAATCGGTTCACCGGAAGGAGAGAAAAGGTATTTATTCTTCTGAGTTTCAAAGAGGACAACAGTGAACAGCGTCATGATTCCGGATGCGAGGAATCCCCATTTAAAGTCCTGCGGATTACCTGTGTCTCCCAAGAAACCGCAAATCAAAGGAGCAGCGAAAGAACCGACATTAACACCCATATAGAAAATGGTGTATGCAGCATCCAACCGTTTATCCCCCGGTTCATATAATTGCCCGACAAGCGAAGAAACGGTAGGCTTAAAGCAACCGTTACCTAAAATCATGAATCCGAGCCCACCATACATCATCCAGTGGGCAAGGTCTGTATTGTTTAGTGAAGAGGCACTCATAAACATCAGGAACTGACCGACTGCCATCATCACCGCTCCCCAAAACACCGAACGACGGATGCCCCAATATTTATCGGCAATGTATCCGCCGATCAACGGAGTCAGATAGACCAGTCCGGTGTAGCTACCGTAGATAGAGGCTGCCGCTTCTTTATCAAAAAGCAATGCCTGCGTCAGAAAGAGGATAAAGATGGCACGCATACCGTAGTAACTGAAACGTTCTGCCGTGCTCGTTGCGAAAATTAGGTAAAGGCCTTTCGGGTGCCCTTTCAATGAACTCATGAATTATGTGTTTAGTAGTTTATGGGGTGCAAAGGTACTAAAAAGTAGATTAAATGCCTCAAAAAAGAAGATTCTTATGGAATAGAAAAATACAGGATGGCGTGCAAGAAGTCTCAGTTACCCACCTTATTATGTTTTCAACAGTGTAAATAATCAAGTGGATATTCCCCTTAAATGTGGGTCAGTCGCCATTTATCCAAAAGTAAATTCAACATTCTCAATACTGGCATAGAGCATTCCTTCTTTTTTTCTAAGCAGGATTTTATTTTCCCTTGCCAACCAGCCGATAGCAATCGCTACATCCTCGAACGTCAAACCTAACTCATGGCACAAGGTGAACATAGACTGTTCGCCCTTTTCATTTAAGATGCGCCATACTTTCCCGGCATTTGAGCCAATTCTTTTCTTTTCCATCATGCAAACTTTAGAAGATTAAACAATTTATATTTATAATCTAAACATTGTGAGCACAGGAGAATAACGTAAAGCACATTACTGCACTACAAAGATATCATTTTTTTCGAAAAAAGCAAATAATCAAGGCATTAGCTGTTTATATTGTACCATATCTACTGACAGCTTTATTCCAAACGCCGAAGACACTCATAAAGGAAGCAGTTCTATAGCAGGCCGGAGAAGGCGTAACTATCTCTCAAAGTATCGGAAGATTAAGGAGAAAGCAGTAGAATAGTTACATCAAAGCACCGATATCATTAACTGACCACGGTCGTGACAAGCATTGTTCACGACCGTGATTAGCATTGCTCACGGTCGTGGCGAAGTCTTGTCACGGCCGTGAGCAACTAAAGAAAAAGGCACTTTAAGAGAAGAATGCCTGCATCTTAGCCGAAAAGTCTCCGCATCTTATCTGAAGAATGCCCGTACCTTTGCAGAGAAATATCCGCCCCCCAACTGAGGAATCACAGACAGACAGGACAAAGCCACCCCAAGATAACTTCTGATTTCCCCTGCATTTTTCAATTTGCCACTTTATCTAAAGCCGAAAACCAACCGGAATAAAGGATTAATTCAGAGTTTTTGTGTAAGTTTGTGCGTCGAAAACTAAAAGAATATCGCAATGAAAATATTTCCAAGCAGCAGCATTAAGAAGTTAGATGCCTATACCATTGAACATGAACCGATTGCATCCATAGATTTAATGGAGCGTGCCGCACAGGCGCTGACTAAAGCCATCACCAACAGATGGAATCCGGAAACACCTGTCACCATCTTTGCCGGACCGGGCAATAATGGCGGAGACGCCCTCGCCGTCGCCCGCATGATGGCGGAAAAAGGATACAAGATCGAAGTATATCTCTTCAACACGAAAGGCGAACTTTCGCCCGACTGCCAGACCAACAAAGAACTGGTAGAGATGATGGAAGAAGTAACTTTCCATGAAATCAGCACCCAGTTCGTACCTCCCACACTGACATCGGAGCATCTCGTGATCGACGGATTATTCGGTTCCGGACTCAACAAACCATTGAGCGGAGGATTCGCTGCCGTTGTGAAATATATCAATGCCTCTCCCGCCATGGTAGTCTCCATCGACATCCCTTCCGGGCTGATGGGAGAAGAAAATACATTCAATGTAAAAAGCAATATTATCCGTGCGGATGTCACTTTCAGCCTGCAACTTCCTAAACTGGCCTTCCTCTTTGCCGAAAATACAGAATTTGTTGGCGAATGGGAATTATTGGACATCCAGCTGAGCGAAGAAGGAATCGAAGAGACTGAAACAAACTACGAAATGCTGGAAATCGAAGAAATCCGTTCGCTGATCAAGCCACGCCAGCAATTCGCCCATAAAGGAAACTTCGGACATGCCCTGCTGATAGCCGGTTCGAAAGGAATGGCAGGTGCATCGGTACTGGCCGCCCGTGCCTGTCTGCGCTCGGGAGTAGGTCTGCTGACCGTACACGCGCCGTTATGCAACAACGATATTCTGCAAACGTCCGCCCCCGAAGCCATGGTAGAAACAGATGTCAGCGAAACATGCTTTGCCGTACCTACCGATACGGACGATTATCAAGCTGTCGGCATCGGTCCGGGACTCGGTCGCAGCGAGGAAACGGAAGCTGCCTTGATAGAACAACTGGAACATTGTCAGACTCCGACCGTAGTGGATGCCGACGCGCTCAATATTCTGGCCAATCACCGACATACGCTCACCCATCTGCCGAAAGGTTCCATCCTCACCCCTCACCCGAAAGAACTGGAACGTCTGGTCGGCAAATGTCAGGACTCATACGAACGACTGATGAAAGCCTGCGAACTGGCTCACACTGCCAAAGTACATATCATTCTGAAGGGAGCTTATTCCGCCATTATCACCCCCGAAGGCAAATGTTACTTCAACCAGACCGGTAATCCCGGTATGGCAACAGGAGGCAGCGGAGATGTACTGACAGGAGTAATCCTTGCACTCCTTGCGCAAGGCTATCCTGCCGAGGATGCCGCAAAGATCGGTACTTACATTCACGGATTGGCCGGAGACATCGCCCAGAAAAAACAGGGCATGATCGGATTAATCGCAAGTGATATCGTGACCTGTCTGCCGACGGCATGGCGACTTGTAAGCGAATAAAAGTTAAGAACTTACGGTTTATTCAATAACTTCATTAACTTTGTTTTTCAAAATCAGCTAAAAAGAACCGAATATGAAAAAGTTAATCATAGCAACAGGACTACTAATGGCAACTTCCGCCTATGCGCAGACCGAAGTGCTGACAGGAGTGACACGAGGAAAAGACTACGGAGTAGTGTACGCCCTCCCCAAAACCCAGATAGAAATAGAAATAAAAGCAAATAAAGTCAACTATAAGCCGGGTGAATTCAGCAAATACGCCGACCGCTACCTGAGACTGACCAACGTCTCTGCCGAACCCGAAGAATACTGGGAATTGAACAGCGTCAAGGTGAAACCTGTAGGTGTACCAAACAGCGAAGCCACTTATTTCGTCAAACTGAAAGACAAAACCGTAGCTCCTCTTATGGAACTGACTGAAGAGGGTCTTATCAAATCAATCAACGTCCCCTACAGCAGCAACAATGCAAAGAATGCAGCAAACAATGCCGTTGCTCCCCAACGAAAAGCCAATCCCCGCGACTTCCTCACAGAAGAAATTCTGATGGCAAGTTCTACCGCCAAGATGGCCGAACTGGTAGCAAAGGAAATCTATAATATCCGCGAAAGTAAAAACGCATTATTGCGCGGACAAGCAGATAATATGCCGTCGGACGGCGCACAGCTCAAAATCATGCTCGACAACCTGAATCTTCAGGAAGAGGCCATGACCGAGATGTTTTCGGGAGTCCGCGATAAAGAAGAAAAGACATTTACTGTCCGCCTCACTCCGGATAAAGAATTCGAGAATGAGGTAGCTTTCCGCTTTTCAAAGAAGCTGGGTGTAGTTGCCAACAACGATTTGGCAGGCACTCCATTCTACATCAGTCTGAAAGACCTGAAAACGGTGAAGATTCCGCAAGAGGACGGGAAAAAGAAGAAAGAGATGGATGGAATTGCTTATAACGTACCGGGACAGGCAATGGTGACGCTGACGGACGGCAAAAAGAAATTGTATGAAGGAGAAATACCTGTTACTCAGTTCGGTATCATAGAATACCTTGCTCCGGTATTATTCAACAAGAACTCGACCATCAAAGTTTACTTTGATCCGGTGACCGGTGGACTACTGAAAGTAGATAGAGAAGAAGGCAAATAAAACCTCTAAAAAAACAAAACGATGGGTGGCGAAGGACATATGCTCGACATGATACGTCGGCTGAAAGACGGCAAAGAAGCCTCCCGCTTACGCCGTGAACGGAGAAATGACAAGTTAGGGCGACTTAGAAGAAACAACGACCCTTATCTTCTGCCGGATACGACTCCGGAAGAGATGGAACGCATCATCAAGGATTCGGAAAAGAAAAAAGAAAAAGATAACAGCTATTTCGTATGGGGAACGCTCATCATTATGGGCGTACTGATAGGATGCGCTGTCCTCCTGTGGGCAATCTTTTTTAATGGATAATTATCCATTTAATAAATCCGTCTTTCTGTAATTGGGAAAGATAGGTAGATACACGAGACTCGTAGCCTGCTTCATGCTGAAAGTGGTCTGCGAGTTTTTCTATAATCTCACGAACCGTCCGCTGCCCGTCTATCAGGTTCCATACAGCCGTACCGTGTTCTTCCAGACGCACATGAATATCTTTGGACATTCCTTTCGGCAATAAATAACGACTCATCCACGAACGTTTAAAACGAGGGAAGGAGAGCACAATAGTCTCCCCTTCCTGTTCAGCTTTAATATGTTCGTTACGACAAGGGATCACCTCCAGGAGGTTTATTTTCTCTTTCGTAGCCATATCTTTTCTCTTTTATATCTTTTCAGATAGAATATATACTGTGATTATTTCTGAATATTTGCTTCTTCCAGTCCGTAGCCTTTCTTCTTGTTTTCTGCTTTCAGCATCAAGGCAACAATCAGGGCAAGTACACCGAACATAGCAAAAATAGCCATCGGCAAGGTATAATCATAAGTCTGTGCACCATCTACAACCGGACCTTTGCAATAAGAATTCAACACCCATCCAATCAGCAAAGGCACGCCCATCAATCCCCAGTTCTGTACCCAAAAGATCAACGCATAAGCCGTTCCCAACTGTTTCTCCGGAATAATCTTCGGAACCGAAGGCCACATTGCCGAAGGAACCAATGAGAAAGCAAATCCCAGAATAATCATGATCACCGTTGCAAACCACCAGATATTCAGAATAGGAAGAGCGAACATAGTGTGTACGAAAATCAGCATCACCGACCCGATCACCATCAGCGTGGCTCCCTTACCGATACGGTCATACAATGACCCGAACAACGGTGTCAGGATGATCGCGCCAATCGGCAGCAATCCGGGAATCGTTCCCGCAAGTTTCGGATCTACATTGTACTTCTGTACCATCAAATCAGCCGCATACTTGATGAAGGGGAATACAGCCGAATAGAACAATACGCACAGTAATGCGATCAGCCAGAATCCTTTGTTGGTAATGATATATACGATGTCTTTCATGCGGAAAGGTTCTTCCGGTTCCAGTCCTTCCGCATCCAGTGAAGCATCCAGTTTCTTATCATAGAAAGTATAGATGAAGAATGCGATGGTACCTACGCACAGCATGACGAGACAGAACAGAATCGGAGCGGGAATATTGGTATGGAATACGCCGCTCTCATCCGTAGACCCGAAGAAGTCTGCCAAAGGAACGGTAAGCACCATGGCCAAAGTTGTTCCAATACGCGCGGTCGCCATTTCCAGTCCCATAGCGAGAGCCATCTCTTTGCCTTTAAACCACTTCACGATAATCTTCGAAACGGTGATACCCGCAATTTCGACTCCTACACCGAAAATAGCATAGCCCAATGCAGCCAATGTGACTTGCATCTTGAATCCGAAAAGCATCGCACCTTCCGGGAAAGTAGTAGTAATAGCATAATATTTCAATCCACAACCAAACACCATCAATAAACAGGCACCCATTCCGGTGAAGCGTACTCCCATCTTATCCAGAATGATACCACCAAAGATGAGCATCAGCAGGAATACATTAAACCAGCCATAAGCACTGGTGAAAAAACCGTAATCTAAACTGTCCCAGAGAAGTTCTTTTTCAAGCATGGGTTTCAGAGGAGACATAACGTCTGTGAGGAAGTAGCCGCACAACATGGTAAAAGCGACTAATGCTAGAACACTCCAACGCAGCACTGCGGAGTCATTCAGCTTTTGTTTCAATTGTTCTGTCATTGTAATATTTAAAAGGAGTTAATAATCTCGTAACGGGCAACAAAGTTAACTAATTATCATTTGTTTTACTAAAAAAGGAGAACATTTTATAAGAAAAAGGACATCTGACCGGATATTCCTGTATGAAGAAGAGCAGACCGGACCCAATAATAAAGATAGGCGCGAACCACACGTATTACACAATTCTATTAGAATCTCTTGTAATTCGCGTAATTCGCGCCTATAATGAAGAGAACGGGTCAAAAAGCCCGTTCACTCAATAAGTTTAAACCGAATATCCTGTCACTGAATTATTCTGCTGCAGGAGCAGGAGTTTCAGTAGCCGGAGCTTCTGTTGCTGGTGCAGACTCTGCAGGAGCAGTAGCGTCTGTCTGAGGAGCAGCAGTACCGGTAGGCATATTATACGGATTGGTTTGTTGTTCTTTCTGTGCTTGTTCCAACAATACATCTTTAGCTGCAGAAGAAGAAGGAACAACGTAAGCAGTAGCAACGCTCATCACAACCATGAAGATAGCCAGACCCCAAGTTGCTTTTTCCAGAAAATCTGTAGTCTTGCGCACGCCCATGATAGCGTTTGATGAAGAAAAACCAGAAGCAAGTCCGCCTCCTTTTGAATTCTGAATCAGCACGATGAAGCACATCAGCAAGGCTGCAATCACCATTAAGATAATGAATAATAAGTACATTTTTAGTTATTTTGAATTAGCGTTAATAATCAATTTCTCCAAAAATCTGATTTGGTCTGCAAAGTAAGCATTTTTTTTTGGATATTTCAAGCTTAATTTTTTAATTATTTCAAGAGCTTTCGAATATCGTTGCTGTTTTACGTAGATTTTGGCCAAAGTTTCTGTGAAACAGCTGTCATCTTCCTCTTCTACGGTGTTGGTTTCAGTTGTTTCGTCTGTTCTGCCCGTTTCGTTTGTTTCAGCGGAAGAAGCTGCCTTTGCTTTCTCTTCTTCCTTCAAAGGTTTCAGGTATACGACTGGATCAGTCTCGCTTTTTTCGATAAAGTTGTCAATCAGCTCGTGTCCTTTCAACTTGGGCATTGCCTCTGCCGGCTCATCGACGACAGGTGTCTCTTCGAGAAGGTATGCCGTATAGTCCATGGAGTAATCAAAGCTTGTCTGACTGGTTACTTCTTCGGGAGCCGTCGAAAGGAAAGCATCGATCAGAGCCAGTGTCCGGTCGACGGTAGGCTCATCTTTCAATACTTCAGAGAGAGGCAGCCCTTTCTTCTGGGATTCGACAGCGAAGCGTTCGCCTTCGATCAGATGAAACAGTTTCCGTCGGTCGGCAATATACAGAACGGCTTTCCGCAGTTCCGCACCGAAATTAATGTCGTGGAGAATATACAGGTTCTTGAGATACAACAACCGGAGCGACTGAAAATACGGATACCTCGCGAGCTGGTTGCGCAGTTCGTACAAAGTATCCCTATTCAGCGTCTCGGGATGCTGAATCCATTGTTGCAAGTTAACAGAAGTCATTAAATTACCAGTTTGCTACAGTTGCATTAAAGATTTGGTCGGTTATCTCTTTACTCATTTCCGCTATTAATCCATCCTGTACGGCTGTCAGCAGCTGGCTGGAATCATAGGTACGGAAAGCTGAGAATTGTTGTTCGAAGTCTTCGGCGTGATTTGTGTTGTTGACAAAGCGTACATTGACCGTGATGGTCAGCTTCGTTTCCGAAGAGTAACCATCGGCAGACACTGCCTGGTTATACTGGTTGTAGCCCGTAATTTCACCGTCAATCTGCAGATCCGCATTCTGGTTCGGTTTCAGCAGTTGCAGACGGGTCTGTCTGATGAAGATATCTTTCAGGTCTTCATTGAACTTGGTAGCCAGTGGAGCATACACATACTCCGACTTAATCGGGAAATCAGCAATCGAAATGGTCTTCACCTTATCGTAATTGATAGAGGAGCCATTAAACTTATAGGACACACTACAGGCGATGATGACTGCCGGTAAAACAATCAGTATCAGCGGTCGTGCTATTTTCTTAATCCAATTCATATTCTTTTATTTTTCTGTAAAGGGTACGCTCGGAGATATTCAGATCCTTCGCCGCACTTTTCCGCTTACCATGATGCCTCTCAAGCGCTTTACGTATCATTTCTTTTTCCACTTCATCGAGCGAAAGGGTTTCTTCCACATACTCTTCCGTGTCCTGAATGTCGTCATCGTCTTCTTTGGGACAAACAGACGGTTGCTGCACAGCATGGATAATGGCCGGCACGGATGGTTGGTGCGTCGTCGTCACTACCGGAGTAGCCACTACCTGCCCCATCTGTCCGACTTGTCCCGCACGTTCGGCCATCATGTTGTGCACCATCTTCTTCAGTTCCGCCACCTCCTGACGCATATCGAACAAGACAGAATATAGTATTTCGCGTTCACTCTCAAAGCTCTTGCTCTCGCGTGTGCCGAACAGTGCCGGAAGGCGTTGGGTATTCTGCGCCGGAAGATAGGTCTGCAGAATCGCAGCCGTTATCTCACGGTTTGTTTCTATAATCGAAATCTGCTCTGTGATGTTCTTCAACTGCCGGACGTTTCCCGGCCACGGATAAGCAAGCAATATCTTCTTGGCATCTTCCGTCAGCTGGATAGCCGGCATCCGGTACTTTTCGGCAAAGTCTGCGGCAAACTTACGGAACAACAACAGCACATCATCTCCGCGCTCACGCAAAGGTGGTATCTGAATAGGCACCGTGTTCAACCGATAATACAAATCTTCCCGGAAGCGTCCTTCGGCAATGGCTTGTGTCAGGTTCACGTTGGTAGCTGCCACAATACGTACATCCGTCTTTTGCACTTTGGATGAACCGACCTTGATAAATTCACCGCTTTCAAGTACACGGAGCAGACGCGCCTGTGTAGGCAACGGCAACTCTCCCACTTCATCAAGGAAGATGGTTCCACCGTCAGCTTCTCCAAAATATCCTTTCCGCTCACCAATAGCACCGGTAAATGCTCCTTTCTCGTGTCCGAACAGTTCGGAATCGATCGTACCTTCCGGTATGGCACCACAGTTGACAGCAATATACTGCCCATGCTTTCTCCGGCTATATTGATGAATGATCTGTGGAAAACTTTCTTTTCCGACACCACTTTCTCCGGTAATCAGCACAGACAAATCGGTAGGCGCTACCTGAATGGCAACATCTATGGCACGTGATAAAGCCTCGGTATTGCCAATAATACCGAAACGCTGTTTCACTTGTTGTATCTCCGCTTTGGTCATCTATCTTAATATTAAGTAATAGGTAATAAGTATTAAGTAATAAGTATTAAGTATTAAGTATTAAGTATTACCATCATGATCATCTCGCTTCCATCCGCATGGCTAATACTTAATACTTAATACCTATTACTTAATCTTCGTCTACTGTATCCAGTTTTAGTTTATCACTATCGTCCCGTTTCTCGTAATACTGCTTCCGCAACGGGTTTATCCGTGCCGCTTTCTCGCGCTGGCGGTTGCGGAATACATCAATCGCGACATAAATAGCCTGGCGGAAAGAATCTTCGCTGGCCAGTCCTTTACCGGCGATGTCATAGGCTGTTCCATGGGCCGGAGAGGTACGTACAACCGGCAGTCCGGCGGTATAGTTCACACCGTCTTCCATAGCCAGGGCTTTGAACGGAGCCAGTCCCTGATCATGATACATAGCAAGAATTCCGTCAAAGTGAGTATAATTGCCCGAACCCATAAAACCGTCCGCAGCATAAGGACCGTAACAGATGATCCCTTTCTCTTCCATTTCTTTCATGGCAGGGATAATAATTTCCTGTTCTTCCATGCCCAGCAGTCCGCCGTCTCCTGCATGAGGATTCAGTGAAAGCACTGCAATACGGGGCGCACCGATACCGAAATCCTGTTTCAGACAACGATGGAAAATCATCAGCTTTTCCTGAATCAGTTCCTTGGTGATCGTTGTGGCAATCTCCCTTACCGGAATATGCGTCGTTACTAAAGCCACACGAAAATCGTTTTTCATCAGGATCATCAGTGACTTGTTTCCATCGCCCAGACGTTCTTCAATATACTCCGTATGACCGGGGAAAGAGAACTCTTCCGACTGAATGGTATGTTTGTTGATCGGAGCTGTCACAATGACGTCGATCAGCCCCTCACGATACTCTTCTATGGCACGTTCTAAAGCACCCAATGCAGCCTTACCTGCTTCGGGATCGGGTTTGGAGAATTCCACTTTCACTTCGTCATCCGTACAGTTCACTACACTCAGACGGTTGTATCCGGCTTCGGAAGCTGTGTTGACAATGCTGAAATTAGCCTGTACATCCAGTGCTTTACGATGGTAAGCCGCTACTTTAGGTGAACCGTAGATAATCGGAGTACATAGCTCAAGCATGGTAGGGTCTGAGAATGTCTTCAAGATCACTTCATAACCTACCCCGTTGATATCTCCTTGGGTAATGCCGATTCTTATTTTGTTTTCTTCCATGTTTTTATTTATTAGTTGGTTCCGCTTCTTTGGTTACCCCCAGTGGAATCTGGCTCTGCTGACCTTCTTGCGGAAGTTTCAGCGTATAAAGAGATGCTTCCATCTGGCGAACCAGATTGCGTTTCATTTTATCGGGTGAATATACAAATATTTCTGCTGTAATAATACGTTGGTTCTTCTGATCCAGACGAGTATGGGAAACGAACGGCCCACCCATGAAGTCACCCTTCATGCGCCACAATCCACGAGCTTCCATCGTGTAGTCATTGTGCACGTTGATCGGACGAACATCGGTCAGTAACGAGTCTGTCGACATATATACGCCTTCTTTATATCCGGGGATATTGGCTTTCATCACGGAATCGCGCTTATGAACAAAGTATTCTTTGGTGAATGTATCCTTGTCAGTATAAGGATAAGAATACATCACGAAATTGCGATCCGCGCTGCCTGTATTGGTAGATGCCCAGAAGAAGTCCTCTCCTGTCTTGGAGTTATTCAGTTCGGAAGGTATCCAGATATCGCAGCCAAACAGACTATCTACCTTATTTGAGATAAAGTTGTTGTGCTTTTCCTCCAGCAAAGTAATCTGACGGTTCATTTCAGCGCGAGTGAAGAAGTCGATAATCGTCTGCTTGTTTTCTTCCACAAACTTCTCAAACACTTCTTCGTTCGGAGCCTGAATGGTCAGTATCATCTGTGGAGAAGCATAAACGTCTTTCGCATACTTGAAAGTACCTTTGGTATAAATATCTTTTATATCTACTATCACAATATTACGGATCAACTTCAGCGTAGAATCATAGTCCTTCGGTGAAGTATACATAATCCGGAAAGAAGGTTCCGACTGGGGCAGTCCCGGCATGTCAGAATCAAGCACATCATGCAAGGCCCTTCCGGCGGCACGGTCCCACACTCCCGCATCTACTACAACCAGCAGTTCATACGGACGACCACTAGAGGTATGATTCCCCTTTAATCCACAAGAAGCAACTACGAAGGCTACCAGAGCCATGCTTAAATAAAAAAAGTACTTTTTCATGATGTTCGATTTTTATATTAACTTTTATTATTTTCCTCCTGTTTCGCAGTCGACAGCATACCGCATGCCGCAAAAATATCCTCTCCCCGCGAAGCACGAATGGTAGTGAAAAGCCCGTGCGTGGTCAGATAGTCACGGAAACGGGTCATCGTATCCATATCGGCTCCTTCAAGGGCTACTCCCGGAATAGAATGGAAACGGATCAGGTTAATCCGGCAATCCAGTCCGCGAAGCAGTTTGAGTAACTCCTTGGCATAAACTTGCGAATCATTAAGCCCCTTAAAAACAATATACTCAAACGAAAGTCGACGCTGTTTGCTAAAATCATAGTTTTTTAACAGTTCCACCATTTCCGTGATAGAAAAGGCTTTCTCCGCCGGCATCAGTTCCGCACGCTGGGCGGTCACCGGAGAATGCAGGCTGATGGCAAGGTGACAGTCGCTTTCTTCGATAAAGCGCCGCAATCCTTTCCGCAATCCGACAGTTGAAACGGTAATCCGCTTCGGACTCCATGCATAACCATAGGACCCAGTCAGTATGTCCAATGCCTTCAACACCTCTTCCAGATTATCGAGCGGTTCGCCCATTCCCATCATGACGACATTCGTCAGTTTGTCCCGTTCCGGCAAGGAGTGAATCTGATTGATAATCTGATGGGCGGTCAGGTTGGCAGAGTAGCCTTGTTTCCCGGTCATACAGAACTTGCAGTTCATTTTGCAGCCTACCTGCGAAGAGATGCATAAAGTCGCCCGTTCATCATCCGGAATATACACCGACTCCACAAAATGATTCTCGCCCACAGGGTACAGGTATTTCACCGTACCGTCTACAGAGCGCATTTCCTCCACCGGAGCTTCAGCTCCTACCTCATAGTTCTGCTTCAGTAACTCCCGGTATTTCAACGACAAGTTAGTCATTTCATCAATCGAAGTCACCTTCTTATCATAAAGCCAGGATGCAATCTGTTTGGCTGCAAAGCCCGGCATTCCCAGACGTTTCACCAGTGACTGCAGCTCTATAAGCGTCATTCCTAAGAGGGGATATTTAGACATCATTCTTTCTGTTCATGGTTTATATTTGCAAATGTAAGGAAATAAAGTCGATTTCCGTATAGCAAGGATGTAAAAGTTAGCAAAAAAGGTCGTTCCAAAGCATGGAACGACCTTTTGCAGTTATCGTTTTTACGACTAATCTTAGAAGAACAGGTAACGTGTATCCTTCACTTTTCCTTTCAGATACAGGTCGTTCATCAGACGGCTTGCGAAGCGTGCGTGCATGTTAGCCAATGTAGCTTCTTCATCTTTAGCGTTGAAAGTATCGCTCAGTTTGTCTTTGCCATACATCTGAAGCACAAATACACCGGCATTACCTTTGATCGGAGCGCTCAGTTTATTCATTTCAGCCACAGAAGCATAAGCACCTACCAACGGTTCGCTGCTGCGCAATGCAGAAACATAAGCGGGAGCGGCAAATGTAACCAGCTTCAAAGAATCGCTGACTGCGCCGGACATAGCCTTGTACTGGTCGAGAGAAGTTGCATTGGCAGCCTTCATATCAGCCATGATCTTTTCGGCTTTCTTATCTTTAACAATTTCAGCTCTCAACTGATCCTGTACAGCTTTCAGCGGACGATATCCTTCCGGAGTAACACCAACCAGAGCTACTGCAACCATATGGTCGCTTTCGCCACATTCATACAAACCGGAAACATCACCCGGTTTAGCGGCAAATGCCCATCTCAATGCTTCTTTAGTACCTCTTACACCACCGATAGTGTGTTCTGAGCTATACAAGTCTCTTCTGTCAAGCAGTTTGTATCCGGCTTCTTCAGCGTTGGCGATCATCTTTTCTGCAGTAGGATTGGCAGCGATGAACTGGCTGAAATCATTGTAAGCACGGTTATAAGTTTCTTTGCTGAATTCAACTTCACGTTTCACAACAGCTACTTTATATTTATCCTTCACAGCTTTCTTGTTAGTCACTTGCAGGATTACATTAGCTTGTCCCAACGGCAGGTTTACTACTTCGTTCACGCCTGTATTATTGATAGCAGAGATAAACTTCAGGTTGTCACCATCGATCTGTGCGCCTTCATACTGTGCAGAGCTCATCCAGTTAGTCTCACCCGTCTGACCGTATTTCTTAGCCAGATCTGCGAAGTTAGCACCGCCTTTGATAGCAGTATAGATACTGTCCGCCAAGGCTTTTGTCTTCAAAGCGTCTTCTGCAAACACCTGAATCTGACGGAACTCGATTGAGTCGGCAGCAGCTGTTTTTGCAACCACTTTGAATGAATTGATAGTATTGTCGGCACCATTATAGTACGGACCATAAACAGAACCAACGGATGCAGAGTCCAGACGGGCAACTACATCTGACGGGAAAGCTGTTTTATTATAGAACAAGTCTACATAAGGAGCTTCCGAGCCTACAGAACGGATAAAAGAAGTATAGTCATCTGTTGTAGTAGCCAGCTGTGCAGTAGCTTCGTCTACTTCCTGCTGGATAGCAGCTCTGTCTTCCGCACTTGCAGTCACCTGAACATCAATGTACTTGATATCACGGCTTTCCTGATATTGCTTGAACTGTTCTTTTTTCTTGTTATAAAGGTCTTTCAGTTCCGATTCTTTCACAACGATTGTAGAATCTACTATAGAAGAATAAGGAACGGCAGCCATCAACAAGTCATATTGATTCACTCTTGCGTCAAAAGCGTCCTGTGCTTCTACCGGGTTAGAGAGAAGCGCTTTTGCTACCAATGCCTGATATTTCTCTGCCAGGCGGCTCTGAACCAATGTCTTCTGGATGAATGACCAGTATTTGTACATGTTGTTGTACTGTTCTGCATACTGAGCCGGCATCTGAGATTCGTTCATTTTAGCGTAATCTACCAGGAACTTATTGAGCATATCCTTATCGAAAGCACCGGTCTGCGGGTTGCGGAAAGGAGTCTGTTGCAACAACGGATGCACGCCTGCTTTCAGGATATCCTGAATTTCAGCAGCAGAAACTGTCAGTCCCAATGCTTTTGCTTCTTTCTCAACCAGTTTGTTATTAACGTAGGAACGCCATACTTCGTCGCGCACCTGATTGGTCTGTTCGTCGTTCAGTGCAGTCACTCCACGGGAGAGTTTTATCACTTCGGTATATTCTTCTACCAGATTCTGATACTCTTGAGCGGAAAGAGCATCTCCGTTCACCTCACCTACGTCATGTGCCTGGTGCGGTTGCATCACCTTCCACGCGTCACCCGCGATGAAAGCAAACAGCGCCAAACCGATAACAATCACCAATAGAGGTCCTTTCGACCTAATGTTTTGTAATGTTGCCATTTTGATTAATACGATTTATGTTTATTATTATTTCTTTCTATTGTCATTTTAGCGCACGAAGATACAAAAAATGCTAATATGCTTCTATTTATTAGCTAAAAATTTCACGGTTATCGCCATTATTCCATGACTTTTAAGCGTACAAGTTCTATTTTTGTCGCTGTCACCTTGATTATTTTAAACTGATAACGGCCGACACGTACCAATTCGTGCAGTTTCGGGAAGCTCTGATATTGGTTCAGTATCAATCCGCCTACCGTCAGATAGTCGTCCGATTCGGGCAGATCAAGTCCGAACATTTCATTGACTTTTTCTATCTCCAGACGGGCGGACAAAACATATTCATCTTCGTCAATTTTCTTGCAGATATAGGAAGTATTGTCATGTTCATCTTCTATATCACCAAATATTTCTTCTACCAAATCTTCCAACGACACAATGCCGGATGTACCTCCAAACTCATCCACTACCACGGCAATCGTCCTCTTTTGCAACATAAACAGCTTCATCAGTTTGTGGGCAGACATCGTTTCGGGTACGATCGGCACGTCTTTCACGTTATCGCGCCAGTCTTTCGGATCACGAAACATTTCCGACGAATGGATAAAACCGACCACATTATCGATATTTCCGTCATACACGATGATCTTCGAGATCCCGGATTCTATAAAACGACTCTTGAGTTCATCCAGCGAAGTAGTAAGGTCAACCGCAACGACTTCGGTACGCGGAACGATACAGTCACGTATTTTTATGTTTGAGAAATCAAGTGCATTTTGAAAGATTTTCACTTCCGTATCCAATTCTTCTTCATTCGCAGCATTATCGATGCTACTCTGCACGAAGTAGTCCAGATCGACTTTTCCGAAAGCCTTGTCCGAAGCATCCTTATTTACCTTCATACCGAATATACGAAGAAAAAGGCAAGACAAACCGGAAGATAACTTCGAGACAGGATATAAAATGACATAACAAATAAAAAGCGGAATAGCGGCAACATTCAAGACCAGATTGGGATTGATCTTAAACAATGTTTTAGGAAGAAACTCTCCAGTCACCAAAATAATCAGAGTAGAGATGACGGTCTGCGCCAACACCATCAGAAAGTGGTTATCAATAAAACCAGCCAACAGATTATCACCGATGATCTGTGCCATCAATATACCATAGATAACCAATGCTATATTGTTTCCTACCAGCATGGTAGAGATAAATTCGTTCGAGTTCTTGAAAAAGATGGAAAGAATACGGGATGTGATTCCCCCCTTACGTTCCATTTCAAAGCGCAACTTATCTACTGAGACAAACGCGATCTCCATTCCTGAGAAGAAAGCGGAGAAAGCCATAGTGATGAGTAAAGAGATATAAATATTCATAGTTTATTTCACAGAATCTTTTTTCGTCGAATCCGGCGGCAATGCTTTTACTTCCGGTTGAGCAGTTCCCCCATTTTCGTCAACATAGAAAATGCCCTCAATATTCTGAATGACATAAACGGTCATTTGCTGATTGGAGTCAAAACCATGTCCGGTAATTACACGATCCGGCTGCTGGATACGTATAAACTTGTCGGAATAGACTTTTTGAGTTGCCTCGTTCCAATAAAGCAACTCGGTATTGAAACGCTCCCCTTTCCGGTTCTGTATATCTACATTCCCTATCAGTTTCCAGAGTTTCTGCTTATCATAATAATAAGCGGTATCTGCCTTGATGCTGGCTTCAATATTAAAGATAGAATCAAATTGTTCCAGATAAACTCCCTTTTCAAATGCCCAATAGGAAGGTTTCTTGCGGTCGTACACCGTCCATTCTTCTGTATTCACCCGATAACGTGTCACTCCCGAGTCGGATATAAGAGTAGTTACTCCCAGTGTATTCATCACCGGTAATGAATCACGTTCTGTGATGGCGTCGCCCAGCGTATTCTTCTTACCGCCGCAGGAAGAAAATGAAAGAAGCATAACAATTGCCCCGAAGGCAATTGTTATGCTTATGCTTTTATGCAACAAACGGTTACTTCGTTTTCGCAACATAAATTTTATCTAATCGTTGTAGTCTCTCCGATCCAGCCACCGATAGTGATACGGTCGCCTTGTTTGTAACCTAACATAAATAGGTCTTTAGCCTGTGGAGTATGACCGGAATATGTACCAATCAACTTGTTTGCTTCTTCAGCCACACTTGGGTCAACTGCTTTTGCACGTTGCAGTTTATCAATTACAGCGAAGTAAGTACACTTATTCAATGCAGACTCGTCACTCCAGTTAGGACTCATTGCATACAAGTTAGCAATCAGGATATAAGGAGCACCATAGTTCTCGTTGAAGCTAATTGCTTTCTGACAGTATGATCTGGCTTGAGACAATTTCTTAGCAGAAGCCAATACAGCTGCAGCAGCATATGCCTTTTCTGCTTTCTTCACGTTGTCAGTTTCCAGTTGGATTGCTTCGTCAAAGAACTTCACAGCACCATCAATATCACCTTTCTTGAATGCCTGATAAGCACATCCTGTAGCAGCTTCAGCTGTTGGCTCTATCTTATAAGCGTAGAAAGATGCTTGCAGATAAGCTTCGCTTTCTGTACATCTCATCATTTTCATGATATCGATTACTTTTTTCAGATAAGCCAAGTCTGTCTGGTTAGCTTCTACTTTCGGACCATAAATACCCTGCAGAGATTCGCAGTCAGCAGTACCACTGTTTACGAACAAAGCCACGAGGTTATCTTTGATACCCATAAAGTTTTTCTTTTTTGCTTCATTAGTTTCTGCAGCAATAGCAGCGTCAGCATATTCTGAAGCAAGCAGATAATCCTGAATAAATTGTTCTTTATGATTAGGATCAGCTTTCAGTTTATCCAATGACATCTGAAGAAAATAAAAAAGCGTAGCAGCTGCCGATTCGCCTTTCACTGCATTTACAGACTGGCTCAACCATTGATAGGCTTGGTTAGCGTCTACTTTCGGAGCCAAAGCAATATAGTCTACAGCCTTGATACCCAGCGCTTCGTCAGCAGAAGACACTTTAGTTCCTTTTGCAAGGAATTCTTCTGTGTATTTCATACGCAAATCATGCGTATTCATCAATTCATCAAAATACTTCTGATATTCAGGATTATTCTTATCCTTAATCTGAGCCATCAAGCCTTTAAGGATTTTATATCCGTCAGTAAAAGTGTAAAAACGGAGTGTGGGACAATTTTCCAACACAGCTTTCCAGGGAGTATACGCATCTTTAAAATTTCCTGCACGCACAGCCTCATGCGAAATACTACTGTTTGAGTTACAGTTAGACGCATCCTGTGCCACCACAGTGGTTGCTCCAGCCGAAAGGAACAACATAGCCACAAGCGTTTTAATTTTCATTGTATCTAAATTTTAGTTGTTTATATAATATCGTCTATTCTCTCTCTCTCACTTTTATTACTCTACCCTACGCTTGAAGAACCAACGTTCGTTGAACGTAAGCCCGATACTCACGCGGAAGATATTTTCATTCACCATGTTCGTCTCCAATCCTTTTACACGGACAAATTGTCCACTGATACTAAGTATGGAACGCGAACGGGGAACAGGCAGACCGAAACCGGCAGTTACACCATATTCACGTGAAGCCTTTTTCCCATCAATCTTATAATACGGTGTCGTATAATAAGCTCCTAAACGGTATTTTATGTGGGCGAAATAGGAACGTCCTATCAAATTAGGAATGTATTCCGCACCTACTGATATTTTTGTACGATCACAATAAGTGAAAGTTTCATTAAAGTCCTGACGTACATTCTCGTCACTTGTTACTACGCCAAAATTAGTTTTTGACCATTGCTGTAAGCTATAATCTGCACCAACTGTCAAACGCTTGTCATAGTTATATGTAAATCCGACTCCAAAGGTATTGGGTAATTCAAATGTAGCATCCAGTACATCCTTATATTCAGTTCCATAACTTGAACTAGATGCTCCCATGATTACAATTGACGTATAATCATTATTCAACTTATGTTTAGGAGAATATACAGCACCAATCGTCAAAGAACTCTTTTTATTCAAAGCCTGTGTATACTGTGCACCGAAATCCAATTTATAATCAGAAATCGAGGTTACCATTTTTCGCTGATAGGAATCATAAGAAGATGTTCCCGGATAGAACATTCCTCTTGTACGGGTTATATCTCCCCAAAAATAAGATGCATTCACACCGACAGAGAGATTCTTAAGTACTTTTACACCAGCACCAACGTACATTTGATGCAAACCACCGTCACCGGTAAAACTTCTGCTATATGCCAAACCATTGTCCGTAGTCTGACTATCAGACACCGTATACCCCACATTAGAATATGGCAACAATCCGACACTCATCGCCATCCACGGAGCCAACCGGAACTGCATAGCGAGATAATCGAAACTGGCGTTTTTGGCATTCAACTTCAGGCCACCACCACTAATATTCATATTCTGTAAACTGACACCCCCTTCGAACAGGAACGTCAACGAATCAATGGCCGTATAGGAAGCAGGATTCGTTGGATTGATCTGTGCTCCATCCCTGAGTCCGAAAGCAATTCCACCCATCGCCTTGCTATTTCCGAAACTTTGATCGGACAAGTCGCCATAGCCATATCGTG
This sequence comes from Bacteroides sp. B1-V-101, assembly GCF_023656585.1. Classification (NCBI taxonomy): domain Bacteria; kingdom Pseudomonadati; phylum Bacteroidota; class Bacteroidia; order Bacteroidales; family Bacteroidaceae; genus Bacteroides; species Bacteroides sp. B1-V-101. The sequence goes on along the minus strand of NZ_JAMOKH010000006.1, from coordinate 183,531 downwards.
TGTAAGGAGAGTTTGTATTATTTTGAGCGATTGCCGTTCCGGTAACCATCATGAGCAAAAGCGCCCAAATCGTGTGTTTAAATCCTACCATTATTATAGTTTAAAATTCTATTTAATCCTTTCAACACTAAAAATCTATCTGCAAAGATGGCACTTTTTACGCTGCTATCAAAAGAAAAGTCATCTCCGCCCGTTAAAAAAACCAAAAGTTCAGGATATTTATGCTTCATAGCCTCAATATAACCTGAAATTTCATATTCCATTCCTTTCAGCACCCCTGCACGGATGGCAGTTTCCGTATCCCTTCCCATCGGCAGTTTGCGCCCGTTGGAGTCTATCAGCGGCAAGCGTCCGGTAAACTGGTGAAGCGCTTTATAGCGCATCTGCATGCCGGGAGAAATATTACCGCCATGATATTGTCCTTTCGAGTCAATAAACTCATAAGTGATGCAAGTGCCCGCATCAATGACCAAGATGTCATTATGAGGAAACTGCTCGTTGGCACCCACTACGGCAGCTATCCGGTCGTATCCCAATGTCTCGGGAGTTTCGTATAGATTACCTACCGGCAGCGGAGTCTCATGGTTGAGCCATAACAGAGGGAACGGCAAAGCAGCCAGTTCGGCAAGTATCCGTTCGTTCAAATCGACGACAGTAGCTACAATCCCCCGCTCAATCCGGTATTTGGAGCAAAGAGCCTCCAAGCTATCCAATGATTGATTGGATTCGGTCAACACCTCCACCATCTCACTTCCATTGAAGAGGGCAACTTTCGCTGTCGTATTTCCTATGTCGATAATTAAGTTCAATACTTTTCGTCTTTAGCGGCGCAAAGGTAAAGTAAAAAAAGAAAAGTTGAAGCATACAGGAGGAATTATCTTCTTTTTTCATTTCAAATATCGTCCCAAACGCCAAAATCGAACTATATATTTTTAAATATATAATTTATTAGTTATCCCTTATTATGGTACCGCTTTGCGTTTCATAGTTATTTTTCCTTACACAATATTTCCCTATATATCAATCAGTTACAAGAGTTTCAAAGTGTTCCGTTCAGCGTTCCACATTTTATAAGAAAAAAAGAACGCTTTTAGAGGCCCTATTTACCCTAATCAGAGCCTCTGTTTGGGTGAAACGAAGCCTCTGTTTGGGTAAAACAAAGCCTCTGTTTGGGTAAAACAAAGCCTCTGTTTGGATAAAACGAAGCCTCCGTTTCTACAATCCAACTATTCTTCGTATATTCGCCACCAAAATAATAAACGGGCATTTCTGATGAAACGGACAATTCTATATCCATTACTGACTCTTTATCTGCTTATCTTTTCAAACGGACAAGCCATAGCTTCTGACAACGACTCCATCCGCCTCAGCCTGCTGACTTGCGCCCCCGGTGAAGAAATATACTCCCTGTTCGGACATACAGCCATCCGCTACGAAGATCCGGCCAACGGAATAGATGCCGTATTCAACTATGGACTATTCAGCTTCAATACTCCCAACTTCATCCTCCGTTTTTCACTCGGTGAGACAGACTACCAGCTAGGAGCTACCGACTACGCCCGTTTCGCGGCGGAATATGCCTTCGACGGGCGCAGCGTCTGGCAACAGACACTCAACCTGAGCAAAGAAGAAAAAGCGGAACTCATCCGACTACTGCAAGAAAACTATCTTCCCGAAAACAGAGTTTACCGGTATAATTTCTTTTATGACAACTGCGCTACACGCCCGCGCGATAAAATAGAAGAAAGCATTGACGGAAAGGTAATATATCCCGCAGAGCCGCAAGACGGTTCGCTATCTTTCCGCGATATCGTACATCAATACTGCAAAGGGCATCCGTGGGCCCGCTTCGGCATCGACCTCTGCATCGGCAGCGAAGCAGACCGCCCCATCACGCAACGCCAAATGATGTTTGCCCCCTTTTACCTGATGGATGCTTTCGCAGGCGCCCAAATCGTCCATGATTCGGTTCAGCGTCCGCTCGTATCCGGCAAGGAGCTGATCGTAGACGCCCTTCCCGAGGAAGAAGAAGGCGGTTGGATGCCCACCCCGTTCCAATGTTCCCTCCTGCTTTTTATACTTACCGCTGCTGCTACTATCTACAGCATCCGCAAAAGGACAGGACTCTGGGGTGTCGACCTTATTTTATTCGGTGCCGCAGGCATCGTGGGCTGTGTGCTGGCCTTCCTCGCCCTATTCTCCGAACATCCGGCTGTCAGCTCCAATTTCTTATTGCTGGTATTCCATCCGGGACAGCTTCTGCTCCTTCCATACATCATTTATTGTGTCCGAAAAGGAAAGAAATGCTGGTATTTGACGCTGAATTTAGTCGTTTTAACACTTTTTATGGTGCTTTTTCCGCTAATTCCGCAGAGATTTGACTTAGCTGTTGTACCTTTGGCACTCTGTTTGCTGATACGTTCAGCGAGCAATTTGATATTGACCTCTAAAAAGAAATAATGAAAGGACTACTAACTTCCCTGATTACCGTACTGACCTTCACCGGGCTACAAGCTCAGTCGTTGCCTACTGCCCCTAAACTTGTGGTAGGACTCACGATTGACCAGTTGCGTACGGACTATCTGGAAGCTTTTTCGTCGCTCTACGGCGAGAGAGGCTTCAAACGCCTTTGGAAAGAGGGAAGAGTATTCCATAATGCAGAATATACATTCAGCGGTGTAGACCGTGCCTCTGCCATGGCAGCCATCTACAGCGGATCAACGCCTTCCGTCAACGGGATCATTTCCAACCGATGGATGGATGTAGCCACCCTACGCCCTGTCAACAGTACGGACGACGCGGCCTTCATGGGTTATTACACCGACCAGACCTGCGCCCCTACCAAATTATTAACCTCTACCATTGCCGACGAACTGAAAATAGCGACACAAGGCAAAGGTATCGTATACGCCATCGCCCCTTTCTGCGACGCAGCCATTTTCGCTGCCGGACATGCAGGAAACGGAGCGTTCTGGATCAATCCCACGACCGGAAAATGGAGCGGAACGACTTATTATGGCGAATTCCCCTGGTGGGCAAGCCAATATAACGACCGTCAGGCCATCGACTCCCGCATCTCCAGCGTCACATGGGAACCGGTTTTCCCACGTGGTATGTACACTTTCCTGCCAGATTGGCGGGACGTAGTGTTCAAATATAAATTTGACGACGACCGCAACAATAAGTTCCGCCGTTTCATCACCAGCCCGTTCGTCAACGATGAAGTAAATGCCCTCGCAGAAGAAGCAATCGGCAAAGGTTCGGTCGGCATGGATGACATTACTGACTTATTGGCACTTACTTATTATGCAGGCAACTATGCGCACAAGTCCGTACAAGAGTGTGCCATGGAAATACAGGACACTTATGTACGCCTCGACCGCAGCATCGCCAACCTGCTTGACCTGCTCGACAAGAAAGTAGGCTTGCAGAATGTGCTTATCTTCGTCACTTCCACCGGATATACGGACAGCGAATCGACGGATTCGGGACTGTACAAAATACCGACCGGAGAGTTTCACCTCAACCGCTGCACGGCCTTGCTGAACATGTTTCTGATGGCCACTTACGGCGAAGGAAAATATGTAGAAGCCTATCACGACCAGCAAATCTATCTGAACCACAAGTTACTGGAACAAAAGCAACTGAACCTGACAGAAGTGCAGGAAAAGTCTGCCGACTTCCTGATGCAGTTCAGCGGAGTAAATGAGGCATATTCCGCCCACCGGCTTCTCCTGGGTTCATGGACTCCGGAAATATACAGAATACGCAACGGCTATCACCGCAAGCGTTCCGGCGACCTCGTGATCGACGTATTGCCGGGATGGACTATCGTCAGCGAAAACGGCAACGAGAACAAGGTGGTACGTCATTCCTATATCCCCGCACCGCTGATCTTCATGGGTCACTCCGTGAAACCGGCCATCATTCAGACACCTGTAACAATCGACCATATTGCGCCTACACTGGCTCATTTCATGCGCATACGGGCTCCCAATGCCTCTTCTTCGGCCCCTATTACCGATCTTCGGTAAAAGATTCCTCACAAAAACCATGCGCAAAACATAAATAAATCAGCATTTTAATGTAACTTTGCGCGGATTTATAATCACTCTGCACTGCTTGGTAGCAGGTTTATGCTACTTTCCTTTCTCCGAAAGTGAAAAAGCACCGTGCAGACAATCAAGAAATAATAATAAACTAAATAATACAACATGGGATTTAATGAATTTTTAAGCTCGATTTTCGGAAACAAATCCACACGAGACATGAAAGAAATCAAACCCTGGGTAGAAAAGATCAAAGCTGCCTACCCGGAGATTGAAGCACTGGACAACGACGCCCTCCGTGCCAAAACGGAAGAACTCAAAAAATACATCCGCGAATCGGCTACTGACGAACGCGCTAAAGTGGAAGAACTCAAAGCGAGCATCGAAAGCACCGAACTGGAAGACCGCGAAGAAGTCTTTGCACAAATAGATAAGATAGAGAAAGAAATTCTCGAAAAATACGAGAAAGCACTGGAAGATGTATTGCCCGTAGCTTTCTCTATCGTCAAAGCAACTGCCAAACGATTTACGGAAAACGAAGAAATCGTAGTAACCGCGACTGAATTCGACCGCCATCTGGCTGCTACCAAAGACTTTGTACGCATTGAAGGCGACAAGGCCATCTACCAGAACCACTGGAATGCCGGTGGCAATGATACGGTATGGAACATGATTCATTACGACGTTCAGTTGTTCGGTGGTGTCGTTCTGCACAAAGGTAAGATTGCGGAAATGGCAACCGGTGAAGGTAAAACTCTCGTTGCTACCCTTCCGGTATTCCTGAATGCGCTGACCGGAAACGGTGTGCATGTAGTAACCGTGAACGACTACCTTGCCAAACGTGACTCCGAATGGATGGGCCCGCTTTATATGTTCCACGGTTTGAGCGTAGATTGCATCGACCGCCATCAGCCGAACTCCGACGCCCGTCGTCAGGCATACCTTGCCGACATCACGTTCGGTACCAACAATGAATTCGGTTTCGACTACCTGCGTGACAACATGGCTATCAGCCCGAAAGACCTTGTTCAACGCCAGCACAACTACGCTATCGTCGATGAGGTTGACTCGGTATTGATTGACGATGCCCGTACTCCGCTGATTATTTCCGGTCCGGTGCCGAAGGGCGACGACCAACTGTTCGAACAGCTCCGTCCGCTGGTAGAACGTCTGGTAGAAGCTCAAAAAGTACTGGCAACCAAATACCTTTCCGAAGCCAAACGACTGATTGCCTCCAACGACAAGAAGGAAGTGGAAGAAGGATTCCTTGCCCTTTATCGTAGCCACAAGTGTCTTCCGAAGAATAAGGCATTGATCAAGTTCCTCAGTGAACAGGGTATCAAAGCCGGCATGCTGAAGACCGAAGAAATCTACATGGAGCAGAACAACAAGCGTATGCACGAAGTGACCGAACCGTTGTACTTCGTCATCGAAGAAAAACTGAACAGCGTAGACCTCACAGATAAAGGTATCGACCTGATCACCGGTAACTCCGAAGACCCGACATTGTTCGTTCTGCCGGATATCGCCGCACAACTCTCCGAACTGGAAAATCAAAACCTGACCAACGAACAACTGCTGGAAAAGAAAGATGAGCTGCTGACTAACTACGCCATCAAATCGGAGCGCGTACACACCATCAACCAGTTGCTGAAGGCTTACACCATGTTCGAGAAAGATGACGAATATGTTGTGATCGACGGACAGGTGAAGATTGTAGACGAGCAGACCGGACGTATCATGGAAGGCCGCCGCTACTCTGACGGATTGCACCAGGCTATCGAAGCGAAAGAACGTGTGAAAGTAGAAGCCGCAACGCAGACATTCGCAACGATCACTTTGCAGAACTACTTCCGTATGTATCACAAGCTGTCCGGTATGACCGGTACTGCCGAAACGGAAGCAGGCGAACTTTGGGACATCTACAAATTGGATGTAGTCGTTATCCCGACTAACCGCCCGATCGCAAGGAAGGATATGAACGACCGCGTTTACAAAACCAAACGCGAAAAGTATAAAGCCGTTATCGAAGAAATCGAAAAACTAGTGCAGGCAGGACGTCCGGTACTGGTAGGTACGACTTCGGTAGAAATCTCCGAAATGCTGAGCAAAATGCTTACCATGCGTAAGATCGAACACAGCGTACTGAATGCGAAGTTGCACCAGAAAGAAGCTGAAATTGTAGCAAAAGCCGGTTTCAGTTGTGCAGTGACCATCGCTACCAACATGGCAGGTCGTGGTACCGACATCAAGCTGAGTCCGGAAGTAAAAGCCGCAGGCGGTTTGGCCATCATCGGTACGGAACGTCACGAATCCCGTCGTGTAGACCGCCAGTTGCGTGGTCGTGCAGGACGTCAGGGTGACCCGGGTTCTTCTGTATTCTTCGTGTCACTGGAAGATGACTTGATGCGTCTGTTCTCTTCCGACCGTATTGCCAGTGTAATGGACAAACTCGGTTTCCAGGAAGGCGAAATGATCGAGCACAAGATGATCTCCAACTCTATCGAGCGTGCACAGAAGAAGGTGGAAGAAAACAACTTCGGTATCCGTAAACGTCTGTTGGAATATGACGACGTGATGAACAAGCAACGTACCGTTGTTTATACCAAACGCCGCCACGCCCTGATGGGTGAACGTATCGGTATGGATATCGTTAATATGATCTGGGACCGTTGCGCGAATGCGATCGAGAACAATGACTACGAAGGCTGTCAGATGGAACTGCTTCAGACATTGGCAATGGAAACTCCGTTCACTGAAGAAGAATTCCGTAATGAGAAGAAGGATACGTTGGCAGAAAAGACATTCAACATTGCCATGGAAAACTTCAAACGCAAAACGGAACGCCTGGCACAAATCGCTAATCCGGTCATCAAACAGGTATACGAAAACCAGGGACATATGTACGAAAACATTCTGATCCCTATCACGGACGGAAAACGGATGTACAATATCTCTTGTAATCTGAAAGCCGCTTACGAGTCCGAATCAAAAGAGGTGGTAAAAGCATTCGAAAAGTCTATCCTGCTGCACGTTATCGACGAAGCATGGAAAGAAAACCTGCGTGAACTGGATGAGTTGAAACACTCTGTACAGAATGCAAGTTACGAACAGAAAGACCCGCTGTTGATCTACAAACTGGAATCCGTAACACTGTTTGACGCTATGGTGAACAAGATCAATAACCAGACTATCTCTATCCTGATGCGCGGACAGATCCCTGTACAGGAAGCTCCGGCAGACGAACAACAGCCACGCCGTGTAGAAGTACGCCAGGCTGCTCCCGAGCAACGTCAGGATATGAGCAAGTATCGCGAACAGAAACAAGACCTCAGTGATCCGAACCAGCAGGCTGCTGCCAGTCAGGATACTCGCGAGCAACAAAAACGCGAACCGATCCGTGCGGAAAAGACGGTAGGGCGTAATGATCCTTGTCCATGCGGAAGCGGTAAGAAATATAAAAACTGCCACGGACAGAATGCTTAACAGCAGTCCGATGTAAGATTATAATCTAAAAGAAAGCCTCAAACGGTTAAAAACTGTTTGAGGCTTTCTTTTATTCATCCAAAATAGTACTTTTGCTTAAACTACTAAAGATATCAAGACTATGGCAAAATTCTATTCACTGGCATTTGTTTCTCTGCTACTGTTGGCACTCGGCAGCTGTCAGAGCCTGGAGCAGATTTCTATTGACTATATGCAGCCCGGAGATATGACTTTCCCTTCTCAACTCCGTAAAGTGGCTATCGTGAATAACACCAGCACCGAACCGGATAACAAGCTGATCACACAGACCGAAAAGCCGAAAGAAAACGTACCCGAAATAAGCCACGCCACAGCGTATGCCAATGGTAACGTTAAGATTGCGGCTGAATCGCTGGCGGAAGAAATCGCGCATCAGAACTATTTCGATGTAGTGGTGATCTGTGATTCCGCTTTACGGGCCAATGACAAGTTTCCTCGTGAAAGTACATTGAGTCAGGAGGAAGTCCAACAGCTGACATCAGACTTGGGAGTGGACTGTATCATCGCCATGGAAAACCTGCAATTCAAAGCGACCAAAACGGTTCGTTATATCCGTGATTTTAATTGTTACCTGGGGACGGTTGATGTAAAAGCCTACCCGACGGTGAAAGTATACCTGCCCTCACGCAGCAAACCGATGACTACGCTACACCCCACCGACAGTATCTTCTGGGAAGAATACGGAGGATCGGTAACAGAAACATTTGCACACATGATACCTGACGCACAGATGCTACGGGAAGCCTCTGAATTTGCCGGGACTATTCCTGTCAAACAGTTACTCCCTTTCTGGAAGACAGGCAAACGATACTTGTACACCGGTGGCTCCGTACAGATGCGTGATGCGGCAATCTTTGTCCGTGAAAATTCATGGGACAGAGCTTTCGAACTTTGGAAACAAGTGTACAACGGAACCAAGAAGGAAAAGAAAAAGATGAAAGCTGCCCTCAATATCGCTGTTTATTATGAGATGAAGGACAGCCTTGCAAAAGCAGAAGAGTGGGCAGTCAAAGCACAACAACTCGCTAAAAAAGTAGATAAGAAAAACATTTCCGAAAATGCGGCATACGCCACCATTGATGATGTACCGAATTACTATCTCACTAGCCTTTATGCAAATGAATTAAAGGAGCGTAACAGTCAATTGCCCAAGCTAAAAATGCAAATGGAGCGATTTAATGATGATTTTTAAGGAAATCATGCATTGATTATTATTTTTTTTATACCTTTGAGGTAACAAAAAGGAAGAACCTATGAAACTGAGCCAACAATCTCTGTCTACCATCGAATCGGCTATCCAAAAGGCAGCCGGCAAATATGTATGTGGCTGCGACCAAACAGCCGTAACCGATATTCATTTACAACCGGACCAAACATCGGGACAACTCACTATTTATAACGACGATGACGAGGAATTGGCTAATGTAATGATTGAAGAGTGGGCAACATACGACGGAGATGATTTCATGGAGAATATAGAGCCCGGCTTGAAAAGTATCCTTTGCAGAATGAAAGATGCAGGCGACTTCGATAAAGTAACAATATTAAAGCCTTATTCATTCGTACTGGTAGATGAAGATAAGGAAACAGTTGCAGAGCTGTTGCTGATAGACGATGATACGTTGCTCGTGGACGATGAACTGCTGAAAGGACTGGATAAAGAACTGGACGAGTTTCTGAAAAATTTGTTGGAGAAATAAATATGTTCGATTGCCCGGCGTGGCCTTGCCGAAGCAATTATCATTTATAAAAAGAATAATCGGAAGTAAAAGGTATTCCCCCGTTTACTTCCGATTATTCTTTTTTCGTTTTATATGATTCGTACAAACCCAAGTTTCCCTATCAGGAGTGACTAAAAAGTCGGTAGTGCCTTAAATGGGAATGACTAAAAGTCGGTAGTATCTAAAACTCCCCTCCTTCGGGAAGGAGGGGTGGCTGAAAGCCGGGGTGGTAGGTAAAACAAGGTTGTATCTAATTTACTATGAATGAAAGAATTGCGTATTCACCTACCACCTCCCCCTGCGGGTACTCCTCCTTCCCGAAGGAGGAGAATTAAAATACTATCGACTTTTAGTCACTCCCATTTAAGGCACTACCGACTTTTTAGTCAGCCCTCTAGCTGAAAGCCGGAGCAGTGTAGGTAGATAAATTACTTTGCTTCAATCGCTGTCCGATAAACAGATTTTGCCGTTTCAATTACATTTTGTAACTTATGATCTGATGAATCAGCTGTTTTGTTTTTCTCCGCCCATGCTTTCTCCATGCCATAGAAATTAATCGGTTCTTCCGCTGATTCACCAAGTTTGCCGTCCAACTCCCGTTGTTTCTGCTCAAAGAAAGTTTTCCAACGTTGATAATACAAGTCTTTCAAAATCCCGCTCCACTCCCGATGGGAATAATCATGCAGACCTCCCTGATTAGCAGCTATACTGTCTCCCCAAACCGTGATCAGCGCAGAAGCATTCCATTCGTAAAGTTTCTTTTCTTCTTCCGTGGTTCCCAAAGAACGTGCGGCATTCAGCCATGAAGACGCCGAGAACTCCTTTCGGGTGGACAGCAAACTGTCCTGAGCTAATATTAACTCCAGAAACTGTTGTGTCTGTTTCCCGAAGCTATCCCTATCTTTCCGATCATAACTCTGAGAAATTTCTTCAAGCAGCACATTCCCCTTATCTGCCAGGCTCTGACGCACCACGTCCACCAAATCATATTCAAAGTTATTATTTCCCTTGTACTGATCTGCAACAGAAAGTAACAAGCGGGCTGCCTTTGCCGTTGAATCAGGTGAATAGAATAACTTGGCATATCCCCATGTCGACGTTCTGTCCAGATGAAATCCCGGACGGGCACACAACAAGGATTCGACTGTCCCTTCTCCCTGATAATTCTTCGGAGCATTGTAAACTGTATGTTCCAGCGCACGCCATGCTTCCGCTACTTCCGGTGACAAATCATTTCCATACCGCGCTTTCAGATACGCTTGCAGCCATTCATCCGGTGAAAAACGTTCTTCCCGCCAAGGAAGCTCATACAGCAATTCAAACATCACCGGATTATTCTCGATTCCTTCCGGAGTAGCTCCTACCCCCCGCAAGGTTTTCCCGTTGACATGTGCACAGGCGTTATAATATCCATTCACCAACTGCTCCATCCGTCCATGCAGACCGACATTACCGCCAAAGTTAAGCAACATACAATAGAGCCAGTCATGCTTGCCGAAACCTTTCTCCCGATACCACATCGACTCCGGATCACCCCATTGCGGAAGTTTCTCACTATACAAATCCAGTACCAGCAAATCACCGGAATCGAGCGTACTGACCATCGCTTCCCGCGGATTCGCCTGCCATGCCTGCATCACCCACACAGCCTCCGGATTCGCTTTCTTCATAGCACTCATAATAGAAGTTCCCGCCTTTGCCAAGTCTACTCCTTCCGTATTTCCTCCTTCGTGAAAGGGGTCCATACTGTAATACTTTGCTTTTCCGTACAGTTTCTCCAACTCCTCATAATACATGGCAGCAAATGAATCGAAATGTTCATCTTCCGTAGAAAGAAAGGCCGGACGAGGAAAACCGCACCATTTACCGGGATCGGCAATCTGATACCCCAGTTTCTCGCCGATATTACGGGGGACCATTCCTGCATATCCGGGGAATACCGGTTCAATGCCCAGCTCCCTCATTCGGGCAATGATCTTCTTTTGCAGTGCTTCCTGTTGCCGATACCAACTGTCGGGATTCGGTCCGCCCCATCCTTCCAGATTATTCATCTGCCACCATGCCATAAAGGCAGGACCGGAAATAAACTCATTGATCTCCTCCGTCGTATATCCGATACGCTTCAGCAGATTATACCAGACAACCTCCATCCCTGTTATACTCAAAGGCATATTGATGCCGTGCATCGCCATCCAGTCTATTTCTTTCTCCCAGCGTTCCCAGTCCCAGAAAGCCATGGAGTAGGAATAGGTACAGTAATTCAGGTAATATCGATTCTTCATAGCCGTCGCCTGTCGGATTTTCTTTTGAGGCAGAGGCAGTACTTCCGGCAATTTCTGCGAGGGATTATTCCACGAAAGATGAATACCTGCCACGTATTTCAGGTACCAATTCAAGCCCGTAGCCAGTGAAAGATCGGAGTTTCCGGTTATCAGTACTTTGCCATCCTTGGAGTCTATCTCAAAGTAGTCCTTTGCCGGATCGGCTTCATCAGTAACCAACCGGAAAAGGATTTGATCTTTCGACGTATTCTCCATCACACGTGCTGCCAATGAATCGATTGGAGCAGACGTAGATTGGCAACTTGTATACATAACAACAGAACCAAATAATAAAAGTAATAGAAGACGCATGTTCATAGTCATTATTTTTTTAAGGGTCATCAAATGTGTTTGAGCGTTTGAACCCCTAAATATATTTCAAATTTCCGATTACTGAAAATAAAATGTAGTTCTTTTATACTGATACACATTAAATAACCTCCAATATATGAAAAGTCGGAAAGATATAGCATTGGCTCTAATAAAGAAAGAAGATGTGTCAAACAGTTATTTGCACATCTTCTTTCAATTTGTGTTTCAGTTAATTATTACTCCCATCCCGGATTATTGGGGGCCAGTTCTGGGTTTAATGCGATTTCATTAGTAGGCACCTGATACAGATAATACTTATCTAACCAACCTTTACCTGCTACCAAAGGATCATTATACATATAGATAAAACCTTCTTTCTTTCCTGTTGTATCAGCGTATCCTTTTTCAAGATCAACAAACTGTCCGGAATCGCCAATCTGCTCTTTAGTAGCCCATTGACCATACTGTATCTTATTGATAAACCAAGGTGCCTTTTTCCAGCGGCGCACATCGTAGAATCCAAATCCTTCACCCATCAATTCTACTATGCGCTCGCGACGAATCTCCCACAATACAGGGTCTACGGTCTGGTCGCGCTTCGGATCAAATCCGGCATTTATCTCGGCCACTTTCATATGGGCAACTCCCACCCGATCGCGTAACTTATTGATAGTAAGATCAGCAACAGTCTGATTGAAGCCCTCGGCACCTGTACCACCTTTTTCAAATTTAGCCTCAGCATAATTCAACATCACTTCATCAATCTTGAACAAAGGTACATCTGAGGTCCCTTCATTCTCTTTCGAATTGTCCCATACATTATAGTATCTGTACACATAGTTACCGCTACGGGCTACGAGGAAACCTTGTCCGCCATTGTTGGTGAAGAAGTGAGGCATTCCTTTCAATATAGCAGCAGACCAGTTCATCAATGGGAACACTTTATGTTTACCGGCTTCCCCATTTCCGCCCCCGAAACCTGTGTAACGGGTAATGCCCATGATATCCATAAACTCACGGTCCTTGGGATCAGAAGTATACTCCCAACTGGTATTATCGGCACTTGGGATCACCTTATAAGGGGGAGCTACAGTCTCCAGCAGACGAAGGTCACGATTGCGGAAAGTAGCATTCATACTATTATCCCCGTCCTGCGACCATTCATATTCCGAGCTGTTATGAATCGTTTTACCATCTTTACAAAGATACATATCAATGATGTGTTGCGGCATTTCCACATTATGGGTGGATGTCCGTTCAACATGAGTCAGTACATAATTAGTCAGTTCTTTTTCTACATATTCCTTATACAGAATGATGCCTTTCATTCCTTTCAGGTCAGATGTCAGCATCTCTCCCCAATCACTGTTCAGTTCGGGATAAGAATCCATCAGCTTCTTGGAATAAGTGATACAAGCATCAAAGTACTTATCTTCGTCCCCCAAAGCATGATATTTACGCCATGTACCTTCAAAAAGGCAGAAACGGGAAAGAAGAGCACGGACAACATGCACATTGATCGTATTTTCACCGTCACCTTCTTCTTTTATATGCTCTTCAGCGTATATCAAATCGTTCAATACATGATCGGCAACTTCTTTGCGAGGTGTACGGGGACCATATGCTATTTCCTTATCCGAATCACCCAGTACACGATCTACCCAAGGCACATCACCAAAACGAGCTATCAGTTCCGAGTAATAATAGGCACGGAAAAAATATCCCACCGAACGCCAATGTTCCTTGTCCGCATCCGTCATCCCTGAGTTATCGATATTTGCCAACATGACATTGACCCGATAGACGAAACTGAATGCCCATCCATTGCCCGATGACGAACTGGATACATTTTGAAAAGCATACGGATTACCGTCACCCTGACGACGCATCAGATAACCTGCATAAATATCGCTTGTATAGGATGTGGCACTGGCATAGGCTCCGTTTGTTCCGGGAATACGCAGGATATTAGTATTTGTAAATACTCCATATAATCCCCAGGCATAGGTCTTGAAAGTATTATAATTACTGAACACTGTCTGCTCCGTCAACGAAGTATCCGGATAGCGTTCCATAAAACTATCGTTGCATGAAGTAAACCCGATAGCTGCTGCCGCAAGCATAGTATATATTATTTTTTTCATAACCAATTCTAAATTAAAGAGTAACATTAAAACCAAAAGAAATCGTACGATAGAAAGGATATCCCCAAGACAGGCGTTCCGGGTCATAACCCTTCATCAGCTTAGTAAATGTGTGAAGGTTCTCACAACTTACGAACGCTTTCAAACTCGTTAATGTAATAGGTGCCAACCAACTCTTCGGGAAATTATAACTCAAAGTCACATTCTTGACACGCAGATAAGAGCCATTCATCAAATACTTCGTTTGCGCACGTGTATTGTAACCGGAATTGTTTCCTTGCCCGTAAATACGGAAATATTCCGCATTCGGATTGGCTGCCGTCCAGTCACCATTGGCAGAATCTACCGGTTTCCAATAATCCAGCTGGTCTTTAAAGAGTGAACCAAACTGTCCGGAATTAAACGGCCAGCGGCGTGCATCACTGATCCATACATCACGTTTACCTACTCCTTGCAGCAAAACACTCAGATCAAATCCTTTGTAATTGACTCCCAGGTTTATACCATACTGCAAACGCAAAGAGTTATTACCGATTATCTTGCGGTCTCCCGGATTGTCAAAGGTTCCGTCTCCCGTATCAATGCGATTCGTACTCGATCCATCATCACGCAAATTCTGGTACTTGATGTCACCGGGACGCGGACTTACTCCATCCACTGTCACCACTCCTTCTTTCAATTTCCAGGTATTTGTATCTTCAAAGTCATCGGCTGTATAGTAACCATCCGTTACATACCCCCAGATAGAACCGATTTCATATCCTTCATAATAATTATTCGTGCCATCACTTTTCAGGATAATCTTGGATTCATTATGGTATTTGGTAACGACTGTTTTAGAGTCATAAAGATTGAAGCCTACATTATAGCCCCATGCACCGATTCTATCTCTCCAGGTCAATGACAATTCCCAGCCTTTCGTACGCAAGTCGGCGGTATTCTGCAAAGGTGCGGAAGCACCTACCACTGACGGCAACTCAGCTCCCGGAGCAAGCATATCTTTCGTATCACGGCGATACCAGTCGAAAGTACTTTGCAGACGTCCGTTCAAGGCAGTTATATCAAAACCAAAGTCCAATGTTTCTACCGTTTCCCAAGTAAAACTATCACTGACCAGTCCCGGAGCATTCAAAGTCAGCGGCTTCGCTCCATTCACCAGCCATGCCACATCCTTCTTTTCCACTTGCGACATGGTCGGAACAAATTTATAAGGATCAATACCCTGATTACCTATTTGTCCCCAGGTTCCGCGAAGTTTCAGATCGCTTAGCCAGTCACCTGCAACCGGTTTCATAAAGTTCTCGCGGGCAATGTTCCAACCCACAGATACAGAAGGGAAGAAACCGAAACGATTTTTCTTCGGGAATTTAGACGAGCCGTCATAACGACCATTGGTCTCAAACAAATATTTGCCTTTATAATCATAATTAACACGATAGAAAGCACCACGCACGGTATACACGCGATGATCATCTGTAATAACCTTATTCTCACCTGTAGCCGTACTATGTGACGGATACTTCTCGTTAATCATATCATAAGAATAAGTATACAATTTCTTCCAGTCACTGGATTCCTGGTTGAAGCCGCCCATTAATGACAAGTTATGCGTGTCATTCCATGAATATCTATAATTAGCATACAGGTTGATGGCATTATAATCAGTACTTTGGTGAGTCGTCTCCAGAGAAGAAGTAGTGGCAGTCTGTATTTTTGCCAGCTCAACCGTTGTATAATCAATGGAAGCCTTATTCACATTCTGATTACTCCATGTCTTGTCAAATGTATATTCAAATGCCACTTCAAGCCCTTTCAATGGTTTCAATACCGTTTTTGACAGGATACGGGCATTGTCTCTGATTGTATTGTTATCCGTTGCCATTCTCAAAACGTTGGAAGGCGTATTCGTCATCAGGCTGGTGCCGTCAGGCAAAGTCAGGGAGCCTTCGGGATATACAACCGGCAAACGCATATCATACAATCCGGTCTTATCCGAAGTCACAGGCATATTCTTGTCACTCTGAGCATAGCGTATATCTACAGACTGAGTCAGCCACGAGGTGATTTCGGCAGAAATATAGGCACTACCCGACAAACGTTTGTAGCGGTCTTTATCGGTGATCAAAAGACCTTGCTCGCTATTATAACCAAGGGACAGACGATAAGCCAGCTTATCAGTACCACCACTCAATGACACATTATGTGCTTGCAGAAAACCGTAATCATCAAGCATATTGGCATACAGGTCTTTCTCATTCAGATAATAATTCAATCCTGTTTCCGGGTCTACATATACCCCGTCTCCGGTAGTCTGGAATTTACCCGGATTCTTACGATATTCGGTCAGGTAGTTCATCCATGTTTTGATATCTTGCCCGGTGTAGTATTTACCGGCATTGAACTCGCCGTCCAGGTAAGCCTGCATCCACTCCAGCCCGTCAGCCTGTTCCGGACGATTGATAGAACTCTGGAAACCAAAATTATTATTATAATTGACATGAAACCCGTCGCCTTTCTTCGCCTTCTTTGTAGTCACAAGTATTACACCGAAAGCGGCACGCGCACCATAGATAGCGGCCGAAGCAGCATCTTTCAACACAGAAACACTTTCGATATCTTCGGGATTCAACATATCGATATCCCCCGGAACATTATCTATCAACACCAACGGACCACCGCCATTGATAGAAGTCGTACCACGAATATTGAATGATTTGCTCTGTCCCGGACCGGCAGCATCATTATTAGGAGTAATCTGAAGTCCCGGCATCGCACCCTGCAAAGCACTCATGGCATTTACAACAGGACGACTCCCCAGTACATCATCCATCTTTACCTGAGATACCGCGCCGGTCAGGTTCGCTTTCTTCTGTACACCAAAACCAACTACTACCACTTCGTCCAGACTCTGTGTGTCCTCTTTCAATACTACCGACAGCGTCTTTCCCGGAGTTACTTTCAGGGACTGTCCTTGATAACCAATATAAGAGATTTCAAGAATGGCTTCTTTTGAACCGACATTCAGGATAAAATTACCGTCCATATCAGTGATCGTACCATTGGCGGAGCCTTTTTCTATCACACTGGCACCGATTACCGGTTCACCTGCCGCATCCACTACTCGTCCGCTCACTTTTACCTTTTCCTGATGCGCCTGTTCGACAGATGCCAACTCCGTAGACAGAATGATCTTCTTATCTATTACCTTATATTCTACATTCGTATTTTTAAATACTTCGTCAAGAACTTTAAAGATATCATTACGGTCAGCGGAGATTGTCACCAACCGTTTCAAATTTATATGAGCATTGTTGTAGAAGAAACTAAATTCTGTTTGCTTCTCTATCGCTCTTAATACATCCTCAACTGTCTGATTACGTACATTCATCGTAACCTTTGCAGATTGGGCATAGCTATCTGTCGCATTAGTTAATCCGACAAAGCAAAATAAGAATAAAATAACCAGTCTCATAGTACGTGGGATTTTTTTCGAGGTTAGCCAAAAAGACTTTACCACCCTTAAAACTTGGATGCTAAAATTGTTTTGCATAATTTTGTATTGATTTAAGTTGAAAATGAGTTAACTATGCTTGTCTGCCAAACAAGCATTTTCAATTGATTCATTTTAGTATGGGGAGATCTGCCAAAATCTTCCCATACTTTTTTCTAAGTGGGTTTTGCTTTCATACTACTAAATTGTTAAAGGTTAATCAATAAATCTCTATTATCTCTTTTTTTCTGTCACTTCCATCCTTGTCATCATTGATATGTTTCCAGCGTATTTTGGAGGATACTTTAAAATATTCCAGGATCTTCTCCAAACGTTGATTTGTAAAGGTTCCCGTGAATGAACTATTCTTCAGTTTTTCGTTCTTAATAACGAATTTCACGCTATATCTTTTTTCCAGCATCCATAATGCTTCTTCCAAAGGTGTATTATCAAGAACCACTTCTCCATCTTTCCAAGCCAATTCTGATTTTCCCGAAGTTTTATAAAGGTGGACTTTATCAGTCTCCGAATCATACACCAGCTTCTCTCTTGGAGATAAGAACACATGTTTCATCCCAGCATCTTTCTCGAACATAAAATCTACTTTCCCTTCAATCAAAGTTGTAATAACCTCTGTATTCTGTTCATATGCTTCCACATTGAAACATGTACCCAATACTTCTATCTGTGATTGATGTGTAGTAGAAAGGATAAATTTCTTTTTCGGATCTTTGGCTACTTCAAAGTATGCTTCACCACTTAACGTCACTTTACGGAAATCCCCATTAAAGCGAGAAGGATAAGACAAAGAAGATTCCGAATTTAAATAAACAATTGTACCATCGGGTAATGTCAACGAAGTTGTCATTCCAGGACTGGTCTTAACTTCCATCATCTCCGCTACCTCTCCGGCATCCCCTTTCCAGTTCTGCCATATTAATAAGGTAAGAAGCGGAATAAACAGAATTGCAGCAGCACGTTGTGCCCACTCCCACCACACTGTCCTTCTCACTTCACGGTCCGACATTTTTCCCTTTACTTTCAGTAAAGCTTTCTCCGTATCAACTTTCTTCATTACCTGAACCGTGTCCACAGCCAAATAAAGAGCAAAAATCTGAGTAGCAACTCGTTTATTCTCCTCCGACTCGTCCATCCACGCTTCCACTTCCAGACGTTCCGCCTCGCTCAGCCTCCCCTCACAATAACGAGGAAGCAATTCTTCTATTCTATTATTATCTAATTCTTTCATTCTTTATTCTACCTTTTATTATATGACAAGACCAAACCATGACATTCCTAAACGAAAACCTTATTTTTTTCAGAAAATCTTTATTTTATTATAAAAAAGCTATATTTGTAGCAAATTAGAATTTAATAAATGAAGGAACTACGCATAAAGAGGAATGCCCCTCAATTATCTGAAATACAGCGTGGAGGCCTAAAAGCCTTTGAAACGCTATTCAGGCAATACTATGCAGTGCTATGTGCCTATGGTCATAAATATGTTGACTTTCACGATGCAGAAGAAATTGTGCAAGACTCCCTTCTATGGATATGGGAAAACCGGGAAAACCTAATTATTGAATCATCATTAAGTTCTTATCTCTTTAAAATGGTACATCACAAGGCTTTAAATAAACTTGCCCACATTGATGCTATCAAACGTGCTGAAACGCGTTTCTATGGAGAAATGCAAGAGATGATACAGGATATGGACTTCTATCAACTTAAAGAGCTAACCAAACGTATTGAAGAGGCGGTTGCCGCATTACCGGAAAGTTACCGGCAAGCATTTGTTATGCATCGTTTCCGGGATATGAGCTACAAAGAAATTGCAGAAACATTGGGAGTGTCTCCAAAGACTGTAGATTATCGTATTCAGCAAGCACTCAAGCAATTACGCATCGATTTAAAAGATTATCTGCCATTGCTGCTTCCTTTACTGTTTCCTTAATATAAGTGACTCCTTCCAATAAATTGGATTCGCACCTATTATACCTATACCATCCTTCAACTAAATAGAGAAAAACGGTTTCTTTTTAGGTAAAGTTCTTTTTTACTCTATTAATTAAAGCTATAAAACAGAAAATAGTAAATCTGTATTTATCTATAGTACAAGTTGATACAGATCATAAATTCTCAACCATTCTCATCATGATGAGAATTTTTTCTCACCACAGTGAGAACTTTTTCTCATCGCAGTGAGAATCTTTTCTCATTGCATTGAGAATTTTTTCTCATTGCGGTAAGAATATTGTCTCATCGTAATAAGCTGACCAAAGTCTTTGAAGTCTGCAATACATAAAACTAACAATCATAAAGGATAAGAAGACAAATACGATGCTATTCCTGCTGATAGGGCAGCGTAAACCAGAAAGTAGAGCCTTTGCCTTCTTCCGATTCAACCCCAATCGTCCCTCCTAACCGGTCGATAATCATCTGACAAATGGAAAGCCCCAAACCGGTTCCCTGAACAAAAGGATTGTATTTCACAAACCTTTCGAATACATGCCTGCATTGCTCTTCCGACATGCCGCAGCCTGTATCCGAAACATAAAAGCAAATTGTACCGACATCTTTCAGACGATATCCCATTCTGATAGAACCTGTCTGAGTAAACTTGATGGCATTGATGACAAAGTTGGAAATCAGTTGTATCAAACGATTCTTATCTGTATAAAGGGTACATTCCGGCAGACGTTCGGTAAAGGTAAGAGTGACAGTTTCTTTTTTCAAGCGAAGCCTCATACTCTGTTCGATTTCTTCCATCGTCTGGTTGACATCTATCAATGACGGACAGAAGTCAAAAGTGCCGGCTTCGATTTTGGACATATCCAGAATATCATTGATCAGTTGAAGAAGCAAGTCGGTATTTGTTTCGATGATGTCCGCATATTCGCGCATCTCCTTACGATCTTCTATATCCGGCAACATATTCGAGAAGCCAACAATCGCATTCAACGGAGTACGAATTTCATGACTCATATTAGCCAGAAAGGCGGATTTCAACTGATTCGCCTGTTCCGCCTTTTCCATTGCCTCACTCAGACGAGTGTATGCCTTGCGAAGGATACGTATATAATAGGTGATCGCTGCTATCAAAATAAGAAGGAAGATGGAACAGGAAAGGATTTCAACACAGTATTGATGAAATATACTTTTAGGTTCGTTGACATAAACAGCTCGTTCGGGATAAAGGTGATAGGGAATATTGTAGGATTCCAGCACCGGATAACAGAGGTAGGCACTTGCCTTCCCTCCTATACTTTCGGGAATGTCCTCCGCCTGTTCTCCATGCAGCACACGGTCAATAATTTCAAGCAAGGAATCGCCGAATGATTCCGCAGAAACGTAATAGCCTCCTGCAAAAGTATTATTGGACAGGTCTTCGGAAGAAAGCAGGAACAAGGGAGAGGACGTAAAATTGGTGATAATCTCCTGAATATGATCAAAAAGATAATTATTATCTTCTTTATTATGCGACTCAAACCAGGAATAATAAATAATTCCGGTGTTTGCTTTATAGCTGCGCAAGGTGTCCAGAAGCATTTCTGTTGACAAGTGAGTGGTAGAAAGCAATTCTAAAGGCAGGTTTGGAAAATGCTTTTCAACAGCTTCTTTCACGTCTCCGCGGGTTTCTTCGCTGATGTAGCGATCGTCCGAGATAAATGCCAGGCGATCCATATCAGGTATCAGGCTATAGATCAGTTCAACGGTTTCCTTCACATAGTAATGCTGTTTCAGGGTAGTCAGGTTGTAGCCTTTTCTCCATTCTTGGGCGGGGACGCTGTTGGTTTCATTCAACGGGGCATGAGAGAGCAGAATCTCCAAGGTAGCAGGCAGGCGGTCACGGGAGTTCGTTATAATCACCGGAACATCTTTCCACAGGTCGTCAAATAAAGGACGACAGACAATCCAGCCCGGATCACCAATTATCACAATAGCGGCAGGAGGAAGCGGATATTTCTGACGCAGATGCTCGATGACCGCATTTACCTCCATCGTATCCTGCAAGGCCGGGACAGACAATGATTCCGCTCTGGCGGTTATTCCCTGTTCCTGAAGAACATCGTGCACATACCAATAGAAGTTTTTGGCCCAAGGAAGGTTGAAGTTGATAGAATTCAAAACCAATATTTCTTTATCTGATCTCCCATTATCTGCCAACATAGGGGAAAGGAGTCCTTCGAAAAGAAGAAAGAACGCACCTGTTAAGCATATTCGCAGTAATTGTTTCATTTTGCTGTGTGATTAAAAGTGGAAGCAAAGATAGTATTATTTTTATCTTTTAAAAAGAAAGGCATCCCAAATCTATCGGGATGCCTCTCTATTACATATTTTTATGTATCAGTTCATTATGCCTTTTTTAAAGCTGCGATGCTTTCTTTCAAAGAGCTGATGATACTTTCCGCATCGGCCTGCTTCTTACGTTCCATTTCGAGAACGGCTGCGGGGGCGTTATTGACAAATTTCTCATTGCTGAGTTTCTTCAATACGCCCTGCAGGAATCCTTCCTTATGTTTCAGTTCAGCTTCCATACGGGCGATTTCGGCTTCTACATCAATCATGTTGCCCAATGGCACAGCGTATTCGGTAGTTCCTACCATGAAGGAAGAAGCACCTTCCGCCTTGCTCTCTACCACTGTGATAGAAGAAAGGTTACACATCTTCTGGATCACTGCATTGAACTCTGCAACCGGATTTTCGCCCAGCACCTGCAAGTCAAGCGGTTCTTTCTGAGCTATGTTCTTTTGCAGACGGATGCTGCGGATATTGCTGATAACTCCCTTGACAACTTCAAACTGTGCAACGAATGCGGTGTCTACATAAGTATCCATGCTCAATGCACTTACCATCAGACTTTCTCCTTCTTCCGCATTACGTTCGTACATCTGTTGCCACAATTCTTCTGTGATGAACGGCATAAACGGATGAAGCAGATGCAACAGGTTATCGAGGAAGCAGAGAGTAGCGCTATAAGTGGTACGGTCAATTCCCTGTCCGTAAGCCGGTTTAATCATTTCCAGATACCAGGAAGAGAATTCATCCCAGAATAATTTATAAACAGCCATCAATGCTTCGCTCAGACGGTATTTGCTGAACAAGTCCGCTACTTCGGCAGCTACCTCGTTCTGCTTGGATTCAAACCAGTGGACAGCCAGTTTAGCAGCGTCCGGAGCCTGAATATTATCGTCAACCGTCCAGCCCTTGATCAGACGGAAGGCGTTCCATATCTTGCTGCAGAAGTTACGTCCCTGTTCGCAGAGTGCGTCGTCGAAAAGAATATCGTTTCCGGCGGGAGCTGCCAGCATCATTCCCATACGGACACCATCGGCACCATATTTGTCGATCAGTTCCAACGGGTCGGGTGAGTTGCCGAGTGACTTGGACATCTTACGTCCCAGTTTGTCACGAACGATCCCTGTAAAGTAAACGTTCTTGAACGGCATCTTTCCTTCATATTCGTAGCCCGCCATGATCATACGTGCCACCCAGAAGAAGATGATATCCGGTCCGGTCACCAGGTCGCTGGTCGGATAGTAATAGCTGATTTCCTCGTTACCCGGATGATTGATTCCGTCAAACAGGGAGATAGGCCACAACCAGGAAGAGAACCAAGTATCCAGACAGTCTTCGTCCTGACGAAGATCATCCATCGTCAAAGCGGCGTTTCCTGTTTTCTCTTTGGCTTTAGCCAGCGCTTCTTCGGGAGTAGTGGCTACCACATAGCCACCTTCCGGCAGGAAGTAAGCAGGAATACGATGTCCCCACCACAACTGGCGGCTGATACACCAGTCTTTGATGTTCTCCATCCAGTGGCGGTATGTATTCTTATATTTGGCAGGATAGAATTTCAACTCATCGTTCATTACCGGAGGCAATGCCATATCGGCAAAATGCTGCATTTTGAGGAACCACTGCATAGACAATTTCGGTTCGATCACTACATTGGTACGTTCCGAGTAACCTACTTTATTTGTGTAGGCTTCTGTCTTTTCGAGCAATCCGGCAGCATCGAGATCTTTCTCTATCTGCTTGCGGACGTCGAAACGGTCCATACCGATATACAATCCGGCAGCTTCGCTCAATGTTCCGTTATCGTTGAAGATGTCGATGCTGGGCAGATTATACTTTTCACCCAACATATAGTCATTTACGTCGTGGGCCGGAGTTACTTTCAGACAACCGGTACCGAACTCAATGTCCACATAATCGTCCTCGATGACAGGGATAACACGGTTTACCAACGGAACGATTACTTTCTTTCCTTTCAGCCATGCGTTCTTGGGGTCGTTGGGGTTGATACACATTGCCGTATCGCCCATGATTGTTTCGGGACGGGTCGTTGCTACTACTGCATAGCGGCCTTCCGGATCACCTTCCACCTTATAGCGGAGATAGAACAGTTTTCCGTGCTCTTCCTTGTAGATCACTTCTTCGTCAGAAAGGGCAGTCAACGCTTTCGGGTCCCAGTTTACCATACGGACACCACGGTAAATCAATCCTTTGTTGTACAAGTCTACAAATACTTTCAATACGCTTTTGCTGCGTTCCTCATCCATAGTAAAGGCGGTGCGGTCCCAGTCACAGGATGCACCCAGTTTGCGGAGCTGCTTCAGGATAATGCCTCCGTGCTCTTCTGTCCAGTCCCAGGCATGTTTCAGGAACTCATCACGGGTCAGGTCTGTCTTCTTGATGCCCTGGGCAGCGAGTTTGTTTACAACTTTTGCTTCGGTAGCGATGGAAGCGTGGTCAGTTCCCGGCACCCAACAGGCATTCTTGCCTTCCATACGGGCACGACGAACCAAAATATCCTGAATGGTATTATTAAGCATGTGTCCCATGTGCAACACACCGGTGACGTTCGGGGGCGGAATGACGATGGTGTAAGGTTCACGACCATCGGGTTTCGAACTGAATAAACGGTGTTCCAGCCAATACTGGTACCACTTTCCCTCCACGTCAGCGGGATTGTACTTACTTGCTAATTCCATGTTTCTTTATGTATATGATAATGTATATTCAAAAAATAACGGCTGCAAAATTAATAATTTTAATTCAAATCTTACCACCCACAGGATGTTTCTGTGCCCGGAAAGATAATTTATATCCCTCATAAACAGCAATTCCATAAAATAAGGCGGACATCGACACCACATTCTTCACCATGACAGAAAAGATTTCGCCATAATCGACTCCCGTCAGCACTTCGAAAAACGTCATATCATAATCCTTGGCAGCAAAGCCGATGATGGATAAGAAATCACCCAACACACAACTGATCAATGCCAGTACCGCTCCCAAAATACCGAAGACGGGACGTATCCCCTTCCCCTGCCGCATGGCGAAACCGACCAGGAATCCGACTCCGATAGCCATATATCCCATCTGAAGACCTGTAGAAACGGAGATAAGACTCCATGCCACCGCCCCCAAGATACACGCGACGGATGCATACAGCACTCCTTTGGGAAGATTTTCTTCGGCGAGAAGTTCTTCTTCCGTCATTGACACCGGAAAGTCGTCGGGCTTGGGAGGAGCCATCTTCAACAGTTCTTCATCCTTCTCGAAGTTTTCGCATTCTTCGTCAAAGTCAGGAAGCTCTCTGGTACGTTTGCAAACAAGCCCTTTCCCATTCACGAAATCACGTGACACGCAATTCCGGCAATACTTTTCAATTTCTTCTACGGTAGCCATCTTTCGTTTAACAGTTTTTTTGCAAATATAGAGGTATTTTTTCGCGTGACGTTTATTTAATGCATATTTTTGTTGACTAAAATCTGAACGGATGATGAAACGGAAACTGATAATTAGATATATACTCCTGGGAGTACTGCTGCTTCTGGTATGGATGACACAGTCGATTCCCGCGTTGGGAAACCTGTATTCACAAACCGTTTATCCTGTCATCTCCCGCGTTTTGTCATTCTTCTCCAACTTATTTCCTTTTGCCATAGGGGATCTATTTATTTTCGGGAGTATCACGGGAGTCATCGTTTATCCTTTTTATGCCCGTATCCGCAAGAAACTGCCGTGGAAGAAGATTCTGCTGCGTGACGGAGAATATCTGTTATGGGTTTACGTATGGTTCTACCTCGCCTGGGGATTAAACTATTCGCAACCAAACTTTTACCAGCGTACGCATATTCCTTATACAGCTTACACACCGGAGATTTTTCAAGAGTTTGTGGATGACTATATCGACTCACTGAACAGTTCGTTTGTTCCCGTAAAAGGAATCCATGAGGAACAGGTACGTGACGAAGCTGTCAAACTTTACAATCAATTAAGCGACAGCCTGGGAGTGCACCGCCCGCCATTTCCCAATCCACGGGTAAAGACGATGGTTTTCACCCCATTCATATCAATGGTCGGAGTAACGGGAAGCATGGGGCCTTTCTTCTGCGAGTTCACCTTAAACGGAGACTTGCTCCCCATCAACTATCCGGCAACGTACACTCACGAACTGGCTCATCTGCTGGGAATTTCGAGCGAGGCAGAGGCCAATTTCTATGCCTATCAGGTTTGTACCCGTTCACAAATAAAGGGAATCCGTTTCAGCGGCTACTTCTCGATTCTGAATCATGTACTGGGGAATGCCCGACGACTGTTGAGTGAAAAAGAATACGCCGATATAATCAACCGTATCCGACCGGAGATTATAGAACTGGCGAAAAAGAATCAGGAATACTGGATGGCTAAATACAGTCCGTTGATCGGTGATATTCAAAACTGGATATACGACCTCTACCTGAAAGGAAACAAAATAGAAAGCGGAAGAAAAAACTATTCGGAAGTGATCGGGCTGTTGATTTCGTATCAAGTATGGAAAGCGAAAACCGCATCAGACCAATAAAAAGACTTTTATTAGCGCCCTTGCTTCTGTTTTCGTACCGATTAAGGCTATAAAAGACAAGGAAGCATTATCTTTGCAACATTATTTATAAAAAAATCAAAGGAATGATACATACAAGAGAAGAACAGATGGAAGCCTTCGGCCGCTTTCTGGACATCCTCGACGAGCTTCGGGTCAAATGTCCATGGGACCGCAAGCAGACGAATGAAAGTCTGCGCCCCAACACTATAGAAGAGACTTACGAGCTTTGTGATGCCTTGATGAGGGATGACAAAAAAGATATTTGCAAGGAGTTGGGAGATGTGTTGCTGCACGTAGCGTTCTATGCAAAGATCGGTTCGGAGACAGGAGACTTCGACATCAAAGATGTCTGTGACAAGTTGTGCGACAAACTGATTTTCCGCCATCCTCACGTTTTCGGAGAAGTAAAGGCTGAGACTGCCGGACAGGTATCCGAAAACTGGGAACAGCTGAAACTGAAAGAAAAAGACGGAAACAAAAGTGTATTAAGCGGTGTTCCCGCTGCACTCCCTTCACTCATCAAGGCTTACCGCATTCAGGACAAAGCCCGCAATGTAGGCTTCGACTGGGAAGAACGGGAACAGGTATGGGATAAGGTAAAAGAAGAAATCGGAGAATTCCAAGCAGAGGTAGCCAACATGGACAAAGAGAAAGCAGAAGCCGAATTCGGTGACGTCATGTTCAGCCTCATCAATGCGGCACGCCTCTACAAAATCAATCCGGACAATGCTTTGGAACTAACCAATCAAAAGTTCATCCGCCGTTTCAACTACCTGGAGGAACATACGATTAAAGAAGGGAAAAACCTCAAAGATATGTCTCTTGAGGAGATGGACGCTATTTGGAACGAAGCTAAGAGAAAAGGACTGTAACACCATCCTCCTTCCTTATGGAATGGATATAATACCTGTCCAAACTCTGTTATTCCCACTTCCAATGGTCTACTCTTTTAGTAAAGCAACAAAGATACATCCGGAAACAAAAATCAGAGGCTCTATCCTATGCGGATAGAGCCTCTGATTTACTCTGACAGAACGTCCGTTTCATCCAAACAGAGCCTCCGTTTTATTTCTTCCTTTTCGGATCATTTCCTCCGTCCTTGCGGTTCATGCCTTTCAGCATTTCCCGATGGAAACGCATCTCCGCACGTTGAACAAGGAATATCTTCTTATTGGAAAGTATCTTTTTAAATCGGTCCAGATAAGACTTATCAAGACGGTCGGCAGCGATACGGTTGTCACATACCTTTGCTACAATTTCTTCGTACTGGGCTTCTGTTGTTTTGTCGTCTTTACCTTGACGCATTAAACTCCACGATTCATCGTTCAGTTTCTTCTTCTTCTCCTGCAGTTCAAAATAAACCGGGAAGAATTTGGCAGCCTCTTCTTTGGTCAATCCGGCCTGCTCAATAATAAACGCTTTCTGTTTATTCCGGAATTCCTCACGGGACAAATGCTGGTCACATCCATCGGCAGCCCAAAGAACAGGCATAAAGCCACATAACAAAACGACTAAAGCGATTAGTTTCTTCATTTTCTTATTCAATCTGTTTTAATAAATCATTCTACACTCGCGTCACTCAGATAGACGTATAACGAATAATCATCCAACATCGCACGGTCTAACGCAACATCAATCATCTCATCGGATACCTGTTCCGTATCCGCTTCCATAGCCGTTACTGTCACCGCTATATCATCTGCCACCGGTTTATGGTCTGATGACGCTACCCGGATAATCAGGGCAGCTCCTACAAACATAGCCGCCATATAGAATAATGGTTTCAATCTCGTCCATGTCGAAACATGCTCTTCCTTGAAAGCAACTTTCTCTTTTTCAGGAAGTTTGTTCATCACCTCTGAAGTCAGATTTTCAAAGTAACCGTCGGGCACTTTGAAGGAATGCTCCTTTCCGATTTTCTTCAATAGGGTATCTTCTTCTTTCATACGTTTTTCTCCTCTCTTTTGATTAGACGATGTCTGCTTTAAAAGGTTTAATCTACTTCTTCCAAAAACTTCTCTATTTTCTTTACCGCATGGTGATAGGAGGCTTTCAGCGCTCCGACTGAAGTTCCAAAGATTTCTGACATCTCTTCGTACTTCATTTCCTGATAATACTTCAGATTGAACACCATTCGTTGTTTTTCGGGCAAGGTGAGCAATGCTTTTTGCAATAACATCTGCACCTGATCGCCCGAATAGTAGGGATCACTCTCCAGCTTCTGCACAATCGCCGCTTCGGGATCGTCGATAGCCACCGTCGTTGTAGCACGCTGCCTGTTCAGAAAAGTAAGACATTCATTCAGCGCAATACGGTAGAGCCACGTAGACAGCTTCGCCTCGGCACGGAAATAGTCAATATTTGTCCATGCCTTGATGAAGGTGTTTTGCAGAAGGTCGTTCGCATCTTCATGCGACAGTACCATCCGGCGGATCTGCCAGTATAACTGCTCGCTGTATTGCGCCACAATCAACTCAAATCCTTTCCGCTGTGTACTCTCCTCCTGAAGGAGTTTCAGAACCTCACGTTCGTTATAAGGGATCATAGTCTCTCGTATCTGTATAGTTATTTATGGTTATGCACATATTCTCTCTTGCCAAAACCGTTTGGGGGAAGATAGCCGCTGCTTCATTCAACAATACAGACTCGTCCTCATAGCGGGCGGAGAAATGTCCGATGACTAATTGTTTCACTTCAGCATTCAAAGCAATCTGTGCGGCCTGTGCAGCAGTTGTATGATGAGTTTCCTTTGCCCGCACCTGTTCGGTCTGAGCAAAGGTGGCTTCGTGGAATAGAAGGTCTACCCCCTTTATCTGCTCCACAATCTCAGGTCGGTAGATCGTGTCGGAGCAATAAGCATATTTTCGTGCAGGGGCAGAAGGACGGGTCAGCCGATGATTCGGAATGACTTCTCCTTCGGGAGTTACAAAATCCGCTCCGTTCTTGATCCGGTTCAGTTCGTAGACGGGCACTTTATAGAAGTCCACCATATCTCTGATGATATGATTGGGACGCTGCTTTTCTTCAAAAAGAAAACCACAGCAAGGAATACGGTGTCTCAGAGGAATGGTGGTCACAGCCACCGAGCGGTCGTCATAGATCAGCGTCGGCTCCTTCGTCTCAAATTCATGGAAAAAGACTTTATAGGCCAGCGTTTTGCAAAAGAAAGAAAGTAAGGGAGCAAACAGTTCTTCCAGTCCTTTGGGTGAATGGATATGCAAATCTGCCGTTCGTCCCAACAGACCGAAGGTAGAAATCAGTCCTAACAGTCCAAAGCAATGATCGCCATGAAGATGGGAAATAAAGATATGATTCAAGCGGGAAAACTTCAAGCGGGAACGACGCAACTGCATCTGCGCTCCTTCCCCACAGTCAATCATAAAAAGCTTTTCACGCAAGTTCACAACCTGCGATGTCGCAAAATGGCGAGTGGTGGGCAAAGCAGAACCGCATCCAAGTATATGTAGTTCGAATTTCTCCATAGCGGCACAAATGTACACAAGTTTTTTGGTATTTGCGCTATCATGGCAAAACAAAAAAAGCGCCCCGATAATCGGAGCGCTTTTCCATTATATAGAAATAACGATTATTTCTTTCCTTCCAACTGTTCTTTCAAAGCAGCCAAAGCGTCGATGTCGCCCAGCGTAGTTGAAGCAGCCTGGTTCTGGATCATCGGAGCATCTTCTCTCTTGTTGTTAGAAGACTTCTTAGCACCGGAAGCAGCTTTCTTTTCTGCTCTTTCTTCAGCCTTAGCTACATCTTCGAAGATACGGCTGTGAGACAGGATGATTCTCTTAGCGTCCTTGTTGAACTCGATCACTTTGAATTCAAGTTTCTCATCCAACTGAGCTTGTGAACCGTCTTCTTTTACAAGGTGTTTCGGAGTTGCGAAACCTTCTACACCGTAAGGAAGAGCTACAACAGCACCCTTATCCAACATTTCGATGATAGTACCTTCGTGTACAGAACCTACAGTGAATACTGTTTCGAATACATCCCAAGGATTTTCTTCGAGTTGCTTGTGACCAAGGCTCAAACGACGGTTTTCTTTGTCGATTTCCAATACCTGAACTTCGATGTCAGCACCAATCTGAGTAAATTCTGACGGGTGTTTTACTTTCTTAGTCCAAGAAAGGTCAGAGATGTGGATCAAGCCGTCAACACCTTCTTCGATTTCTACGAATACACCGAAGTTAGTGAAGTTACGTACTTTTGCAGTATGCTTGGAACCTACAGGATACTTTTCTTCGATAGTTTCCCATGGATCTTGTTTCAGTTGTTTGATACCCAAAGACATCTTACGTTCTTCGCGGTCCAAAGTCAGAACTACAGCTTCTACTTCGTCGCCCACCTTCATGAAGTCCTGAGCAGAACGCAGGTGCTGGCTCCAAGACATTTCTGATACGTGGATCAGACCTTCTACACCTGTAGCGATTTCGATGAATGCACCGTAGTCAGCCATAACGACAACTTTACCTTTCACTTTGTCACCTACCTTCAAGTCAGTGTCAAGAGCATCCCATGGGTGCGGAGTCAGTTGCTTCAAGCCAAGAGCGATACGTTTCTTTTCGTCATCGAAGTCAAGGATAACAACGTTGAGCTTCTGATCCAGTTCAACCACTTCTTTCGGATCGCTAACGCGGCCCCAAGAAAGGTCTGTGATGTGGATCAAACCGTCTACGCCACCCAAGTCGATGAACACACCGTAAGAGGTGATATTCTTAACAGTTCCTTCAAGAACCTGTCCTTTTTCGAGCTTGCCGATAATTTCTTTCTTCTGTTGTTCCAGTTCAGCTTCGATAAGAGCCTTGTGAGATACAACAACGTTTTTGAATTCCTGGTTGATCTTAACCACTTTGAATTCCATTGTTTTGCCAACGAATACATCATAGTCACGGATCGGTTTAACGTCGATCTGAGAACCCGGCAAGAATGCTTCGATTCCGAATACGTCTACGATCATACCACCCTTTGTGCGGCACTTGATGAATCCCTTGATAATTTCTTCATTTTCCAGAGCAGCGTTAACGCGATCCCAAGAACGAGTAGCGCGGGCTTTTCTGTGTGACAGAACGAGTTGTCCTTTTTTGTCTTCCTGGTTTTCGATGTATACTTCTACAGTATCACCTACCTTCAGGTCCGGATTGTAACGGAACTCATTCAAAGGAATGATACCGTCTGATTTGTAACCGATGTTCACAACTACTTCACGCTTGTTCATTGCGATTACGGTTCCGTCAACAACCTCACGGTCGTTCACTTTGTTAAGCGTACCGTCGTAAGCTTTTTCTAGTTCTTCGTGGCTTGCGCTTGTTACAGCTTCGCCGTTTTCATAAGCATCCCAGTTGAAGTCCTCAATAGGAGCTACGTTCTTTAAGTTTTCCATTAATAAATAAATTGTTTAATACTTTAATTGAATAAGACATTATATTATCTATAAATCGGGCGCAAAGGTAGGAATATTTTCTTGACCGACAAAAGAATACCCAAAGAAAAGATGGTAATATCCGTATTTTTTGTAATATTGCAAATCTAATATTATACGACTTTCAACATGAACGGAACATTGGACAAAATCAGGGTGCAGTTTGATTATCTGCCACTTATTAATTTCGCGATGCAGCAAAACAAAGTATCGGTCATCCATCAGCTTTCGATTGAAAATATGACGTCCGAACCCTTCAGAAACATTCAGGTACAAATCACGGCCGAGCCCGACTTCGGCAGTATCACTCCTGTGATGATGGAAGCGATTCCCGCCAATAATTCCGTGTGTCTGCAATCGTTCAGCCTGGTCTTGTCCGCCAATTATTTCGCCCAGCTGACCGAGCGTATGTCGGGAAGTCTGAAAATAGAAATCCGCTCCGAGGCGGAAACGATCTTTACCCAGACCTACCCCATCGACATTCTGGCATACGACCAATGGGGCGGAATCAATATATTCCCCGAGATGCTGGCAGCATTCATCACCCCGAATCATGCCGTGCTCACTCCTATTATCAAGAGAGCCGCCGCCATTCTGGAACAGTGGACCGGTACTCCTTCACTGGACGAATACCAAAGCCGCAATCCGGACCGTGTGAGAAAGCAGATGGCAGCTATCTACACCGCCCTCACCGAACAGCAGATTATTTACAGCACCATTCCCGCCAGCTTCGAAGAGCACGGGCAGCGTGTCCGTCTGATAGATTCCGTACTGGCACAAAAGCTCGGAACTTGTCTGGATATGGCACTGCTTTATGCTTCCTGCCTCGAATCCATCGGACTGAATGCCCTCATCGTCATCACCAAAGGGCATGCTTTCGCAGGCGGCTGGCTGGTGCCGGAAACCTTTCCGGACCCTGCCATCGACGATGTATCCTTACTGACCAAACGAACCGCCGAAGGAATCTACGACATTACACTGGTAGAAACCACCTGCATGAATATGGGACATAATGTCGACTTCGACAACGCTGTGAAAAGCGCTAACGGCAAACTGAGCGATCCGGGCAGTTTCATCCTCGCCATCGACATCAGAAGGGCCAGGCATTCGGGAGTCCGCCCGATCCCGCAGCGCGTACTGAACGGACAAGTATGGGAAATAAAGGAAGATGAGGATATGAACAGAAATACCACGCACGCTACTCCGCAAAGCGTGAATCCATATGATTTGTCGGGCAGCGAAACTCAGACAGTCCTCACCAAACAGTTGCTTTGGGAAAGAAGACTGCTGGATTTGAGTCTGCGCAACAACTTGCTGAACATCCGGATTACAAAGAATACTCTTCAGCTGATTCCGGCAAACCTTGCCTGTCTGGAAGACGCCTTGGCGGAAGGAGATGAGTTTCGTATCCTCCACCGTCCCGCCGAATGGGAGAATCCGGCGATGGAGTTTGGCATTTATTCTTCCATACCGGAATCGGATCCGATAGCCGACTTCGTTAATTCGGAGCTTTCACAGAAAAGGTTACGTTTTTACTTGCCGGAGAATGATTTGGGCAAAGCACTGACTCACCTGTACCGTTCGTCCCGTACTTCTATCGAAGAGAACGGAGCGAACACGCTTTATCTGGCTCTCGGACTTCTGAAATGGTACGAAACGCCTTCCAGCGAGCGTCCCCGTTATGCACCGATATTGCTGCTGCCGGTCGAAATCATCCGCAAGTCAGCCGCCAAGGGGTATGTGATTCGTTCGCGGGAAGAAGAAACGATGATGAATATCACCTTATTGGAAATGCTTCGTCAGAACTTCGGCATTTCCGTACCGGGACTTGATCCGCTTCCGACGGACGAAAGCGGAATCAACGTAAAACTGATTTATTCCATCATCCGGCACTGCATCAAGAATCAGCGCAAATGGGATGTGGAGGAACAGGCTATTCTAGGTATCTTCTCCTTCAACAAGTTTATCATGTGGAACGACATCCACAACAATGCTCACAAACTGACTCAAAACAAGGTGGTCTCCAGCCTCATCAACGGAAAGATCGAATGGGACGCGATTACGGAAGAGATGGATGCCTCTTATATGGACAGACAGTTATCTCCGGCAGATATCGTGCTGCCCATCATTGCCGATTCATCTCAGCTGGAAGCGATTTATGAGGCGGTGCACGACAAGACTTTTATCCTGCACGGCCCTCCGGGAACCGGAAAGTCCCAAACGATAACAAACATCATCGCCAACGCGCTTTATAAGGGTAAACGAGTCTTATTTGTTGCCGAGAAGATGGCAGCCCTCTCCGTCGTCCAAAACAGACTGGCGGCGATAGGACTTGCTCCGTTCTGTCTGGAAATTCACTCCAACAAGACAAAGAAATCCACTGTCATCTCGCAACTAAAGGAGACAACCGAAATCATCAGACGAACTCCTCCCGAAGAGTTCAGGAAGGAAGCCGAACGCCTGCTGAAATTACGAACGAAACTAAATAAATACATCGAAGCGTTACACAAGGAATATCCTTTCGGACTTTCCCTCTATGATGCGATCATCCACTACCAGTCAACAGACGTTGAACCCTGCTTCGATATCCCGTCATCTTATCTGGACAATCTGGACAAGGATCGATTCTCACATTGGGAAGATGCCATCGAATCTTTGGTCAGTACCGCCAATGCTTGCGGCCACCCGCATCTTCACCCATTGACAGGGATTTACATTCGGGAATATTCGTCCGCCATCAAAGAGGAAGCCTCCCAAACGCTCGCCACTTTCATCGGCTTATTGACTGCCATACAGTCAAAACTGCCTGTCTTTTCCGCTTTACTGGAAGATACGGACATTCATCCCACCCGCAAGGATTTCGATATAATCACCGCCATTATCCGGAAAATACTCGATATTCCGGAACTGACGCCCGAACTGCTGACCACTCCTTTATTAAATGAAACACTGGAAGAGTACCGGAAAGTGACGGAACACGGCAGGAAACGCGATGAAATCAAAGCAGAAATAGAAAACGGATTCACCAAAGAGGTACTGAAGATAAACGCCGGCCCCATGCTGGCCGAATGGAATCGGGTATCCGCCCAATGGTTTCTCCCACGGTATTTCGGACAAAGAAAAATAAAAAAGGCGATTCGTCCTTACGCTCTGCAGCCGGTAAAGCCGGAGACAGTCCAACCTCTGCTCCATCAGGTCATCCGGTATCAGGAAGAGCTTGATTTTACAGACAGATACACCGCCAAGCTGCCTTCTTTATTCGGAAGATTCGGAAGAGACGAAGAGTGGGACATCATCGATCAGATCATCCATGAGGTATCTTCGCTTCATTCCCTGTTACTGAGTTATTCAAAAGAGGTGGCGAAAACATCCCGAATCAAACAGAACTTAGCGTTACAACTGACGGAAGGTATCCGGACATTCAGAGATATCCATTCTCATTCTCTGAATGAATTGTATCAGCTGGTCGACACGCTTACGGCAACCGAGCAACGGCTTTCCACCACTCTGGGCATAACCGTAGAGACGCTTTATACAAACTCCGCCGACTGGATCGGTATCGCCCTACAGCAAGCCGGAACATGGAAAGAAAATCTGGATAAACTCAAAGACTGGTATCAATGGCTTCAATCCTACAACAAGCTGAACGAGCTGGGTATCGGATTTATCGCAGAAGAATATAAGGAAAAGAATATTCCTACGGACCTGCTCACCAGCAGCTTCCGCAAGAGTTTCTACCAAGCCGTCATTCACTATATCATCGCCAAAGAACCGACGCTGGAATTATTCAACGGCAAGATATTCAATGATATTATAGCCAAATACAAGCAGGTATCCGCCAACTTCGAGGACATTACCAAAAAGGAACTGTTCGCCAGACTGGCTTCCAACATTCCGTCCTTCACCCACGAAGCCATTCAAAGTTCAGAAGTCGGAATATTACAAAAGAATATACGCAATAATGCACGCGGAATATCCATCCGCAAGTTATTCGATCAGATACCTACCCTGCTGTCGCGTATGTGTCCTTGCATGCTGATGAGCCCTATATCGGTTGCCCAATATATCGACACCGATGCGGACAAATTCGACTTGATCGTCTTCGACGAAGCTTCACAGATGCCGACTTACGAAGCGGTAGGCGCCATCGCCCGAGGCAAGAATGTAGTCATCGTAGGCGACCCCAAACAGATGCCGCCTACCAGCTTCTTCTCCGTCAACACCATTGACGAAGACAACATCGAGATGGAAGATCTGGAAAGTATCCTTGACGACTGCCTTGCTCTCTCTATCCCTTCCAAATACCTGCTGTGGCATTATCGAAGCAAGCACGAAAGTCTTATCGCTTTCAGCAACTCCGAATATTACGATAATAAGCTGATGACTTTCCCGTCACCGGACAACATCGAATCGAAAGTCAGAATGGTCGCCGTAGACGGTTATTATGACAAAGGAAAATCCCGTCAGAACCAAGCGGAAGCGCAAGCCGTAGTAGACGAAATAGCGAGAAGGCTGAGAAGCGAAGAATTAAGGAAAAAGAGTGTGGGGGTAGTCACTTTCAGTGTGGTTCAGCAGGCGTTGATAGAAGATTTGTTATCCGATCTCTTCATCTTCCACCCCGAACTGGAAACCTTTGCGCTGGAATGTGAAGAACCCCTGTTCATCAAGAACCTCGAAAATGTGCAGGGAGACGAACGGGATGTGATACTGTTCTCCGTCGGCTATGGTCCCGATGCCGAAGGGCGCGTCAGCATGAACTTCGGTCCGTTGAACCGTGCGGGAGGTGAAAGACGGTTGAACGTAGCCGTCTCCCGTGCCCGATATGAAATGATCATCTTCTCTACGCTGAGATCGGACATGATCGATCTGAACCGGACTTCTTCTATCGGAGTAGCCGGACTGAAACGCTTCCTTGAATATGCGGAGAAAGGAACCAAGCGCATACTGAATACCTCGACCAGCATCCAGCCCTCGGAAGAAGAAACTTCCATCGAGAAGATTATTGCCGACAAGTTACGTTCTTTGGGATATACCGTACATACCGATATAGGCTGTTCCGGATACAAGATCGATATAGGCATTGTCGATACTCAGAACCCGTCCAACTACCAATTAGGCATTATCTGTGACGGAAAGAACTACAGACGTACCAAGACTGTCCGTGACCGGGAAATTGTTCAAAACAATGTACTCAAAGCACTGGGATGGAATATCTGCCGTATATGGACGATGGACTGGTGGGAAAAGCCGGATGAAGTGATGGCGTCTATACAAGCAGCGATTGCTCAGGATATGAAAGCGGAGAAACCGGTTATAGTAAAAAAGGAACAAGAAAAAAGAGAAAAGAATGTGCAGGAAACGCCGATGCAGCTAAAATCTGCATGCGCATACACAAACTTTTCTTTTATCTCCGTACAAAATTATAATAGTACTAAAATACGTCCGTTCCTGTACGCTGCCGACGACATCTTCGCTAAAAGAAATAATCCTATTATTGTCTCCCAAGTCCAAAAGATAATAGAAAATGAAGCCCCGATCAGCAAAACCTTACTTGGAAAGAAAATCATATCCGAATGGGGAGTCAACCGTGTAGGACCACGAATAGATGCTCAATTGGAAATAATATTCGACACATTACATCTTTACCGCATAGAACATGACGGGCTTATCTTCTGCTGGAAAGATGAAGCGCAATACCGTTCTTATTCAGAGTACCGTCCCGATTCCGACCGAGATGCAGCGGATCTGCCACCCGAAGAAATAGCCAATGCCATCCAACAAATATTAATCAATTCCATCAGCCTGCCTTTACCCGATTTGGCAAAAGCATGCGCACAAGTATTCGGCTTCACACACATGGGGTCAAACATCGAAGCATCCATGCTCAGAGGGATTCAGGAAGCGGTAAAAAGGAATTATGCCAAAGTTGAAAACGGAAGGGCAACGATCATCGATTAACACGGTAAGGCAGACACAAACAGCCGCCACCCGTCAATACCCCTTCTGCAAACGTTTCAGAGCAGCAATAGAATCAGCTACATACGTATTATCCGGTTCTATGGAACGCCAATAACAAAGCGACCCTATCAACCGTTTCAGATAGGCAGGATCATGGGAGCCGATTCTGC
This sequence comes from Bacteroides sp. B1-V-101, assembly GCF_023656585.1. NCBI lineage: Bacteria > Pseudomonadati > Bacteroidota > Bacteroidia > Bacteroidales > Bacteroidaceae > Bacteroides > Bacteroides sp. B1-V-101. Next base: position 145,538 of record NZ_JAMOKH010000006.1, on the reverse strand, counting down.
GTTGATGTTCCGCCAGCCCCTTTGTCAAAATGAAATAGACATTCTTGCGAATCTCTCTCTTTCGGGCTTTAGGAATGGTCAGCTTCACACCGGAGCTGACGGATACGCCCGTGATTATCTTCCTGTCATTCTCATTCAGAAAACGAGTTTTCTGATGATTCGGTTCAAACTTCTCTTCCCTGATGATTTCCTTGACCCGGGCAAGCACCTCCTCTTTCGGAAAGACATCGCCCGAAAAGGTGAGGTCGTCGGCATAACGACTATAAGTCAGCCCGAATTCTTCCGCCATCACCGCCAGTTTCCGGTCCATCTCATAAGCGATGATGTTACTCAGTACCGGACTGGTAGACGCTCCTTGCGGCAAATGCCGACGCATACAACACAACTCGCCCAGCACTTTCGATATATTCTTCGGATAGCCGATCTTTTCGAAAGTCTTTTTCACCCTCGGACTACGTATGGAAATAAAGAAATCATGGATATCCGTCTTCAAGACACAGCGTTTTCCCAGATGAGGACGGACGTTATCGACGATGGAATGCTGACGCCGGAATCCCGTAGCGGCAGGATGCACATTTACAGACAGTAATATACGATGATAAATAGTATCCTGAATGGCTTTCAGTTCCTTGTCCGGAGCAGAGATCATACGGTATCCTCCTCTCCGCTTTCTGATCCAGAACTCCCGATAATGCGAAGAGACATCCTGCAGTATCTCTTTCAACCTCATCACCTCTATTCCCAACAGATTGGCACACCACACCACCGCCTCTTCATCAAATACAGGACATGTTCTCATTTTAGGAGTGACTACTCCTAAAGCATGCCTGAGCCAGGCTCCATGTTCCCATTTGTTTTTGGAAGTCTCTTCGTTAGTAGTATTACCGCTGCCTGTTGCTTTCCATCTCTTATATCCTTCCTGTTTCCGGCTCGAAGAAATCAATTTATAAATCAGAAAACCGGTAACAATAAGTATCGTAATTAAAATTCCGTCCATCTTGTTGTTACATATATAAAAAGGAGAAGAAGAGGATGAGATTTTACTAAAATAAATAGAGGTATTTATACCAGAGATTTATTTTCCAGGAAAATACCTGTGCCTGCGAGGCGACTACACCTCTTTTCTGCTAAATTTTTCCTCATCCTCTTCCTCACAAAGATATGTATTTTCTATACATTATGCAACTGTTATGAAGAAAAAACTATCGGTTAAACAACTCGAAAGTAAATTTACATCCGATCCCGCTGAACTTCCAGTTCTCACTGCTGACGAATACTCCCACATCAAAGACATGCGTACCGATACCATAACCCACTTCCAGATATGGCTGGAGATGCGGCATAGAGAGCGCACTGATATAAAGACGTTCGTTCTGCACATAGCGGGTATATTTCATCAAATGCCGGAGAATAAGGAAAGGAGCCTCGTAAGTGAAATGTCCGCGTACATAGCGGCGGGAGGAGTTGTACCAACGTCCGTCGAGCACCTGAAACACACCACCGATTTCATCATTCCACCCTACCGGCAGATTATGACGGGCAAAATTGGCAAAGTCCACAAAGTACAGTTCATCCTGATTGGTAAACGCCCCGAAGCCGAAACGATAATAAATATTTCGCATCAGCCCCAGCTGAATCTTATGTTGAAGGTCGAATTCTATCCGTTCATATTCTCCAGTACTTTTAAATACTCCTTCTATTCCCCGTTCATAGTCCACCGAAAATGTCGGATAGTCAGAGCGGAGATTGATCTTACGCTTTCCGTTCATATAATAATAAAGCGCCGGAGTCCATTCCACCCGGATGCGCGGGGCAAAGCTGATATAGGTATTTCTGAAGCGTTCCATAAATTCCGGCGGAGGCATCGGATAGTCACCCGTAATCACAAAACGGGATTTCTCGACAGCTGTTCTCTTGTGTGCCGAGAAACCGAGGCTGATATCCAGTCCGTTGGTAATTTCAAAACTATGACGGAAGTTGAAATACAAGTCCTTGAAATAATCCAGATGGATGAGGTCGAAATTAAAGATACTGTCCGGCATCGCTTTCAGTTCGTCCAGCATCTTGCTGCTATAGATACGGTTACCATTACCCACACTCAACCGGAAAAAGCCCCGTTTCTGCGGCCAGTACTCAAAGTCGGCATTCAGCGACCAGTAGAACTCTTTCCGTGTAAAGTTATAACCCAGTTTGGGTACGATGCGGAGCCACTTGTCGCCTCTGAAAATCCGGTTGTAACGGAAATCCTGCCGGTATGATAATCCGTTGCTTCCGCTATAACTGAACAAAAGCGGATTGATAAACGGCGAGAAGCGGACACTTCCGATATTGGACAGATTGAATTTATAATCTTCCACCATCAGGTCGCCCATCGTTCCCCAGAAAGCCTGACTCTTGGATTTTCGTTGCACCGACACGGTATCCCGTCTGTATGCATAATCCTTATAAAGTTGTTTTTCCCTGTCACTCAAAGGAATGGGACGTAATACGCCAAACGTGGAAGCATCTGTTTTATAGGCATTCGTATCACACTGCAAGGAGAATGATTCCGACAAATTATACTTTTTCTTCTCCTTCTTCCGAACCTTTCTTTCTTTCAGTTCTATTGATTTATAGTCCAACGAAGCGGTATAATTGCCGTCCACCTTATTGCCCAGGAACTTAAAAAGGGCCTCCACATCATAACGCACCGGGAGAAACTCATCTTTCTTTCCAACTTCCCCCATCTTGATCCAGCAAGTAAACGTAATCAGTTCCGACCGTCCCGAAAAACGTATTTCACGCACGCTCCATACATTGCTGCTGACAATCATATAGCCGCCCACCAGCTGGTCGCTCTTGGTACGGGGAATGAAACGTATCCGGTAGTCGAGATTATTGGGATCGCCCATCACACTGTCTATCCGGTATTTGTAGTATTTCTGCCCGTTCTTGGCAAGCGGAGACAGCAAGCGTTCGTCATTCAGAAGAGAAGATGAGTAGATATTGACACTAAAATATTCAAGCAGCCCCGGCAGTCCCCTGTTTCCTCTCACAGTGCCTTGTGATGCCTTTACTTTTTGGTCATAGATATTGGGAGCTGTATAATGCAGGTCACTGTACGTTTCGAGCAAGTATTCACGTACCCCTTTCTGCAAGCGAAACATCGAAGGAACGTACCGGAGGATAAAATTCTTCTTCTGAATATTCATCTTACCCTTTATATATAGGTTCGCGCGATAGTCGCTCACTATACTTTCATAAGAGGGAGCAAAAGTCATGACACGCTCAATGATGGAATCAGCAGATATCTCCTGACTTGTATAAGGATTAAGAACAAGATTGGCTGCCCCCTTCGGAATAAAAGAGAACAAGCACAACATACATCCTATCAATATCTTATATTTCAATCGTCGTATCTCCTTGTTTATTGTAGGCAAATATAAAAAAGAATATCGAAAAGCAAGGGAATTAAGCTGCAAAAAAGAGTTAGCAAGGAAAATCCTTTCCCCACGCCACGCATCATATCAGTTTTCATGGACATTTTTCTACTTATGCTACATTCACATTTCTATGTAGAAGGTGATTCATTCTTGCATGATTTAAATCACTTCTGCACAGTTATGAGTCATCTTGAGGCAGGCTATGAACTAATCCTGATTAACACGTTTTTTACCTCTTATCTTTAATAAATCTATCTTCGACTATACATAAAACTATTCGTCTGACAGCTGTTATTTTTTCGTCTGACAGCTGTTAGACGAAAGAGTAACAGTTGTCAGACGAAAGTTCAACAACTGTCAGACGAATAGATTTAAGTATAATGGGGACTAGTTCTTTGCAAAAACAGAATTAAATCTTAATAAAAAAGACGAATGATTAGTTCATTAACGTACAGTTTTGAACTAAAATGCTTACCATTCCTTTTAGGCACGAACAGGGTTTAAATAAAGAATGAGTCCCTTCCAACTAAACGAAAGTAAAAGTAACAGCATCAGTATAAGGCATCCCTGCATATCCGTGTTAAAGTTATCCTCACCTGCCTTTTATTTTCCACTTTATTCTTGACGAAAAAGAAAAATGTTGTATCTTTGTTATGCATTTCATACCAGAAGGCGGGGAAACCTGCCAATCCTCGTGGCAGGCATTTTTATGCCTGTCCACGTTCATATCTATATGGCGGTTCCGTACCCCCGTGTAGAATGTTAATGCATCTACTGCCTTCTGGTGAAATGCAACGGGAAAGGCGGAACCGCTCTTATTATTTTAGAAAATCTTCGCCTACCACACACTCATAATCACTTATTATGGAAACAGAACAAGTTGCCGTTCAACCAACGGTGGGAGGTATCACACAAGCTCCCCAAAATGTATTTATTGTTAATGACAGAGAATTAAAGGACTTCTACCTCAAATTCGCCCTCTTCCTGAACCCGGATTCCTGCTCCGTAAACCGCACTGAATTCGAAATGCTAAACATTCTGCTGAAAGACCTGAAGAAAATTGTGGGAGCACTCACCCATCTCACCATGCACGCTTGGGATGATGGCATAGCAGAAATCCTGCTCTCCTGCGGTGCCTACTCCATACAGGACGACTTAAACAAAAAAACGCGTATGCAAATGAACGCATCGATGGGGAAGCATCTACAGTTCCTCACCCAAATGGCTATGGACAGTCCTACAATGAAGCTGCTATACAGAAACATGAACAAGCATTATATGCAGGTAGAAATGTTAGTCAAACAGATGGCTGCGGAAATCGACCGGCAGAAAAACAAGGACGGACAGCAGGAAATACTGGCATCCATCTCTTAATCGGTTATAATCAAAAAGCGCCATGACGGGCAAAAGGTAATTCAGAGACGAATCAGTCCTTTAAAGAGGGGGTGTTCCTCAGAAAAATATATGTTTTTTCTGAAAATACCCTCTTTTAAATAGGGGTACTTTCAGAAAAAACATATATTTTTGCGCCATCAACCGATAAAAAGAAGACGATTTATGTCAAAAATGAGATTTTACGCCTTACAAGAACTTTCCAACCGGAAGCCGCTGGAAGTTACTGCCCCTTCCAACAAACTCTCTGATTATTATGGTAGCCACGTATTCGACCGCAAGAAGATGCAGGAGTATCTTCCGAAGGAAGCCTATAAGGCTGTTACCGATGCAATCGAAAAAGGTACACCGATCAGCCGTGAAATAGCCGACCTGATTGCCAACGGCATGAAGAGCTGGGCCAAGTCGCTCAACGTCACCCACTACACACACTGGTTTCAGCCTCTGACAGACGGAACCGCCGAAAAGCATGACGGCTTTATCGAATTCGGCGAAGACGGCGGAGTCATTGAACGATTCTCCGGAAAACTGCTGATTCAGCAAGAACCGGACGCTTCTTCTTTCCCCAATGGCGGTATCCGTAATACATTCGAAGCTCGCGGATATACCGCATGGGACGTTTCTTCTCCAGCATTCGTAGTAGATACCACGCTCTGTATCCCTACGATTTTTATCTCTTACACAGGCGAAGCGCTGGATTACAAGACTCCGCTTCTGAAAGCACTTGCTGCTGTAGACAAAGCTGCTACGGAGGTTTGCCAGCTATTCGACAAGAACGTAACACGCGTCTTTACCAACTTAGGATGGGAACAGGAATATTTCCTCGTAGACTCCTCCTTATATAATGCACGTCCCGACCTTTGTCTGACCGGACGTACCTTGATGGGACACTCTTCCGCCAAAGACCAACAGTTGGAAGACCACTATTTCGGCTCCATTCCTCCACGTGTCACCGCATTTATGAAGGAACTCGAAATCGAATGTCACAAACTGGGCATCCCTGCCAAGACCCGTCACAACGAAGTAGCTCCCAACCAGTTCGAGCTGGCTCCCATCTTCGAAAACTGCAACCTGGCAAACGACCACAACCAGCTTGTCATGGACTTGATGAAGCGTATCGCACGCAAGCATCACTTCAATGTATTGCTGCACGAAAAACCATATAGCAGCGTTAACGGCTCCGGCAAACACAATAACTGGTCGCTGTGCACCGACACCGGCATCAACCTGTTTGCCCCCGGAAAGAACCCGAAAGGCAATATGCTGTTCCTTACTTTCCTGGTAAACGTACTGATGATGGTATACAAGAACCAGGACCTGCTGCGTGCCTCCATCATGAGTGCCAGCAACAGCTACCGCCTGGGAGCGAACGAAGCTCCTCCCGCCATCCTCTCCTGCTTCCTCGGTTCACAACTCTCGGCAACCCTCGACGAAATCGTACGCCAAGTAGGAAACGAAAAGATGACACCGGAAGAAAAGACTACGCTGAAACTGGGAATCGGACGTATCCCGGAAATCTTGCTCGATACCACCGACCGCAACCGTACTTCTCCTTTCGCCTTCACCGGAAACCGCTTTGAGTTCCGTGCCGCCGGTTCTTCTTCCAACTGTGCCGCCGCCATGATCGCCATCAACGCCGCCATGGCCAACCAGTTGAACGAATTCCGCGCATCTGTGGAGAAACTGATGGAAGAAGGAGTGGGCAAAGACGAAGCTATCTTCCGCCTGCTGAAAGAAACCATCATCGCTTCCGAAGCCATCCGCTTTGAAGGCGACGGTTACTCAGAAGAATGGAGACAGGAAGCTGCCCGCCGCGGACTGACCAACATCTGCCACGTGCCGGAAGCACTGATGCACTACGTAGACAACCAGTCGAAATCGGTACTGATCGGTGAGCGCATCTTCAACGAAACCGAACTGAACAGCCGTCTCGAAGTAGAACTGGAAAAATACACCATGAAGGTACAGATCGAGGGACGCGTATTGGGCGACCTTGCCATCAACCACATCGTGCCGACGGCTGTCACCTACCAGAACCGGCTATTGGAGAATCTTTGCAAAATGAAAGAAATCTTCTCTCCCGAAGAATACGAAGTATTGAGCGCCGACCGCAAAGAGCTGATTCGCGAAATCTCACACCGGGTGACTTCCATCAAAGTATTGGTACGCGAAATGACCGAAGCCCGAAAAGTTGCCAATCACAAAGACAACTACAAAGAGAGAGCATTCGAATACGAAGAAAAAGTACGTCCTTATCTTGATAAAATCCGCGATCATATCGATCACCTGGAGATGGAGGTAGACGACGAAATATGGCCGCTACCCAAGTACAGGGAACTCTTGTTCACCAAATAAAAAGCTCCTGAAGATTGCACGAAAGAACCTGCTTTTGTGCAATCTTTTTATAGATTCGTTCATTTTCTCATTTTTTCTTTCTACTTTTGTGCTGTATAACACAGTTTTGTAGCACCCATGGTAAAAATGAACATGTCAGACATCGATATTTCGGAACCATTATCCGATTTGTTAGCTCCTTTGAATAACGAACAAAGGGAGTTTCTGATGAACAATTATACAATACAGACCTACAAAAAAAACGAAACCATCTACTGCGAAGGGGAGACTCCCTCTCATTTGATGTGCCTCATTACCGGCAAGGTCAAAATCTTCAAAGATGGTGTAGGAGGTAGAAGTCAGATTATCCGCATGATTAAACAGCGGGAATACTTTGCGTACCGTGCATACTTCGCAAAGGAAGACTTCGTAACTGCTGCCGCTGCTTTTGAACCTTCTGTTATCTGTCTCATCCCCATGACTGCCATTACCACGCTTATTGCTCAAAACAATGATTTAGCCATGTTCTTCATCCGCCAGCTTTCTATCGATCTCGGCATTTCCGACGAACGTACCGTCAGCCTGACACAGAAACATATCCGCGGACGTCTGGCAGAATCGCTAATTTTCCTCAAAGAAAGCTACGGTCTGGAAGAAGACGGGTCGACATTGAGTATTTATCTTTCCCGTGAAGACCTGGCAAATCTGTCGAACATGACCACCTCGAACGCCATCCGTACCTTATCACAGTTCGCTACGGAACGCCTGATCACCATCGACGGAAGAAAGATCAAAATCATTGAAGAAGAAAAACTCAAGAAAATAAGCAAGATAGGATAATACAGACCTTATACGATCATAAAAAGTGATCTGAAACTTTAACTGGAAGCCGATGTTCGTCACATCGGCTTTTTTATTTCTATACTATTGGAACTTATCAATTAAACAAGTACATTTGTCCTGTCAATATATTAATAACTTAACACAATTTCAGACCATGAAGAAAAGTATTTCCCTTCTTCTTTTGTCCTTACTTATGATTACCCCCAGTTGTCAGAAGCCAAAAGAAGTGACGAACGAGTACAATATCGTTCCGCAACCCAACCAGCTTGTTCCCAAAGAAGGCCGCTTCGAACTGAGTAACAAAGTCCGGCTGGTAGTTCCGTCCGATGCTCCGGAAGTTAAAAAGGTAGCCGACGGCTTTGCCGAACAACTGAAACAGACTGCCGGAATCTCTCTGAAAGAAGCCGAAAGCGTGGATGGAAAGCCTGCTATCAGTTTCGTACTACAAGAAGGTATGCCTAAAGAAGGCTACAAACTGTCTGTCACCCCTACCCTTATTACAGTTACAGCTTCCCAGCCGAACGGATTTTTCTATGGTGTACAGACTATTTATCAACTTCTTCCTCCCGCTGTTTACGGAAAAGAACTGAAGAAGAAAGCCGACTGGTCTGTTCCGGCTGTAGAGATCGAAGACGCTCCCCGCTTTGTACATCGCGGACTGATGCTGGACGTTTGCCGCCATTACGCCCCGATAGAGTATATCTACAAGTTTATCGACCTGTTGGCAATGAACAAGATGAACGTTTTCCACTGGCATCTGACGGACGATCAGGGATGGAGAATCGAAATCAAGAAATATCCGAAACTGACAGAGATAGGTTCCAAACGTGAAAAGACGCTGGTAGACTATTATTATGTGAACTATCCGCAAGTATTCGACGGAATAGAACACGGAGGATATTACACACAGGAACAGATAAAAGAAGTAGTAGCTTATGCTGCAAGCAAATATATCAATGTAATCCCCGAAATAGAAATGCCGGGGCATGCATTGGCGGCTCTGGCTGCTTACCCCGAATTGTCTTGTGATTCTACACAGACATATAAAGTATCACCTACGTGGGGCGTATTCGAACAGGTATTCTGCCCGAGCGAGACCACTTTCAAGTTCTTTGAAGGAGTCATGGATGAGGTAGTCGAATTATTTCCCAGCGAATACATTCATATCGGAGGGGACGAATGCCCCAAAACAGCTTGGAAGAACAGTGCTTTCTGTCAGCAGTTGATTCGTCAGTTAGGCTTGAAGGATGACGTGACTCCCAGCAAAGTGGACGGAATGAAGCATAGCAAGGAAGATAAACTGCAAAGTTACTTCGTTACCCGCATGGAAAAATACCTGAACGGCAAAGGACGCAATATCATCGGCTGGGACGAGATTTTGGAAGGCGGTCTGGCTCCGAACGCTACTGTCTTATCATGGCGTGGCGTTGAAGGCGGATTGAATGCAGCTAAAGCAGGACACAACGCAATCATGGCTCCCATGCCTTATGCTTATCTGGACTTCTATCAGGAAGATCCGGAAATCGCCCCGACTACCATCGGCGGATACACAACGCTGAAGAAGACTTATAGCTACAATCCTGTTCCGGATGATGCCGATGAACTAGTGAAAAAGCATATTATCGGTATGCAAGGCAACCTCTGGAGAGAATATATGAAAACTTCCGACCGAGTAGATTATCAGGCCTTCCCACGTGCAATGGCAATCGCGGAAACGGGATGGACGCTGGATGCCAACAAAAACTGGAAGAGTTTCTGCGAACGCATGGTTACGGAATTTGAGCGCCTGGAAGTCATGGATACCAAACCCTGCCTCAACTTCTTCGACGTAAACATCAATACTCATGCGGATGAAAACGGTCCGTTGATGGTATTGCTGGAAACATTCTACCCGAATGCGGAAATCAGATACACCACAGACGGCAGCGAACCGACTTACGGTTCTACGCTATATGAACAGCCTTTCGCACTTGAAGGAAACATCGACCTGAAAGCTGCCGCCTTCAAAGACGGCAAGATGCTGGGCAAAGTCACCAACAAGCCATTGTATGGCAATCTGCTGGCGGGAAAACCATTTACCGTCAATTATACAATGGGATGGACAGGGGATATTTTCGGCGACAATGATGTACTGGGAGCTGACAAAACAACTTTCGGTCTGACGAATGGTAAGAGAGGTAACAATGCTTCTTACACTCCGTGGTCCAGTTTCGCAATCGTAGAGGGTAAAGACCTGGAATTCATCGTCCATCTGGACAAACCGACAGAAGTAAGAAAAGTGGTCTTCGGCTCCTTGTTCAATCCTGCCATGAGAATGCTCCCCGCCGGAGGAGTTGCCGTAGAAGTATCTGCTGACGGTCAGCAATATACTCAGATAGCCGAAAAAGTATTGAAGCATGATTGTCCGGAAACGGGAAGAATCGCATTCACCGACTCTATCGAATTCGAACCGACACAAGCCACTTTCCTGAAAGTAAAAATCAAGAATGGCGGTACCTTGCGTAATGGCGTCAATTTCGAAAAGAACAACGGTCCGGAAGTCATTCCTGCCGAATTGTGGATAGACGAAATCGAAGCATATTAATGCCTGTGAGATAACAAAAAACGGTGGACATTCAGCTTGTTGCTCATGTCCACCGTTTTTTTATCGATTCAGTTCTTATTTATTCCATGCAAAGCATTCCGCCTTACTTCATCTTTAAATAATTCCCTTTGCAGAGAGATAACGTTCCGCTTCGATAGCAGCCTTACAGCCACTTCCCGCTGCTGTAATAGCCTGACGATAATGCGGATCAGCCACATCTCCCGCTGCGAATACTCCGGGAACTTTCGTACGGGGGCTGTCACCATCTGTAATAATGTAACCCACTTCGTCAGTATCGATATACTCCTTGAAGATATCCGAATTCGGTTTGTGACCGATAGCCAAGAAGAAACCGTCGATCGGCAGGCTGTAACGTTCTTCGTCCGATTCGCCCCAACGCTTCACGACATTCATACCTTCTACGCCGTTGTCGCCAAACAAGCCGACTACATTGTGTTCGAAAAGAACTTCAATCTTCTCATGCTTCTGCACACGCTCCTGCATAATCTTCGATGCACGCAGGTAAGGTTTGCGAACCACCAGATATACTTTGGATGCCAGACCAGCCAGATAGATCGCTTCCTCACAGGCTGTATCTCCACCGCCCACCACTGCAACGACTTTCTTCCGGTAGAAGAAACCGTCACAAGTAGCACAAGCGCTAACTCCCATTCCGGCGTATTTCTTTTCGTCTTCCAGCCCCAGGTATTTGGCCGTAGCACCGGTAGAAATGATCAATGCTTCCGTTTCAATCACCTTATCACCGTCAATCGTTATTTTATAAGGAGCTTTGCTCAAATCTGCCGCTGTAGCAATACCGAAACGGACGTCTGTTCCGAAACGGCTGGCTTGCGCACGCAAATCTTCCATCAACTGCGGACCACTGATTCCTTCCGGATAACCGGGGAAGTTCTCCACATCCGTAGTAGTCGTCAACTGACCACCGGGTTGCAATCCTTCATAAAGCACCGGACAAAGGTTAGCACGTCCTGCATAGATCGCTGCCGTATATCCGGCAGGCCCTGAGCCTATAATCAGGCATTTTACTTTTTCTATTTCTGCCATTTTATTGTTATATTATTGTTTTATATTCCAACTATCTCATCTCTTACTCAAAAGAACATCCTATCGTAAGTCTATCACTTCCGCAGTGGGGTATGCCTTCCGGTCGAAAGTGAAAACATGATCCGCATAATCCAGTCCGGTCTGATAAGCTGTCACGGTAATCTCATTACGCGTTTTCTGACCACGTTGCTGAAGCTGAATGTAAACCGGTTCATACGTACTCTTTGTCACATAAAGCGTAATACTTTCCAACTCTTGCTTTTTATCATTAGCAGTCAGAATCACTTCCCAAACAGCTTTACCCTGATATACCTTCACAGTTCCCAGCTTATAAGAGAATCCTTTCTGATACATATAAAGAAAGGTATACGGATTGATTTGCTGCAATTCTTCCTGAGTAGGATTGCTGACATTCACTTCATCATTTCTCACCATGTAACTCCACTGTGTTTTCCCGTCAAACCAAGTGGTTGTCTCGGAGGTCTTCAGCATAAACTTCTCGCCTTTCAACTGGATGATACCATTCTCACGTCCTTCTAGATGACCGTCATTGACAGCCTTCAAGGTAAAATCAGCCCTTACACCACCTGCCTTCTTAAATGCTTCGGCTGTCTTCTCCAGAACAGCTTTAGCCTGCGACTGCTGTTGTTGAGCAATCACAGGCAGTGACAGTAAAGCTATTAAAACACTAAAAATGTATTTTCTCATTTGATTAATAAACGATCTGTTATTGTAAATTGTTCAAACGCATTTCAAGATCATTATCGTCGATGCAGAGTACATCACGAGCCTTGCTTCCCTGTGTGGGTCCAACGATTCCCGCCTTTTCAAGCTGATCCATGATACGTCCGGCACGATTGTAACCAATAGCAAATTTACGTTGAATTAACGAAGTGGAACCTTGCTGATGGATGACCACCAAGCGTGCCGCATCTTCAAATAACGGGTCGAGACGTCCCATATCAATGTCGCCCACTTCACTACCGCTGTCTTCGCTCACATACTCGGGCAGGAAGAACGGAGTTGGATAACTCTGCTGACGGGCAATAAACTTCGTGATTTCCTCCACTTCCGGCGTATCGATAAAGGCACACTGCACACGTACCGGATCAGCACCTTGCAGGAAGAGCATATCTCCCTTACCAATCAGGCGGTTTGCCCCCGGACGGTCAAGAATCGTACGGGAGTCCATCATAGCAGATACACGGAACGCAATACGTGCCGGGAAGTTCGCCTTGATCGTACCTGTAATGATATTCGTTGTCGGACGCTGCGTAGCGATAATCATGTGAATACCGACCGCACGTGCCAACTGCGCAATACGGGCAATAGGAAGTTCCACTTCCTTACCGGCAGTCATGATCAAATCTCCGAACTCGTCGATTACCACCACAATATACGGCATAAACTTATGTCCTTTCTCCGGATTGAGGCGGCGGTTGATAAACTTCTCATTATACTCCTTGACATTACGTACATGAGCCATCTTCAAGAGGTCATAGCGTGTATCCATTTCCACACAAACAGAATTCAGCGTTTGCACTACCTTGGTCACGTCCGTAATAATCGGTTCGCCTCCGTCGGGAAGTTTGGCCAGAAAATGGTTTTCAATGACGGAGTAAATGCTGAACTCCACCTTCTTCGGGTCAACCAGTACAAATTTCAATTCAGCCGGATGCTTCTTATATAATAAGGAAGTAATGATTGCATTCAAGCCGACAGACTTACCCTGCCCGGTAGCACCTGCCACCAACACGTGCGGCATCTTGCAAAGGTCGAACATGAACACTTCGTTCGTGATCGTCTTACCCAGTACAATCGGTAAGTCAAACTTAGACTCCTGGAACTTCTTGCTTCCAATCACGCTCTGACCGGATACAATCTTCGGATTCTTATTCGGAACTTCAATACCGATGGTTCCCTTACCCGGTATCGGAGCAATAATACGGATACCATCCGCTGACAAACTCAGGGCGATATCATCCTCCAGGCCCCGGATCTTCGAGATACGCACACCCTGTTCAGGGGTAATTTCATAAAGAGTCACCGTAGGACCTACCGTAGCTTTGATCGTACTGATTTCAATGCCAAAGCTGCGCAATGTATTAATGATACGGTCTTTATTCGCATTCTGCTCGTCCATGTCAATCGTCGGATCGTCATTCTCAAAATGCTTCATCAAGTCGATTGTCGGGAAACGGTAATTTTCCAGATCCTTCATCGGATTATAAGGTTCTTGCTCCGGACCCTGATATTCTTCTTCGGACGTAGCTGTCTCTACCTGGAACCCGGGTTCATCCTCACCCGGCAATTCATCCTGAGCAGCAGGAGGAACCACATCGCTTACGGTCGGTTCAAAGACCATAGTCACCCCTTCCGCCTCATCAGCAGAAGGAAGTTCGTCGTCCGGTTCCGGTGCGTTGACCGGAGATTCTTCTTTCGGTTCTTCTGCCTGTATATCCATCACGGGAGCAGGAGGAGGTGTTTGCTTATAAGTACGTTTCAGATTGAACTCCACTTCCTGCGGTTGCGAGGTCGTGAACTCCTGTGTTCCTTCTTCTGCTGTCTCTTTTTCCTCTTCTTTCTTCTGACGTTTGAGGAAACTCAGAGCAAAAAGTTTGCGCAACCAGATTATCGTCCGTGCACTTATGTAGATAAAGAAACAGACTGCCGTTATCAGCAGGATCATCCATACTCCGGGAACTCCCACCTGCGAAACCAGCCAGCGGCTTACATTGTAACCGTGCATACCTCCCAGATAAATGAAAGAATCCTGATAATGATCCATCAAAGCGAAACCGAAGAATACGGAGAACCAAATCAATAATAATGTACAACCGATAAACCATTTCCACAGACGGACAATGCGCACCCGCATCAGCTTCAATCCTGCCACCGCCAAAAAGACAAGGATAAAGAAAGAAGATATTCCAAAACAGTCATTTATCAGATAACTAGCCAACTGTGCTCCGCGAGATCCGGCATAGTTTTTTACATTGTTATTAACCGCCGCAAGGTCTGCCGAGTTGCCGCTGTCGATAATACTTTGGTCGGCTGCCCCCGTAAAGAAGAAGGAAGAAAAAGCCAACAAAAGATAAACAGAAAAGATTACCAGCATCAATCCGATCACAAAATGAACGGTTTCATTCTTAAAAATTGATACAATCCTTCCAGGAGAAGACGGAGTGCGTTCAGCCTCCTTATCTATTTTCTTTTTTGCCATGAGTCTTTATTCTTTAAATAAATTGGAATCCGTATTATAAGCCGCAAAAATAATAAAAAAATAACGAGCAGTACTCTCATTCAATCCTTTTTCTTACCTTTGCGATTCAAATCAATCTGATTATGGAAAAAGAAAGCCAAACGATATTTGAAAAGAATGTGATCGAGTTCGTAACGGTAGCCGCCGAATTTTGCGCATTCCTCGAACGTGCTGAACACATGAAGCGCAAAGCTTTTGTCGACACGTCCTTAAAAATACTTCCCCTGCTCTATCTCAAAGCATCCTTGCTTCCGAAGTGTGAAACGATTGGAGACGAGGCACCCGAAACGTATGTAACAGAGGAAATCTACGAGATTCTGCGCATCAATCTGGCAGGGCTGATGGGTGAAAAGGATGATTATCTGGACGTTTTCGTACAGGATATGGTGTACAGTGACCAGCCTATCAAGAAGTCCATCTCGGAAGATTTGGCAGATATCTATCAAGATATCAAAGATTTTATTTTCGTTTTCCAGCTGGGACTGAACGAAACCATGAACGACTCGCTGGCCATCTGTCAGGAAAACTTCGGTCTGCTGTGGGGACAGAAGTTGGTAAACACTCTGCGTGCCCTTCACGATGTGAAGTATAACCAGCAGAATGAGAATGACGAAGAAGACAACGAGGAAGAGAATAACGAACTAAGCGATGACGACTATTGTTGTGAAGAAGACGGTTGTCACTGCCACGACGACGAATGTCATTGTCATGAGGACGGTTGCCATTGTCGTAATGACGAATAAACAAAAATGATAGTAAGAAGAAGTATAAATAAAGACGAACTAAAGGAACTCCCGAAAACTGTATTTCCGGGACGAATCCATGTGATCCAGTCGGAAGCGGAAACAGAAAAAGCAGTAGCTTACCTGCAATCTCAGCCGATACTGGGTATCGATAGCGAAACGCGCCCATCCTTCACCAAAGGACAAAGTCATAAAGTAGCACTTCTGCAGATTTCTTCAGACGAATGCTGTTTCCTGTTCCGCCTCAATATGACCGGACTCACCCAACCTTTGGTCGACCTGCTGGAAAATCCGGCTGTTATCAAAGTAGGACTGTCGCTCAAAGACGACTTTATGATGCTGCACAAACGTGCACCTTTTACCCAACAGAGCTGCATCGAACTGCAAGACTATGTACGCCAGTTCGGCATACAGGACAAAAGTCTGCAAAAGATTTATGCAATCCTGTTCAAAGAAAAGATTTCCAAATCACAACGGCTGTCCAACTGGGAAGCGGACGTACTGAGCGACGGACAGAAACAATATGCCGCTACCGATGCCTGGGCTTGCCTCAACATCTACAACCTGTTGCAGGAACTGAAACGAACCGGCAACTACGAGGTCGAAAGCCTCCCTGTAGAAGAAGAGGTTGACGCAAATGCTCCCGCCAATCGCTGACAAATAACCGATAAAAGACTAATTAATAACTGATAAAATAGCATTTTAAACAACATGCATAAAGTATACCTCAAACCCGGCAAAGAAGAGTCTTTAAAAAGATTTCATCCCTGGATTTTCTCCGGAGCAATCGCTCGTTTCGATGGAGAACCCGAAGAAGGTGAAGTTGTAGAAGTATACACTTCGAAGAAGGAATTTATAGCCGAAGGACATTTCCAGATCGGAAGTATCGCTGTACGTGTGCTCTCTTTCCGTCAGGAACCCATCGACCACGATTTCTGGAAACGTAAACTGCAAATTGCCTATGATATGCGTTGTGGAATCGGTATCGCAGTCAATCCCACCAATGACACCTACCGTCTTGTACACGGTGAGGGAGACAATCTGCCTGGGCTGGTCATTGACATTTATGCCCGGACTGCCGTCATGCAGGCGCACTCCGCAGGAATGCATGTAGACCGCATGACTATCGCCGAAGCCCTGTCGGAAGTAATGGGTGACAAGATCGAAAATATCTATTATAAATCGGAGACTACACTGCCTTTTAAGGCAGATCTTTTCCCCGAAAACGGGTTCCTTAAAGGAGGAAGCAGCGATAATATCGCACGGGAATACGGCCTGAAGTTCCATGTAGACTGGCTGAAAGGCCAAAAGACAGGATTCTTCGTAGACCAACGCGAAAACCGTTCACTGCTGGAGCATTATTCTAAAGACCGTTCGGTACTGAATATGTTCTGCTACACCGGCGGTTTCTCCTTCTACGCTATGCGTGGAGGTGCAAAGCTGGTACATTCCGTTGACAGTTCTGCCAAAGCAATCGATCTGACTAACAAAAACGTAGAACTGAATTTCCCCGGCGATGCGCGTCACGAAGCTTTCGCCGAAGATGCTTTCAAATACCTTGACCGCATGGGCGACCAATACGATTTGATAATCCTCGACCCGCCTGCATTTGCCAAGCATAAGGATGCTTTGCGGAATGCCTTGCAAGGTTACCGGAAACTGAATGCCAAAGCATTCGAAAAGATCAAACCGGGCGGCATCCTGTTTACTTTCTCCTGCTCTCAGGTGGTAACCAAGGATAATTTCCGCACAGCTGTGTTTACCGCTGCTGCTATGTCAGGACGTAGTGTACGTATCCTGCACCAACTAACCCAGCCTGCCGACCACCCGGTAAATATATACCATCCCGAAGGAGAATACCTGAAAGGGCTGGTACTCTATGTAGAGTAATATATGTCATAAACACCATGAACTTGCATAAACAAGGGGTGAATAAAAGAAAAATAATAGTTTCAAAGTTAATTAGAGTTAACAAATAGAAGTTTTTCGGCAAATCATTATGTTCTATAACATAAAACCCTTTATATTTGCACTGTGTTTTTCATGGTATTAGATTTAAGGTTAATAAAGATTGGCTGTCTGGGATAGATAGCCTTCTTTTTTTATATGCCTATCCACCCTCTTTTTAACAGCAATTCTTCACTATTCTTCGCATTTATGGCTTTTTTATCCCCTTTTTATCGATTAACTTGTCCACCCAATCAACGAAAATATTATATTTGCATCTATTATTAACGTAAAAAGAGAAACACAAATTAGAAAAGTCATGAGTATAAAAGTTCGTTTGATCATTATGAACTTCCTGCAATTCTTTGTATGGGGGTCATGGTTAATTTCACTAGGGGGTTACATGGGCAGAGAACTCCACTTCGAAGGAGGACAGATCGGTGCCATCTTCGCCACCATGGGTATTGCCTCTTTAGTCATGCCCGGCATCATTGGTATTATCGCCGATAAATGGTTCAATGCCGAACGTTTATACGGACTTTGCCACATCGCAGGGGCAGCTTGTCTTTTCTATGCCTCTACCGTTACGAATTATGACCAGATGTATTGGGCTATGCTACTCAATTTATTGGTATATATGCCTACCCTGTCACTGGCCAATACCGTTTCATACAATGCACTGGAACAATATAAATGCGACCTGATCAAGGACTTCCCTCCTATCCGTGTATGGGGAACGATTGGTTTTATCTGCGCCATGTGGGCAGTAGACCTTACCGGATTCAAGAACTCCAGCGCACAACTTTATGTAGGCGGTGCATCCGCACTCTTGCTGGGTTTATACTCTTTCACCCTGCCGGCATGCAAACCGGCCAAGACAGAAAAGAAAACATTACTTTCTTCCTTCGGACTGGATGCATTCGTATTATTCAAAAGAAAGAAAATGGCTATTTTCTTCCTGTTCTCCATGCTTTTAGGAGCAGCATTGCAGATCACCAACACGTATGGTGACCTTTTCCTCGGGAGCTTCGCCAGTATTCCGGAGTTTGCAGATTCTTTCGGAGTAAAACATTCGGTGATCCTGCTGTCTATTTCTCAAATGTCTGAAACATTATTTATTCTCGCTATACCATTCTTCCTGAGACATTTCGGCATCAAGCAAGTGATGCTGATCAGTATGTTCGCCTGGGTATTCCGGTTCGGGCTGTTTGGCTTCGGAGATCCGGGTTCCGGTCTGTGGATGCTGATTCTTTCCATGATCGTGTATGGTATGGCGTTCGACTTCTTCAACATTTCAGGTTCGTTGTTTGTTGAACAAGAAACCAGTTCCTCCATCCGTGCCAGTGCCCAGGGGTTGTTCTTTATGATGACCAACGGGTTGGGTGCCATCATCGGAGGATATGCCAGCGGTGCTGTCGTAGACGCATTCTCAGTATATGCTGATGGCAAACTAGTGAGCCGTGAATGGCCGGACATCTGGTTTATCTTTGCGGCGTATGCACTGGTGATCGGCATCCTGTTTGCTCTGGTATTCAAGTACAAACACCAACGAGAGAATAAAGTAAATTAAGTAAAAAAGAACAATGGACAAAAAAGTAGAATTACAAGTTTTAAATATCACAAATAGCCAAGCGCAAGTAGGCGCTTTTGCCCTACTGTTGGGTGAAGTGAACGGTGAACGGCAACTGCCTATCATCATAGGTCCCGCTGAAGCTCAGGCAACCGCCCTGTATATGAAGGGGGTCAAAACTCCCCGCCCTCTGACACACGACCTGTTCATGACCATTATCGGCGTATTAGGAGCTAGTTTGCTCCGCGTATTGATCTACAAGGCGAAGGACGGTATTTTCTATTCCTACATTTACCTTAAAAAAGACGAAGAAATTATACGTATCGATACACGTACCTCGGATGCTGTCGGTATGGCAATCCGTGCCGAATGTCCGATCCTCATTTATGAATCCATTCTGGAACAGGAATGCCTTCGGATATCGAACGAGGAAAGAAGACATCCTGAAGAGTCTGATGAAGAAGCGGAAGACGAAAAGAAGCGGGATCTGCCTCGCAACGTTACTTCAATGTCACTCGAAGAAGCATTGGAGCAAGCAATCAAAGACGAGAATTACGAACTGGCTGCCAAGATACGCGACCGGATCAATTCAAGAAATCAAAACCACTAACCAATTATGCACGTATTTTATACTCCCGATATACAGAAAAACTACGAACTTCCGGAAGAGGAAGCACAACATTGTACCCGCGTCCTGCGGTTGGGTATCGGAGACGAAATCACTCTTACGGACGGTAAGGGACATTTCTATAAAGCAGAAATCACGGTTGCAACCAACAAGCGTTGCCTTGTAGCCATCAAAGAAACAATCTTTCAGGAACCGCTCTGGCCGTGTCATCTGCACATTGCCATGGCGCCGACCAAAAATATGGACCGCAATGAATGGCTTGCCGAGAAAGCTACGGAAATCGGATTTGACGAACTGACTTTTCTCAACTGCCGTTTTTCCGAACGCAAGGTGATTAAAACCGAACGGATCGAAAAGATTCTGATATCAGCCATCAAGCAATCTC
This sequence comes from Bacteroides sp. B1-V-101, assembly GCF_023656585.1. Lineage (NCBI taxonomy): Bacteria > Pseudomonadati > Bacteroidota > Bacteroidia > Bacteroidales > Bacteroidaceae > Bacteroides > Bacteroides sp. B1-V-101. The sequence continues at coordinate 125,363 of NZ_JAMOKH010000006.1, read as the reverse complement.
TTAAGGCTCGCCTGCCGAAACTCAACGAAATGACGGACTTCGACAAGTTCATTGCACAAGAGTTTCAAGGTCAGAAATTTATTGCCCACTGTTACGAAGGCGAAAAGCCTCAGCTGAAAAATGTACTGAAAGCAGGAGAAGATGCTCTCGTTCTGATCGGTCCCGAAGGAGACTTCAGCGAAGAGGAAGTGAAGAAAGCCATCGAATGCGGATTCACTCCCATCAGCTTGGGTAAATCACGGCTTCGGACAGAGACAGCGGCACTCGTGGCTTGCCACACAATGAACTTATTGAACCAATAATAACTTTTAAATAGTATGAGTATGGCAAAGAAAATGATCTCACGGCTCTCGGTACTGGCAGTACTGATTGTGTTTCTGGCAGCATGTTCCAAACAAACGGAATATACGAACGTAATACCGGCAGACGCTACGGCTGTTGCCTCTATTGATTTGAAATCACTGGCCAACAAAGCCGGAATGAACGACAAAGAAAATGAAGCTGCTAAACAGAAACTGCTGGAAGCAATGAAAAGCGGGATGAATGCTGCCACTTTCCAACAGTTGGAGAAGGTGATCAACAATCCGGGAGCATCCGGTCTGGATCCGGAAGCACCGATCTATATCTTTAGCTCTCCCCAAATTTCCGGTGGTGCATTCGTTGCCAAAGTCAGCAATGAAGACGATTTGCACGCTTCCCTCGATGTGATGGCAAAAGAACAAATCTGCCAGCCGGTCAGCGAAGCGGACGGATATAGCTTCACTACCCTGAACGGAAACTTGCTTGCTTTCAATGAAACCACTGCAATCATTATCTCTGCCAGCAGAACTTCTCAGACAGAAGCAGCCAAAGAAGCCATCACCAAACTAATGAAACAGACTGCCGACAACAGCATTGCGAAATCCGGAGCCTTCCAGAAAATAGCCAAGCAAAAGAGTGATATCAACTTCTTCGCCTCCATGTCAGCAATCCCTTCTACTTACAGAAGCCAGATCAGCATGGGACTTCCTTCTGAAATCAAACCGGAAGACATTACCATCCTAGGCGGACTGAACTTCGAAAAAGGCAAGATCGCCCTTAAAACAGAAAACTACACGGAGAACGACGCCGTCAAAGCGCTTCTGAAAAAACAAATGGAATCATTTGGAAAGACAAACGGCACATTCGTGAAATACTTTCCGGCATCTACGCTGATGTTCATCAATATGGGCGTAAAAGGAGACGGACTTTACAATCTGTTGAGTGAGAATAAAGAATTCCGCAGCACTGTGTCTATCGCCAAAGCGGATGAAGTAAAAGAACTGTTCAGTTCATTCAACGGCGATATCTCTGCCGGGCTGATCAATGTAACCATGAACAGTGCCCCTACTTTTCTTGCTTATGCTGATGTAAAGAATGGGAATGCTCTTGAAGCTCTTTACAAGAACAAGCAGTCACTGGGCATGAGAAAAGGAGAAGACATCATGGAACTGGGCAAAGACGAGTATGTCTACAAAACAAGAGGCATGAATATATTTTTCGGCATCAAGGACAAACAGATGTACGCCACCAATGACGAACTACTCTACAAGAGCATTGGCAAAGCGGTTGACAAATCGATCAAAGACGCTCCTTACGCAGCAGATATGAAAGGTAAGACCGTATTTATGGCCATCAATGCTGAAGCCATACTGGACTTACCGGTCGTAAAGATGCTGGTAGGTTTCGGAGGCAAGGAGTTCAAGACTTATTCTGATCTCGCTTCCAAAGTTTCTTATTTATCCGTAAGTTCGGAAGGAGAAACAAGCGAAACAGACCTTTGCCTGAAAGACAAAGATGTCAATGCCCTCAAACAAATCGTAGATTTTGCCAAGCAATTCGCCGGCATGTAATTCGTCAATGAACGGCATGAATAGTATTCACTTACAGCAAACACTTCCCCAAGTGTTTGCTGACCGTAATTCGGTGACCTCTGATGTATGGCATCAGGACCTTATCTTCCGGAAAGGAGAAATGTATCTGATAGAAGCCGCCTCAGGCACCGGAAAATCATCGTTGTGCAGCTATCTTTACGGCTATCGCAACGATTATCAAGGAATTATCAATTTCGATGAAACCAATATCAAAGCATATTCCGTGAAGCAATGGGTAGACCTGAGAAAGCATTCACTGAGTATGCTTTTTCAAGACTTGCGTATCTTCACCGAACTTACAGCGATAGAAAACGTACAACTGAAGAATAACCTTACCGGACACAAGAAGAAAAAAGAGATTCTTTCATTATTCGAGAAGCTGGGTATCTCAGATAAACTGAACGTGAAAGCCGGAAAACTTTCTTTCGGCCAACAACAACGGGTCGCTTTTATCCGTGCATTCTGCCAGCCGTTTGACTTCCTGTTTCTGGATGAGCCTATCAGCCATTTGGATGATGAGAACAGCCGCATCATGGGAGAAATCATCATTGACGAAGCCGGAAAACAAGGTGCCGGAGTCATCGCCACGTCCATTGGCAAACATATCGAACTGCCATACAAGAAGGTGCTTCAACTATAATAGAATCTGCGTCATTCGCGCCTAAAAATATAAAAATACAAAATAATGAATACCCTTGTCTGGAAACTTCTCCGCCAACATATCAGTATCGGTCAGTTAGCCGGTTTCTTTTTAGCCAACTTGTTCGGCATGATGATTGTATTGCTCAGCGTACAGTTTTACAAAGATGTCATTCCCGTATTCACCGAAGGAGACAGCTTTATGAAAAAAGACTTCATCATAGCAACCAAGAAAATCAGTACGCTCGGGTCTTTTGCCGGAAAAAGCAATACGTTCTCTCCCGAAGATATCGCTGATCTGAAAAAACAGTCGTTTACCAAAACGATAGGAGCTTTCACTCCTTCTCAATTCAAAGTTTCGGCGGGATTGGGGATGCAGAAAGCGGGTATTCATCTCTCTACGGATATGTTCTTCGAGTCAGTTCCCGATGAATTTGTAGATATCAAACTCGACAAATGGCACTTTGACGAAGAAACACATACCATTCCCATCATTATCCCACGCAATTATCTGAATCTGTATAACTTCGGTTTCGCTCAAAGCCGCAGTCTGCCTAAGTTGTCAGAAGGATTAATGGGACTTATTCAGATGGACATCATGATGCGGGGCAACGGACGGGTAGAACAATACAAGGGAAACATCGTCGGTTTTTCCAACCGTCTGAATACGATTCTCGTTCCGCAGTCTTTCATGAACTGGGCAAACAAGAACTTCGCCCCCGACGCGGAGGCACAACCTGCCCGACTGATCATCGAGGTCAGCAATCCCGCCGACTCTTCTATTGCCAGCTACTTTCAGAAAAAAGGCTACGAGACGGAAGACGGAAAACTGGATGCCGGAAAGACCACTTATTTCCTTCGCCTTATCGTAGGTATTGTGCTGGGAGTAGGTTTATTCATCAGTATCCTGTCATTCTATATCCTGATGCTCAGCATATTCTTACTGCTCCAAAAGAATACAACCAAACTCGAAAGTCTGCTTCTGATAGGCTACAGCCCCAACAGGGTAGCGCTGCCTTATCAGATACTGACCGTAGGACTGAACATCATCGTACTGATTTTATCTGTCGGATTGGTATGCTGGCTGCGCAGCTATTACATAGAGAGTATCAGACTCCTCTTCCCGCAACTGGAAACCGGTTCGTTATGGGTAGCTGTCAGTATGGGTATTCTTTTATTCCTCATCGTATCAGTCATTAATATACTGGCTGTGAAGCGAAAAGTTCTTTCAATCTGGATGCATAAAAGTTAAAAACACAATATATGAAAAACACCACTACTCTTCAAAGTAAAAGAAGTATCACAGTACTCTTGGGAGTCCTTCTATATTTCTCATCGCTATCTGCACAGACCATGCAAGATACGATTATCGCCAACTTCAGTCTGATGGAAAGAATTCCTAAAGAAAAGTTGTACCTCCATCTGGACAAGCCTTTCTACGGAGCCGGAGAAAAGATATGGTTCAAAGGCTATCTGGTGAACGCCATCACCCATCAGAACAACGCACAAAGTAATTTTATCATTACGGAACTGATCAACCGTTCCGACTCCATTGTGGAACGAAAGAAAATCCGCAGAGATTCTCTCGGATTCCACAACGCCTTCACCCTCCCTGCCACCCTTCCGGCAGGCGATTATTACCTGCGGGGATACAGCAACTGGATGCTGAATGAAGACCCCGACTTTTTCTTTTCGCGCAACATCAAGATAGGAAACTCTATTGACAATACCATCGTTTCGAGCATCGAGTATCAGCAAGAAGATGATACACATTACACTGCCAAGATCAAATTTACAAGCAACGTACAGGCTGTTTTTGAAAATACAACAATCAAATACCTATACCTTGAGAATGGTAAGATAAAAAACAAAGGCAAAAAAAAGACGGACGAAAACGGCTGGATTTCCATTTCCCTACCCGATTTAAATTCTCCGGTAGCGCGCAGAATAGAAGTAGAATTTGACGATCCGCAATATATCTACAAACGGACTTTCCATCTTCCTGTGTTTACCAATGATTTCGATGTGAAGTTTTTCCCCGAAGGCGGTGCCTTGATCAACATTCCTCATCAGAATGTCGCTTTCAAAGCACAGGGAGCAGATGGCTTCTCTAAAGAGATCGAAGGTTTCTTGTTCAACTCTAAAGGAGACACACTTACCAATTTCCGTTCGGAACACAACGGCATGGGCATCTTCACGATGAATCCCGTCAACAATGAGACTTATTATGTTACGGTAAGAACTAATGACAGTATTACCAAGCGATTTGACCTTCCTGCCATAGAACCGAAAGGAATCTCCATCGCCATGTCGCACTATAAACAGGAGATTCGCTACGAAATCCAAAAGACAGAAGCGACCGAATGGCCTCAGAAATTATTTCTGCTTGCACATACCCGTGGCAAACTGGCCATTTTACAACCCATCAATCCGAAAAGAACTTTCGGAAAGATGAATGACAGCCTGTTTACGGAAGGGATCACTCACTTCATGCTGATTGATGAACAAGGAAATGCACTTAGTGAACGGTTGATTTTCGTTCCGGACCATAAGCCGAATCAATGGCAAATCACTACAGACCAACCGACGTATGGAAAAAGAGAGAAGGTATCTTTACAGATCGCTGCCAAAGACAGCGAGGGCAACCCGGTAGAAGGTACTTTCTCTGTCAGCATCACCGACCGAAAAAGTATTCAGCCCGACTCTCTCGCCGATAATATCCTGTCCAATCTCCTGCTGACTTCGGATCTGAAAGGATATGTGGAAGACCCCGCATTCTATTTTCTGAATCAGGACGCCCGGACGCTCCGTTCCATCGACTATCTGATGATGACACATGGCTGGCGCAGGCATAAAATGGAAAATGTTCTCCGCACTCCTTCGCTGAATTTCACAAATTATATAGAAAAAGGACAAACCATCAGCGGACGAATCATGGGATTCTTCGGAGCAAACGTAAAGAAAGGTCCCATCTGTGTACTGGCTCCCAAATACAATATCATAGCCACCACCGAAACAGATGAGAAAGGCCAGTTCATCGTCAATACCTCATTCAGAGACAGCACGACATTCCTTGTTCAGGCACGCACCAAGAAAGGATTTGCCGGTGTAGATATTCTAATGGATCCTCCCCAGTACCCGGTCGCTACGCATAAAGCCCCTTATTTTAACGGAGCAACTACCTTTATGGAAGATTATCTGATGAATACCCGTGACCAGTATTACATGGAAGGGGGAATGCGTGTGTACAATCTGAAAGAAGTGACAGTTACAGCGAAGCGGGAACGTCCGAGTTCAAAAAGTATCTATACAGGGGGTATCAACACCTATACTGTAGAAGAAGACAGACTGCAAGGATACGGTCAGACAGCTTTTGATGCAGCCAGCAGACTACCCAGCGTTACAATCACGAACGGAAGTGAGATACATATCCGTAACAATTCCGAACCGGCAATCATTGTTATCGATGATATTGTGTATGAAGATGCTTCCGATATTTTGAAGGATATCCAAGTCAGTGACATGTCCAGTATCAGTCTGCTTCGAGGAGCAGATGCCGTCATACTGGGTCCCCGTGCTTCCGGAGGTGCCGTTGTCATCACTCTGAAAGACCCTAGAAATCTTCCGGCCAGACCAGCGCAAGGAATTATCACTTATACACCGCTGGGATACAGTGAGTCCGTAGAATTCTATCACCCCACCTATGATACTCCCGAGAAAAAGAACGCTCAGCGTTCGGACTTCCGGAGTACCGTTTACTGGAATCCGGAATTACGGTTAGACGCCGAAGGCAAAGCGACCATAGAATACTATACACCGGACAGCACAGCTCCCGAAGATATCATTATTGAGGGCGTGGACAAGAATGGAAAGGTATGTCGTATCCTACAGACCATTAATAAGTAGCTTTTCTCAACGCTTCTTCAAACTTTTATGTAGTTCAAATTTGAGTTCTGCTTCCTATTAAATAATCAGATAAAAGCATCCAAATAACCCACTGGGTCAAAATTATTTTGTATTTTTGCCGTCATTAAAGAATAAAGCTATGCCGGACTATGATTTAATCACCATATTAGGGCCAACAGCCTCAGGGAAAACTCCTTTTGCTGCAGCATTAGCCCATGAACTGAATACAGAAATTATCAGTGCCGACTCTCGTCAGATCTATCGGGGAATGGACCTCGGTACGGGCAAGGACTTGGCAGATTATACAGTCGACGGACATCCAATTCCTTATCACTTGATTGATATCGCCGATCCCGGATATAAATACAATGTTTTCGAATATCAGCGGGATTTCCTGATTTCTTACGAATCCATCAAACAAAAAGGCTGTCTGCCCGTTTTATGTGGAGGGACAGGTATGTATCTGGAATCGGTACTGAAAGGCTATAAGCTGATGCCGGTACCGGAAAATCCGGAGTTACGTGCCCGTCTGGCTAATCACTCTCTCGAAGAACTGACCGAAATCCTGAAGCAATATAAAACATTGCACAACTCTACGGATGTGGATACTGTGAAACGTGCAATCCGCGCGATAGAAATTGAGGAGTATTATGCCGTGCATCCAGTTCCCGAACGGGAGTTTCCGAAGTTGAACAGCCTCATCATCGGAGTAGATATCGATCGGGAACTGCGTCGCGAAAAGATTACCCGACGGTTGAAACAACGGCTGGACGAAGGAATGGTGGACGAAGTAAGGCGATTGACAGAACAAGGCATTTCACCGGACGACTTGATTTATTACGGACTGGAATACAAATTCCTGACGTTATACGTCATAGGCAAACTGACTTACGAAGAGATGTTCACTGAGCTGGAGACGGCCATCCATCAGTTCGCCAAACGTCAGATGACTTGGTTCCGCGGCATGGAACGTCGGGGATTTACCATCCACTGGGTCAGTGCAGAGCTGCCTATGGAAGAAAAGATAGCCTTTGTGATAGAAAAACTGCGAGGGAATTAGTATCTTTGCCAGTCATTTACGAATGGTCTGTGAAAGATAAAAAATGCGATTGTTAATACAGTTAGGATAGAAATACGGTTATGAGTGTAGAACCTGGAAAATGGGGAGTGATCTACAACCCCAAAGCAGGTACCCGAAAGGTACAGAAACGATGGAAAGAAATCAAGGAGTACATGGACAGCAAAGGTGTCAACTATGACTATGTACAATCCGAAGGTTTCGGTTCTGTAGAACGTCTTGCCAAAATTCTGGCGAACAACGGCTATCGTACCATTGTCATCGTAGGTGGCGACGGTGCGCTGAACGATGCCATCAACGGTATCATGCTCTCTGATGCCGAAGACAAGGAGAACATCGCCCTTGGCATGATTCCGAACGGTATAGGAAATGACTTTGCCAAATACTGGGGACTCAGTACCGAATACAAACCTGCCGTAGACTGTATCATCAACCACCGTCTCAAGAAAATAGACGTAGGCTTCTGCAACTTCTACGACGGCAAGGAACACCAACGCCGTTATTTCCTCAATGCAGTCAACATCGGGCTAGGCGCAAGGATTGTGAAAATCACCGACCAGACCAAACGTTTCTGGGGGGTGAAATTCCTGTCGTACGTTGCCGCCCTCTTCTCGCTGATATTCGAACGCAAACTATACCGGATGCACCTTCGTATCAATGACGAGCACATCCGCGGGCGCATCATGACCGTATGTGTAGGAAGCGCCTGGGGCTGGGGACAGACTCCGAGTGCCGTACCCTACAACGGCTGGCTGGATGTATCCGTCATCTACCGTCCGGAATTCCTGCAAATCATTTCGGGATTGTGGATGCTGATTCAGGGAAGAATCCTGAACCATAAGATGGTGAAAAGCTATCGGACAAGAAAAGTAAAAGTGCTCCGCGCACAAAATGCTTCCGTCGATCTGGACGGTCGCCTGCTGGCAAGACATTTCCCACTGGAAATAGGCGTATTATCAGAAAAGACGACCCTGATTATTCCGAATTAGCCAACAGAACCGGGCTTCTGGCGAAAAACAGCCCTTCACTCATGAAACTATAAATAAGTAATTAGTAACTTGTAATTAATAAAATGATCGAACTTAAGAACAATCCTGCCGGTAACTTCTTTCTGCTGGCCGGTCCATGTGTAATAGAAGGTGAAGAGATGGCAATGCGCATCGCTGAGCGTGTGGTCGGAGTCACTGAAAAATTACAGATTCCTTATGTATTCAAAGGTTCTTACCGCAAGGCAAACCGTTCGCGTCTTGATTCATTCACAGGTATCGGTGACGAGAAGGCACTCAAAGTGCTGAAAAAGGTACATGATACTTTCGGAGTGCCCACAGTGACGGATATCCATTCGGCCGACGAGGCTGAGATGGCTGCCGAATACGTAGACATTCTCCAGATTCCGGCTTTCCTTTGCCGTCAGACGGATTTACTGGTTGCTGCTGCTAAAACGGGTAAGACGATTAACATCAAGAAAGGACAGTTCCTCTCTCCGCTCGCCATGCAGTTTGCCGCTGACAAAGTGGTGGAAGCAGGCAACAAGAACGTGATGCTGACCGAACGCGGAACAACCTTCGGTTATCAGGACCTTGTAGTAGACTACCGGGGGATTCCGGAAATGCAAACGTTCGGTTATCCGGTCATACTGGATGTCACCCATTCATTGCAGCAACCCAACCAGACCAGCGGAGTGACCGGTGGTATGCCCCAACTGATCGAAACCGTAGCCAAAGCCGGCATCGCCGTAGGAGCCGACGGTATCTTTATCGAAACACACGAAAACCCCGCCGTAGCCAAGAGCGACGGAGCAAACATGTTGAAGCTGGACCTTCTGGAAGGACTATTAACGAAATTAGTCAGAATACGGGAAGCTATCAAATAACTCTTTTTTCTGCCCGTTTGTGATTATACACAAAAGAATACGACAGATATTTCAAACAACTTTTTTATAAACTAAATAGAACATGAAACATTTATTACGTGGATTTTTTATTGCAGTTCTCTTTATATGCTGCAACTTCCAACTCGTGCTTGCACAACCTATGCAAACACTGCCCGTGGACAAAAATGTCCGCATAGGTAAACTTGACAACGGGCTTACTTATTACATCCGACACAACGCACTCCCAGAAAAACGCGTCGAATTTCACATTGCACAGAAAGTGGGTTCCATCCTTGAAGAGCCGCAACAGCGCGGTTTGGCTCACTTCCTTGAACACATGGCTTTCAACGGAACAAAAAACTTCCCGGGTGATGAAACCGGACTGGGCATCGTGCCTTGGTGTGAGACTAAAGGTATCAAGTTCGGAACAAACCTGAATGCATACACCAGTATCGACAAAACAGTATACCGAATCAGCAATGTACCTACCGACAACGTCAGTGTAGTAGACTCTTGTCTGCTGATCCTGCACGACTGGTCAAGCGCCATCAACCTTGCCGACAAGGAAATCGACAAAGAACGTGGTGTGATCCGTGAAGAATGGAGAAGCCGTAACAGTGGTATGCAGCGCATCATGACCAATGCCCTGCCTGTCATGTATCCGGATTCCAAATATGCAGACTGTATGCCAATCGGAAGCCTCGATGTAATCAACAATTTCCCTTATCAGGACATCCGTGACTACTATGCGAAATGGTACCGTCCGGACCTGCAAGGTATCATGATTGTCGGCGACATCAATGTAGATGAAATGGAAGCAAAGCTGAAAAAGGTATTTGCAGACGTGAAAGCTCCGGTGAATCCGGCTGAACGTATCTACTATCCGGTAGCAGACAATCAGGAACCGCAAATCTTTATCGGTACGGACAAGGAAATCGAAACTCCTTCCATCAGCTTCTTCTTCAAGAGCGAAGCCTTCCCGGATTCACTGAAGAATACAATCAACTATTACGGCATTCAATACATGATTAGCATGGGAGTTACAATGCTGAACAGCCGTTTGGCAGAAATCCGTCAGCAAGCGAATCCTCCTTTTACAGGTGCAAGTGCAGGTTATGGCGACTTCTTCGTAGCCAAGACCAAAAATGCTTTCGGAGTAGACGCCAGCAGCAAAATCGATGGTATCGAACTGGCCATGAAAACGATTCTCGAAGAAACTGAACGCGCACGCCGCTTCGGATTCACCGAAACTGAATATGACCGTGCCCGTGCCAACTATCTGCAACGCGTAGAATCTGCTTACAATGAACGCGAAAAGATGAAAAACGACACTTATGTCAACGAATACATCAGTAACTTCCTTGACAATGAACCGATGCCGGGCATTGAATACGAATATGCTATGATGAATCAGCTGGCTCCAAACATTCCGGTAGCGGCTATCAATCAAGTGATGCAACAGCTGATCACTGACAACAATCAGGTAGTACTGTTGGCAGGTCCGGAGAAGGAAGGTGTAAAATACCCGACGAAAGAAGAAATCGCTGCTTTGCTGAAACAAATGAAATCTTTCGATCTGAAGCCTTACGAAGACAAAGTTTCTAACGAACCATTGCTGAAAGAAGAGCCGAAAGGCGGAAAGATCGTTTCTGAAAAAGCCGGAGATATTTACGGAACAACAAAACTTGTTCTGTCCAACGGTGTGAAAGTATATATCAAAACAACCGACTACAAAGCTGACCAGATTCTGATGAAAGGTACCAGTCTTGGTGGTAGCAGCCAGTTCCCCGACAAAGAGATTCTGAATATCTCTCAAATCAACAGCGTAGCAATGGTTGGTGGTATCGGTAACTTCAGCAAAGTAGATTTGAGTAAAGCACTTGCAGGCAAACGTGCTTCTGTAGGAGCCGGTGTGAGCGCAACAACAGAAACGGTTTCCGGTAGTTGTTCTCCGAAGGACTTTGAAACAATGATGCAGCTGACTTATCTGACTTTCACTGCTCCCCGCAAGGACAACGAAGCATTCGAATCATACAAGAACCGCATGAAAGCCGAATTGCAGAATGCTGACGCTAATCCGATGACCGCATTCAGTGATACAGTCTCTTATGCATTGTACGGCAATCACCCACGTTCTTTCAGCATGAAAGAAAACATGGTGGACAAGATCGACTATGACCGTGTAATGGAAATGTACAAAGACCGTTTCAAAGATGCGAGCGACTTTACATTCTACTTTGTAGGAAACATTGATGTTGAGAAAATGAAACCGATGATCGCCAAATATCTGGGTGGTCTGCCATCTATCAATCGCAAAGAGACTTTCAAAGATACGAAGATGGAAATCCGCAAAGGTCAATACAAGAACGAGTTTGCCAAGAAACAAGAAACACCGATGGCAACCATCATGTTCCTGTTCAACGGTACTTGCAAATATGATTTACGCAACAACCTTACTCTCAGCATCCTCGATCAGGCATTGGATATGGTTTACACCGCAGAAATCCGTGAGAAAGAAGGCGGTACTTATGGCGTAAGCTGCAGCGGAAGCCTCACCAAATATCCGAAAGAACAACTCGTGCTTCAGATTGTATTCCAGACCGATCCGGCCAAGAAAGACAAACTATCGGGCATCGTCATCGAACAGTTGGAAAAAATGGCCAAAGAAGGTCCGTCTGCCGAACACATGCAGAAGATCAAAGAGTATATGCTGAAAAAATACAAAGACGCCCAAAAGGAAAACGGCTACTGGCTGGGCAATCTGGATGAGTATTTCTACACAGGTATCGATTATACAAAAGACTATGAAACGTTGGTCAACAGCATCACAGCAAAAGATGTACAGGAATTCCTTGCCAAGCTGATGAAACAGAACAACGAAATCCAAGTCATCATGACCGTACCTGAAGAAGAAGCTAAATAAACTTTTATAGCATACCAACAGTATGATGATATTTAACGAATTACGCAAACATGGACGGCTCGCCTCCAAACGGCATCCGATGTATGAAAAGAACAAAGTTGCCAAAATATTCGGATATATCGGGGTTGCTTTTTGGGCAGGATACCTGATATTCTTCGGTACGACGTTTGCATTCGGTTTTGCAGATATGGTTCCCAACCGGGAACCATATCATGTAATGAATGCCGTTGCCCTGATATTTATTCTGGCACTTGACTTCCTCTTGCGTATTCCGTTCCAAAAGACACCGACGCAGGAGGTAAAACCTTACCTCCTGTTGCCGGTTAAACGAAATCGGATCATCGATTTCCTGCTTATCCGTTCGGGACTTAGTCTGTTCAACCTGTTCTGGTTGTTTATGTTCGTCCCCTTTTCCTTCATTACCATTACCAAATATTTCGGTATCTCAGGTGTACTCACCTATCTCATAGGCATCTGGCTTTTGATCGTTGCCAACAATTACTGGTACTTGTTATGTCGCACACTAATCAATGAACGTATTTGGTGGGTGCTGCTTCCCATCGCTTTCTACGGTGGACTGGGCTGCCTTGCCTTTATTCCCGAAGACAGTCCCCTGTTCTACTTCTTTATGGACCTGGGCGACGGATATATCAACGGGAATATTCTCTGTTTCCTCGGTACCATTCTTGTCATAGCCATCTTATGGCTGATTAACCGCAAAATCATGTCCGGCCTCATCTACGCCGAATTGGCAAAAGTAGATGATACCCGCATCAAGCATGTTTCAGAATACAAATTCTTCGAGCGATACGGAGAAGTTGGTGAATATATGCGGTTGGAATTAAAAATGCTTTTGCGCAACCGGCGTTGCAAAGGTGCATTGCGCAATGTTCTCCTTGTAGTCATCGCCTTCTCCTGCATACTTAGCTTTTCAAGCCTTTATGACACGAGCACCATGACTACCTTTATCTGTGTTTACAACTTTGCCGTATTCGGCATGATCATCCTTTCGCAACTCATGTCCTTCGAAGGCAATTACATCGATGGACTAATGTCCCGCAAAGAATCCATCATGAGTCTGCTGAAAGCAAAATATTATATCTATACTATCGGCGAGATCGTCCCATTTGTCCTGATGATTCCCGCCATTGTAATGGATAAAGTTCCCTTACTGGGTATCTTTGCCTGGTTCTTCTATACCACCGGTTTTATCTATTTTTGTTTCTTCCAACTGGCTGTTTACAATAAGCAGACCGTAGCACTGAACGAGAAAGTGACAAGCCGCCAGACCAACAGCGCCATACAAATGGTTGTCAACTTCGGAGCTTTCGGTATCCCGTTGATCCTGTATTCTGTGTTGAATGCGTTTCTGGGTGAAACGGCCGCCTACTCTATCCTGTTCGCCATCGGGCTTGGATTCACACTGACTTCTCCGCTTTGGATCAGAAACGTCTATAAGCGTTTCATGAAACGGAGATACGAGAATATGGAAGGCTTCAGAGACAGTCGCCAATAAGAGATTTACGATTGAACCGATTAATCATTTACGATAAAAATACCAAGACAATGATAAGCATCAATAATCTTCAAAAGAAATTCGGCGAAAAGTTAGCCGTGAACATAGATCACTATGAAATCAATCAAGGCGATATGCTCGGATTGGTAGGAAACAACGGTGCCGGTAAAACAACACTTTTCCGGTTGATGCTCGACTTACTGAAAGCGGATAATGGGAATGTCGTCATTAACGAAATTGACGTCAGTCAAAGTGAAGACTGGAAAAACTTCACAGGTGCTTTCATTGACGATGGATTTCTGATAGACTACCTTACCCCGGAAGAGTATTTCTATTTTATCGGGAAAATGTACGGACTGAAAAAAGAAGAGGTGGACGAACGCCTTCTGCCGTTCGAACGTCTGATGAGCGGAGAAGTGATCGGACAAAAGAAACTGATCCGTAACTACTCAGCCGGTAATAAACAGAAAATCGGCATCATCTCCGCCATGCTTCATTATCCTCAGTTGCTGATACTCGACGAACCGTTCAACTTCCTCGATCCCAGTTCGCAATCCATTATCAAACATATGCTCAAAAAGTACAGCGAAGAGCATAATGCAACTGTAATCATTTCCAGCCACAATCTGAATCATACGATAGATGTATGTCCGCGTATTGCCCTGCTGGAGAATGGCGTCATCATCCGGGATATTATGAATGAGAATAATTCAGCTGAAAAAGAACTGGAAGACTACTTCAATGTAGAAGAATAAAGTTACTTATAATTTTACGATATACGAAAAGAAAGATAGCCGATGGGAGTGAACTTCAAACTAATCTTCATACTGACAGGACTGATCTTTATCCTTAGTTCCTGCCGCACGTCTGCTCCCCGTCTGGATTACCAGGCACTGGCACGCGCCTCCATCCTGCTGGGCGTGGACATCAATATGGAAGATAACCACAAACTCTATCTGGAATCGGCCGAATGGATTGGTGTTCCTTATCGTGGAGGCGGCGATTCAAAACGCGGTACCGACTGTTCGGGACTCACCTACCAGATATACCGGAAAGTATACCGTACTCAGGTTCCGCGAAATACCGAAGACCTGAGAAAAGAAAGTACCAAAGTCGCCAAACGGAATTTGCGAGAAGGCGATCTGGTATTCTTCAGCAGTAGCCGTTCCCGAAAAAAGGTAGCTCACGTAGGTATCTATCTCAAAAATGGGAAATTCATTCATGCCAGTACCAGCAAAGGAGTGATTGTCAGTCGACTGAGCGAAGACTATTACACCAGACACTGGATATCCGGAGGAAGAATACGCTGATTATCAACTTAAAAACATATAGAATCATGAAATCGTTTATTGGAGCAGTCATATTTATCTGCGTAGCGTTAAGCGCAAACGCACAGCTTTTATGGAAAGTATCTGGTAACGGACTTAGCAGCCCTTCATACATTATGGGGACTCACCATCTCGCTCCGTTGAGTGTCAAAGACGGCATTACCGGACTACAGAAAGCGATGGATGAAACACAACAGGTATATGGAGAACTGAAAATGTCGGATATCCAGTCTCCGGCCACCATCCAGAAGATGCAGAAAATGATGATGATAGAAAGCGATACGACTCTGACTACCCTCCTCTCACCGGAAGATTACGAAACCGCTAATAAATTCTGCAAGGAGAACCTGATGATGGACCTCAACATGGCACCCAAAATCAAACCGGCTTTCTTACTGAACAACATAGCAGTAGTGGCGTACATCAAGCACATCGGAAACTATAATCCGCAAGAACAGCTCGATACTTATTTCCAGACTCAGGCAACACAAAAAGGAAAAAAAGTGGATGGACTGGAAACTCCGGATTTCCAGTTTAACCTGCTATACAATGGAATTTCCCTGCAACGCCAAGCCCAACTGCTCATGTGTACCCTCAATAACATCGACAAAGAGGTGGAAAGCCTCAAAAGACTGACAGATGCCTACATGAAACAAGATTTGGAAACCATGTTGAAAATCAACGAAGAGCGTAAAGGAAATCAATGTGATGCACTTCCCACAGAAGAAGATGCCCTAATTTACGACCGCAATAAAACATGGGCACAGAAACTACCGGCTATCATGAAAGCCGCTCCTACCTTCGTTGCAGTCGGCGCTTTGCACCTGCCGGGTAATAAAGGCTTATTAAGCTTACTGAAAAAACAGGGATATACAGTAGAAGCAGTAAAATAATGAATTATAAAACTTATTTATTCGATTTCGACTATACACTAGCCGATTCATCACGGGGTATCGTTACTTGTTTCAGAAATGTACTTAATCGTCACCAATATACGAATGTCACTGACGAAGCGATCAAACGTACCATTGGTAAAACATTGGAAGAATCTTTCAGCATACTGACCGGAGTCACCGACTGGGAACAGCTCACCGCTTTTCGACAAGAGTACAGACTGGAAGCGGATGTTCACATGAACGTGAATACCCGCCTTTTTCCTGATACACTCTCTACTCTGAAAGAACTAAAAGAGCGAGGTGCCCGCATCGGCATTATCTCTACTAAATACCGTTTCCGTATACTTAGTTTTCTGGATGAGTATCTGCCGGAAAACTTTCTCGACATAGTGGTAGGCGGAGAAGATGTACAAGCTGCCAAGCCTTCACCGGAAGGAATAAAATTCGCTCTCGAACACTTGGGCAGGACTCCGCAAGAAACCTTATACATCGGAGACAGTACTGTGGATGCCGAAACAGCACAAAATGCGGGAGTAGATTTTGCAGGTGTCCTTAATGGAATGACTACCGCTGACGAACTCAGAGCATATCCGCACCGGTTTATTATGGAGAATTTATCCGGTTTGCTATATATCTGATTATCTTCTGTTACAACAGCAAAAAAATAAAGGAAATATTTGTCTGAAACAAATAAAAGAAGTACTTTTGTGCCCGATTATTCCGCAACGGGTTCGATAAAGAGCTCTTTAAGTGATTAAAGACCACCCGCCGGAGCTAACTTATACATTATATATAAGATGTACGCAATTGTAGAAATTAACGGTCAGCAATTTAAAGCAGAAGCTGGTCAGAAACTGTTCGTTCACCACATTGAAGGTGCAGAAAACGGTTCAACTGTAGAATTTGAAAAAGTTCTTTTAGTAGACAAAGACGGAAACGTAACTGTAGGTGCTCCGACTGTAGAAGGTGCTAAAGTTGTTTGCCAGGTTATTTCAAACTTGGTTAAAGGTGACAAAGTTCTTGTATTCCACAAGAAAAGAAGAAAAGGTTACAGAAAACTGAACGGTCACCGTCAGCAGTTCACAGAGTTAACAATCACAGAAGTAGTAGCTTAATCATTTAAAAAGTAAGAAGAAATGGCACATAAAAAAGGTGTCGGTAGTTCTAAGAACGGCCGCGAATCACATAGCAAAAGATTAGGCGTTAAGATATTTGGTGGTGAAGCTTGCAAAGCAGGTAATATTATCATTCGTCAAAGAGGTACTGAATTCCATCCGGGTGAAAACATCGGAATGGGTAAAGACCACACTCTTTTCGCTTTAGTAGATGGTACAGTTAAATTTAAAGTAGGTAGAGAAGACAGAAGATATGTTTCTATCATCCCTGCTGAAGCAACAGAAGCATAACCTGTACAACTGAAAATATTCAAGAAAAGGAGATGTAATCCAAAGGATTGCTTCTCCTTTCTTTTTTTATGCAGATTTTCATTGCTCGCTTATTCGTTTTTTCTTTATCTTTGTAGCCTTAATAAAGAAAGTTCATAAAAAGTATAGATATGCTTACCATTAAACAAATTACAGAAAATACAGAAGCGGTACTCCGCGGACTGGAAAAGAAGCATTTCAAGAATGCAAAAGAGACGATTGATGAAGTCATCGCTCTCAACGACAAGAGACGTACTACGCAAAACCTATTAGATAAGAACCTGGCAGAGGTTAATTCACTTTCCCGCACGATCGGTCAGCTGATGAAAGAAGGAAAGAAAGAAGAGGCCGAAGCTGCACGTGCACGTGTTGCCGAACTGAAAGAAAGCAACAAAGCGCTGGACGCTACCATGACACAGGCTGCTACAGACATGCAGAATGTACTTTATACGATCCCCAACATTCCTTATGACAGCGTACCCGAAGGCGTAGGTGCCGAAGACAATGTCGTAGAAAAGATGGGAGGCATGGAAACAGAACTTCCCAAAGATGCACTGCCTCACTGGGAACTGGCTAAAAAATACGATTTAATCGATTTCGACCTAGGTGTAAAGATTACAGGTGCAGGCTTCCCCGTATACAAAGGAAAAGGTGCCCAACTGCAACGTGCCCTGATCAACTTCTTCCTGGACGAAGCACGCAAATCCGGATATACTGAAATCATGCCGCCGACAGTAGTCAATGCCGCTTCAGGTTATGGTACAGGCCAGCTTCCCGACAAAGAAGGACAGATGTATCATTGCGAAGTAGATGATCTCTATCTGATCCCGACAGCCGAAGTACCTGTCACTAACATCTACCGTGATGTTATCCTGGAAGAAAAACAGTTGCCGATTATGAACTGCGCATACACACAATGTTTCCGTCGCGAAGCCGGTTCTTACGGTAAAGACGTACGCGGGCTGAACCGTCTGCACGAATTCTCCAAAGTAGAATTAGTGCGTATCGACAAGCCGGAACATTCTAAAGAATCCCACCAGCAAATGCTTGACCACGTAGAAGGCCTGTTGCAGAAACTGGAACTTCCATACCGTATACTCCGCCTTTGTGGTGGTGATATGAGCTTTACTGCTGCGCTTTGTTTCGACTTCGAAGTATACTCCGAAGCACAGAAACGCTGGCTGGAAGTAAGTTCCGTATCTAACTTCGACACTTACCAGGCCAACCGGCTGAAATGCCGCTACCGTAGTGCAGAAAAGAAAACAGAACTCTGCCATACGTTAAATGGATCAGCACTGGCACTACCACGTATCGTCGCCGCTTTATTGGAAAACAATCAAACCCCCGAAGGAATTAGAATTCCTAAAGCATTGGTTCCATACTGCGGTTTCGACATGATAGACTAAGAAACTTTCTACTCCTGTAAGGATGAGATATCTCTGCCCCTTACAGGAGTTTCCTTTATTAACCTTTAACACATTTACCCCCATGACAAAAAACACAAAAAGTTTCGTATTGCCATTGGCATTCATTGGCGTTATGTTCTTTTCACTGGGCTTCGCCCTTGGTATCAACTCAGTATTAGTCCCCGTATTGAAGGGATCACTGGAAATCAGTTCGGCCGAATCATATCTGATCATTGCCGCCACTTTCATCCCGTTCCTTATTTTTGGTTATCCGGCAGGCCTTACAATCAAAAAAATCGGATACAAACGAACAATGGTCCTTTCATTCCTTATGTTTGCCATAGCCTTCGGACTTTTCATACCATCGGCAAGTTATGAAAGTTTTCCTCTGTTTTTATTGGCTTCCTTTATCAGCGGAAGTGCCAACGCTTATCTGCAAGCTGCTGTAAACCCGTATATCACGATTCTGGGACCGATAGACAGTGCTGCCAAACGTATCAGCATTATGGGTATATGCAACAAACTCGCATGGCCGATTCCTCCTTTATTCCTGGCTTTCCTAATCGGAAAAGAAGTGACCGATATTACAGTAGCTGACCTGTTTCTGCCATTCTACGTTATTATCGCCGCATTCATCGCACTAGGTATTATCGCATACATGGCTCCCCTACCGGAAGTCAAAGCCGTCGGTGAAGACGACAGCGAAGAGGCAGCCGAAGCCTGTCCGTACGCCGCAAAGAAAACCTCCATCTGGCAATTCCCGCATTTATTATTAGGATGTCTTGCTCTCTTCTTATATGTAGGTGTAGAAACCGTATCACTGGGTACATTAGTAGATTATGCCACCAGCCTTCATTTGGAAAATGCAGCAATGTATGCCTGGATTGCTCCGATAGGCATTGTGATCGGTTACATCTGCGGCATCATCTTCATCCCTAAATATATGAGCCAGGCTACAGCACTGAAGATTTGTTCAGTGCTGGCTATCATCGGTTCCGTACTAGTAGTACTTACACCTGCCGATATATCCATCTATTTCATCTCATTTATGGCATTGGGATGTTCTTTAATGTGGCCTGCCCTATGGCCTTTGGCTATGGCAGATTTAGGAAAGTTTACCAAATCCGGTTCATCTCTTCTGATCATGGCAATGGCAGGCGGTGCTGTTATTCCGACCTTATTTGGCTATCTAAAAGACATTTCCGATATTCAGAAAGCATATTGGATTTGCCTTCCCTGCTTCCTGTTTATTCTATATTATGGGGTAGCCGGATACAAAATCAGAACGAAATAAATAAAGATATTCACATGGATATGGAAAGTCACTCATCAAAAGAGTGACTTTTCTTTTTATATTTCGTAAATAAGCCGTATCTTTGCCGAAATTTATAACATTCTGATAGCAGTTACGTAATAATACCAACAAATTAATTAGATAATGAACAAAATCATTAGCAAAGAACGCTTTTCTGAGAAAGTGTTTAAACTTGAAATTGAAGCTCCTTTAATTGCTAAATCCCGCAAAGCCGGCCACTTCGTCATTGTACGTGTAGGCGACAAGGGAGAACGTATGCCTCTGACGATTGCCGGTTCTGATTTGAAGAAAGGCACCATCACTCTGGTGATACAGGAAGTCGGGCTCTCCTCTACCCGTCTTTGTGAATTGAACGAAGGTGATTATATCACTGATGTAGTAGGTCCGCTCGGACAAGCTACTCATATTGAGAATTTCGGAACAGTTGTTTGTGCTGGTGGTGGTGTAGGTGTTGCTCCGATGCTTCCTATCGTACAGGCTTTGAAAGCTGCCGGAAACAGAGTGATCACTGTATTGGCAGGACGTAACAAAGACCTTATCATTCTGGAAAAAGAAATGCGCGAAAGCTCCGATGAGGTGATTATTATGACGGACGATGGCTCTTACGGGCGTAAAGGTCTGGTAACCGAAGGCGTGGAAGAAGTCATCAAACGTGAAAAGGTAGATAAATGCTTCGCCATCGGCCCTGCTATCATGATGAAGTTCGTTTGTCTGCTGACAAAGAAATATGAGATTCCTACCGACGTTTCATTAAATACCATCATGGTAGACGGAACCGGCATGTGTGGTGCTTGCCGTATCACGGTAGGAGGAAAAACGAAGTTCGTTTGTGTTGACGGTCCCGAATTCGACGGTCATCAGGTGGACTTTGATGAAATGCTGAAACGTATGGGTGCGTTCAAAAAAATTGAGCGTGAAGAGATGAACAAACTCCAGCCCGAATGTGAAGCAACGAAAGAGATAGATGAGAAAAGCCGCAACGCAGCCTGGAGACAGGAACTGCGCAAATCGATGAAACCGAAAGAACGTACAGCTATTCCACGTGTCGAGATGAACGAACTCGATGCCGAATACCGTTCACATAGCCGCAAGGAAGAAGTAAACCAGGGTCTGACCGCTGAGCAAGCAGTTACAGAAGCCAAGCGTTGTCTGGACTGCGCTAACCCTGGATGTATGGAAGGGTGTCCGGTAGGCATCGACATTCCGCGCTTCATTAAGAACATTGAGCGTGGCGAATTCCTCGAAGCAGCCAAAACACTGAAAGAGACAAGTGCGCTTCCGGCAGTATGCGGTCGTGTCTGCCCACAGGAAAAGCAATGCGAATCCAAATGTATACACTTGAAGATGAATGAAAAACCGGTAGCTATCGGTTATCTGGAACGCTTCGCTGCTGACTTCGAACGTGAAAGCGGACAAATTTCAGTACCTGTCATTGCCGAAAAGAACGGCATCAAAGTGGCGGTGATCGGTTCGGGTCCTGCCGGATTATCATTCGCAGGTGATATGGCAAAATACGGTTATGATGTAACAGTATTCGAGGCACTCCACGAAATCGGCGGTGTATTAAAATATGGTATTCCGGAATTCCGTCTGCCAAACAAGATTGTAGATGTAGAAATAGACAACCTCGTTAAAATGGGCGTTACTTTCATCAAAGACTGCATTGTAGGAAAAACAATCAGTGTGGAAGATTTGAAGGAAGAAGGTTTTAAAGGAATATTTGTCGCTTCCGGTGCCGGTTTGCCTAACTTTATGAATATACCGGGCGAAAACTCGATCAATATCATGTCTTCCAACGAATACCTCACTCGTGTCAATCTAATGGATGCTGCGAGCGAAGACTCTGACACTCCGGTAGCTTTCGGCAAAAATGTGGCTGTCATCGGTGGTGGTAATACTGCTATGGACTCTGTCCGTACAGCCAAACGCCTGGGTGCTGAACGTGCTATGATCATCTACCGCCGTTCGGAAGAAGAAATGCCTGCACGTATCGAGGAAGTGAAGCATGCCAAAGAAGAAGGAGTCGAATTCCTGACATTGCACAATCCGATTGAATATATTGCCGACGAACAAGGTTGCGTGAAACAGGTCATTCTCCAGAAGATGGAATTAGGAGAGCCGGATGCTTCCGGACGTCGCAGTCCTGTAGCCATTCCGGGAGCTACGGAAACAATCGATATCGATCTGGCCATCGTCAGTGTCGGTGTATCTCCGAACCCGATTGTTCCAAGTTCCATTAAAGGACTGGAATTAGGACGCAAAGGAACCATTGCCGTAGATGACAACATGGAATCATCTATTCCGATGATCTATGCCGGCGGAGACATTGTGCGCGGAGGAGCTACCGTAATCCTTGCCATGGGAGATGGCCGTAAAGCCGCCGCTGCCATGAATGAACAACTGCAAAGCAAGTAAAAGGACAAGCTTATTATAACAGAAAGCCCCGTCTGCTGAATGCAAACGGGGCTTTCTTATCACAAGATACTTCTTACTTCACTACGCTATTCGTCGCAGGGTCCGGGAAAATCACGGTCGGTTTAAACGACTTCGCTTCCTCAAAATCCATCAATGCGTACGACATGATAATCACAATATCATCCGGTTGCACCTTGCGGGCGGCAGCACCGTTCAGACAAATCTTACCGGAACCGCGTTCACCTTTGATTATGTAGGTTTCAAAGCGTTCGCCATTGTTGTTATCAGCGATGTACACTTTTTCTCCCGGAATCATGTTGGCAGCATCCAGCAGGTCTTCGTCAATCGTGATACTACCCATGTAGTTCAAATTTGCCTCTGTGACACGTGCACAATGAATTTTCGACTTCAACACTTCAATCATCATAAGGTTTCGTCTTTTTTTAATTTAGATTTCTTTATACTTGATATTATCAATCAGTCTGACCTCTCCGCAGAACACTGTGATACAGCCTACTACATACAGAGAATCCTCCCAACTGCTTACCTTTTGCAGCGTGTTTCCGTCAACGATTTCAAAATACTCCAAACGCAATCCCGGAGCATCCTCTATCGCTTCTTCTACCATCTTCTGCGTCTCACTCACTGTATGAGATGCTGCAAAGGTACGACTTTTAAATAATGTCTGAGAAATATTTAAAGCATTTTCACGTTCTCGTGCTGATAAACGTTTATTCCGACTGCTCAGAGCCAATCCGTCCTCTTCACGAACGATAGGACAACCTACAATTTCCAGTTTATAATCCATCTGACGAACCATCTCCCGAATAATCGCCAGTTGCTGGAAATCTTTCTCTCCGAAATAAGCACGATCCGGTTGCACCGCGTCAAACAACTTGCTGACAATCTGGCAAACTCCGTTGAAATGTCCCGGACGGAAAGCCCCTTCCATCACCGTATCCAACGGAGCATAGCTGAATTCACGCGTATCCGGCTGTGGATACATCTCTTCTACCGAAGGAGCAAAGGCAAATGCTGCCCCGCAATCTTCCAACAAGCGGCAGTCAGCATCCAATGTACGCGGATACTTTGCTAAATCGTTTTTATCGTTAAACTGAGTGGGATTTACAAAAACACTCACTACTGTTACACCATTCTCACTTACGCTGCGCTTTACCAGTGATGCGTGTCCTGCATGTAAAGCACCCATTGTGGGTACCAGTCCTACCTTCTTACCCTGGGCTCTCAGTGCCGTCAATTCGGCCTGTAAGTCCTTGATAGTGTGTATTACTTTCATTTTTGTTAATTGGTTTATGTTTTGGTCGTTTGCAAAAACTCTGCAAAATAAACTAATATTTGCCACATAAAGAAAGAATATGGTATTTAAAGTTCCTTTTTTTTGCTATCTTTGCAGAATATTATAGTGAACTATTGTTATTATGACAAAGGCGAATAAAGTTTTATTTATTACTCAAGAGATTACACCTTACGTTTCAGAATCCGAAATGGCCAATATAGGTAGAAACCTTCCACAGGCAATACAAGAAAAAGGCCGTGAAATCAGGACATTTATGCCTAAATGGGGAAACATTAACGAACGCAGAAATCAACTGCATGAAGTAATTCGCCTCTCCGGTATGAACCTGATCATCGACGATACTGATCACCCCCTTATTATAAAAGTTGCTTCTATTCAATCCGCACGTATGCAGGTATATTTCATCGATAATGATGATTATTTCCAGAATCGCTTGCAGACAGCGGACGAAAATGGTGTGGAATACGATGACAACGACAGTCGTGCTATCTTTTATGCACGCGGTGTGCTGGAAACAGTGAAGAAGCTTCGCTGGTGTCCCGACGTTATCCACTGTCACGGATGGATGACGGCATTGGCTCCTCTTTATATTAAGAAGGCCTACAAGGACGAACCATCGTTCCGTGATGCCAAAGTTGTATTCTCGGTATATGAAGATGATTTCAAGAATACGCTCAGTGAGGACTTTGCAACCAAACTGATGTTGAAAGGCATCACCAAGAAGGATTTGGCTGGTTTGAAGGAACCGGTAGACTATGCGGCACTTTGTAAACTTGCCGTTGATTATTCTGACGGAATCATACAAAACAGCGCAAAGGTAGACGAATCAATCATTGAGTACGCCCGCCAATCAGGCAAACTGGTACTTGATTATCAGGATCCGGAAAACTACGCAAACGCTTGCAACGAATTCTACGATCAGGTATGGGAAACCACTACAAATAAAGAAGAAGAATAAAAATCTAGATACGACAATCATGAAAGCAAAATATGCCTTGATAGCTTTACTGGCAATCACATTTTTCGGATGCGATGATAATACAGGCGGACTGGGATTAGGAATGTTCCCGGGCAATGACCAAAATATCAAAGGAAAGTTATCCACGTTTGATGTAACTACTGAATCTGTTAAGACAGGTGACATTTATGCGAAAACTAACATCGGTTATATTGGCAAATTCACTGATGAAACATTTGGCACTTATCAGGCTGGATTCTTGGCTCAGCTAAATTGTCCGGATGGACTAACTTTTCCTGAACCATACAAAGAAGTTACAGATGCAAGTGGTAATGTTATTTCAGCCACAGGAAGAATGGTTGTCGATGATAAAGATCCAGAAAATAAAGATGTTACTTTTATAAAAGACGGAAATCAAATCATAGGAAACATACGTGCAGTCGAACTCTACCTGTGGTATGACAGCTACTTTGGAGACTCATTGACAGCTTGTAGATTAAGTGTATATGAACTGGGAGGCAATGGGAAAGAGACATTAAATCTTGATAATGCTTACTATACCGATATTAACCCTGAGGATTTTTACGATAGTCAGAATATATTAGGAACCAAAGCATATACAGCCGTAGATCTTTCAGTAAAAGATTCTATTCGTAACCTAAGCACATATGTTCCAAGTGTGCATATTGCTTTCAAAGAGGATATAGCAACAAGAGTAGGTGGAAATATTTTAACTGCGGCAAGAAAAGCTAAAAATGCTGATAAGGAATTCAATAGCCAATTATTCAGAGAAGCTTTTCAAGGAATCTACGTTAAGAGCGACTATGGTGATGGAACTGTACTCTATATAGATCAGCCACAAATGAATGTAGTATACAAATGCTATGCAACAGATTCTATTACCGGAAAAAAATTACAGAAGAAAGACGGAAGTGGTAAGGACTCTACTTATTACTCTTATCGTGTGTTTGCTACAACTCGTGAAGTAATCCAAGCCAATCAATTAAAGAATGATCCCGAAAGGATAGATGCATTAATTAAGGAAGATAAAAACACTTATTTAAAGAGTCCGGCAGGTATTTTCACCGAAGCTACACTACCCATTTCAGATATACAAAACGAATTGACAGGCGATACCTTAAATGCAGTAAAACTGACATTCACTAATTACAATCAAACAGGTGATAAGAAGTTTGGTATGGCTATACCATCTACTGTAATGCTTGTACGTAAGAAATTCCAGGATAGCTTCTTTAAAGACAATAAGCTGAGCGATGGTGTATCTTCTTATCTAACTTCACACACAAGTAGCACGAACCAATATGTATTCAGCAACATCACCAAATTGGTAAATGCTTGTATTGCAGAAAAGGAAGAGGCTAAAAAGAATGCTGGTAGTTCATGGGATGAAACTAAATGGTTACAAGAAAACCCTGATTGGAACAAAGTAGTCCTTATACCTGTACTTGTGACTTATGACTCTTCAAATACTACAACTGGTCAAGCTAATATTATTAGAATACAACATGATTTAAAACCAGGTTATGTACGGCTGAAAGGTGGAAGTCTAGGCAAAACAAATCCTGATTACAAGTTGAAACTTGAAGTTATTTCTACAGACTTCGGATTAACAACTAAGTCAAACTAAAAAGATATATAAAATAAACAGCGCGGGTTACTTCGGTAATTCGCGCTGTTTTTTTATATGTACCTGTACCTTCCAATATATAAAAAAACAACCGTGAGGTGATTCCCATCTCCCCACGGTTACAACCAGTTAATTTATTATTATCTTATTCTTCTTTCTTTGCAGTAGCTTTCTTGCGAGTAGCTTTAGCTACCGGTTCCTTTTTCGCAGCTACTTTCTTGGTAGCTTTTGCAGCTCCTTTTTCAGCTTTTGCCTGCCATTTGGTTACTTCCTTTTGCAGTTCGGCTATCTCCTCACCCTGATTCTTAATAGTAGTCAGCAGAGAGTTAAGCTCTTCATTATCTACATCAACAGGATACAGTGAATCTACTCGTTTGATAAAGTCGCCCAAGATATTCATGTAGTTAGTGAAGGCATCGTAAGGAGAGTCATAGATGCCACGATTCAGCCAGATACCTGTATTCTTGGTAGTCATGAAACGGAAGTTGTTGCTGGCTTGCAGATAATCCCAGTCCTGCTTGATACGACGGTCGTCACACAGGTGAACACGTTCTGCTACGCTATACAACTTGTTGAAAGCCTCACGCTGCAGGATATTACCCAGCCAACTGCTTGTATCTCTTTCTTCGTCCACCCATGACATTGGATAAGGAACATCCAGTTGAGATACAGATTTCAATTTAGATACAATCTCTGTTGGAGTAGAGAACGTGATACCCTTTGATTTAGCACATTCGGGCAATGCTTTCAGGAATTCCAGGATATTGGAAGAAAGCGGCTGAGCCATACCCAATGCACTTAATTCCATAAAGATATTAATCACTTGCTCTTCTTGTGGCAACGCATCAATCCAGTTAATATACTTATCAGCAAATAATGGATATTCCGGCCATTCCGAATTGGAGAAACGCAATCCTATATCATCAGAAAGTTTAAAGTCTCTCAACAGCAATTTGAGACTTGGAGCCTGATTGCAGTGATATACATAGTGCGGGCTCTTCCATCCCAATACATGTTTTGCACCTTCCGTCAGCATTCCCTTAAAGCCCATAGAAGCTACCAGTCCACCTATTTCATCCGAATAAATCAAGCTGGAATTGCGGAACACCTTCGGTTCTTTGCCAAACATCTGTTTCATTTTATCACGCTGGCGAAGCACTTCTTCACGGAAGCAGTCTTCGTTAGCCAAAGATGACAAGCCGTGTGAATAAGGTTCGCAAAGGAACTCACAACAACCGGTATCATTCAACTGATGCAGCAAGTCAATCACCGCCGGAGCATGAATTTCAAGTTGCTCCAATGCCACACCGGAAATAGAAAGCGCCACTTTGAAAGCTCCTCCCGAGTTTTTCACCATCTCGATCAACGTGCTGAGAGCAGGTATATAAGATCGTTCGGCAACCTCATTCATACCGGTTTCATTTGCATAGTCATCATAGTAATAATGATCGGTGCCGATATCGAAAAAACGGTAGCGTTTCAAGTGTATAATCTGATGTATTTCGAAATAAAGACAGATCGTTCTCATAGTCTATATCATTTTATTGTTTACCATAATTTTTAATAACCTCATCATAGATACCGCGAACTTTATATCCCACGTTCTCCCATTTAATCTCATCCACTTCTTTCTTACCCTCTTCTTTCAGGTACTCGTACATAGCCGGGTAAGTACAGATAGAATAAATGGCATCCGCCATAGCGTGAATATCCCAGTAGTCAGTTTTAATACATTTATCCAAAATTTCGGCACAGCCGGATTGCTTGGATATAATGGAAGGTACACTGCATTGCATGGCCTCCAACGGAGAGATACCGAATGGCTCAGATACAGAAGGCATAATGTATACGTCACTGGCTTTCAGCACTTCGTACACCTGCTTTCCTTTCATAAAACCGGGGAAATGGAAACGGTCCGCAATACCGCGTTCGGCTACCAGACGAATCATTTGATCCATCATATCACCACTACCGGCCATTACGAAACGGACATTGCGCGTACGGTGCAATACCATTGCTGCAGCTTCTACAAAGTATTCCGGTCCTTTCTGCATGGTAATACGTCCCAGGAAAGTAACGACCTTTTCGCTCGGATTCTTTTGAGGAACAATATCCTGTATCTCTTGTGACAAAGGAGAAACGGCATTATGCACAGTAGACACCTTCTTCGGGTCCTGGAAATACTTATGGATCACAGTCTGACGGGTCAGTTCGCTCACACACATGATGTGGTCGGCATTGTCCATACCATTCTTCTCAATGGCATACACTGTCGGATTGACATTGCCGCGACTACGGTCGAAATCAGTAGCATGCACATGGATCACCAATGGCTTACCAGATACTTGCTTGGCATGTATCCCTGCCGGATAAGTCAGCCAGTCATGAGAATGAATGATATCAAACTCCTGCTGACGTGCTACCACCCCGGCAACGATCGAGTAGTTATTGATCTCTTCGTGCAGGTTGTCCGGATAGCGTCCGGAGAACTCGATACATCCCAGATCATTCGTATTGAGATAGTTGAAGTCAGCGTAGATATGATCGCGCAAGTCATAGAACAATTGCGGATCCATATAACTGCCTACGCGTCCTTTCACATAGTCCCAACCGACATTTTTCCACACTACCGGCGTGCTGTTCATGCCGATAATTCTTAAAAAGCTCTGATCTTCGTCTCCCCATGGTTTGGGAATACAGAATGTAATCTCCAGATCATCCTGCTGAGACATTCCTTTTGTCAGACCATAACTGGCAGTCCCTAACCCTCCTAAGATATGCGGGGGGAACTCCCATCCAAACATTAAAACTTTCATTTTCGTTCCTCCTCTTTTTAATAATACTTAGACAGTAGCTTTAGAATACGCAGTACTTCGGCGACATTCATGGCAAACGATACAGCTCCGCGTCCTTTAAAAGGCGGATTACCATCGAAAAGTTCAGGCAACGAACTGATACAATGAATTGTCAGTTCATCTTCGAGACCAATAAGCTGGCGTTCAATGAACGACAGGCCACTCATCTTATAAATTCGCAGATAGGCTTCCATATAGAATCCCATCAGCCAAGGCCAGGCTGTGCCTTGGTGGTAAGCGTAGTCACGCTGTATCTGAGGACCAACATAGTTAGGGTTATAGCCCCCGCTCTTCGGACTCAAGGTACGGAGTCCCTTGGGGGTGAGCAACTCTTTGGTTGCGATGTCGAGCACTTGCTTCTTTTGTGCCCGGTCCAACGGAGAATAATCGAATGCTACGGCGAATATCATGTTGGGGCGTACGCTCCAGTCCATCATATTTCCGTCTACATAGTCAAGTAAATATCCATATTCGTTGCGGAACACTTCGATAAATGATTTTCCCGTCACTTCCGCCTGTGCGTCAAGCGCATCGGCCAAAAGAACGTTTCCATCTTCACGAACCAGATCGGCAACGAAACGAAGCGCATTATACCACAAAGCATTAAATTCTACGATATATCCCGTACGGGGAATCACCGGATGTCCGTTTACGGTGGAGTTCATCCACGTAATCGCCTTATCGGTGCCATTGGCATAAAGCAGACCGTTTTCATGCAGGAAGAGGTTCTCATGTTTCCGCTGACGGATAAATTCGATGATATCTTTCAGCAGTTCGCCATATTTCTGACGGCATTGTTCGCGAGAGGTCTCCTTGGCATACTGTTGCAAAGCCCATACGGCCCAAAGCAGTACATCCGGATGCTCCATCTCGTAAATCTTGTATCCTGCCGGCTCATCATTGATGAAGCTTCGAATCGCTTTTTCCGCTGTCTTCATCACATCTTCAAACTGATCCACCTCGTCCAGCGCAAGTGTCAGTCCCGGCAAGGATATAAACATATCGCGGGCACGGCACTTGAACCACGGGTAACCGGCAAGGATATAATGTTCTCCTTCCTGCTGGTTGTGGAACTGATGGGCTGAGTTTTTCAGACAGTGATAGAAGCTATCGCGAGGCGTACGGTCAGCCACTTCGGCTTCGAACGTCTGCTTCAGTCTGCGCGGAGTAACTTCGGAAGTACCCGCAGAGAAAACGATGCTTTCTCCTTTCTTTATATCCACTTCAAAATATCCCGGAACATAGAGGTCTTCATTGAAGTCGTAGCCTCGCTCTTGTTCTTTCGGATATTCGAATCCACGATACCAGTCGGGCTGGAAATGGAACTCACAAGCCTTGTTCAACTGCATGAACAGTTCCGGATAACCGGGATACATACAAGTCTTGATACCATTTTCCACAAGCTGATAATCGCGGCTTGCCTGCGCATTCTCGTGAGTGTACTCTCGCACGCTCCGGAAAGCGAGGAACGGTCGGAAGCGCAAAGTCGTCGCCGAATGTGCGTCCAACAAAGTATAACGAATCAGGATTCTGTTTTCATGATGTACAAAGATTTTTTCTTTGCGTAACACTACTCCTCCAACACGGTAAGTTGT
The DNA here is from genome assembly GCF_023656585.1 of Bacteroides sp. B1-V-101. Taxonomy (NCBI): domain Bacteria; kingdom Pseudomonadati; phylum Bacteroidota; class Bacteroidia; order Bacteroidales; family Bacteroidaceae; genus Bacteroides; species Bacteroides sp. B1-V-101. The sequence continues at coordinate 94,378 of NZ_JAMOKH010000006.1, read as the reverse complement.
CGCCGGGATATGCTCACAATCGAATTCACGGATATACTTATGTCCATTCGGACTAAAGTTGTTTCCCTGATATTTATGCAACCCCAAGTTAAACTCAGCACCATGTTGAATTACCGTTTCATCAAGAGAAGATAGCAGCACATGATTTTCATCGTCGATATTGGGAACAGGAATTACCAACAGTCCGTGATATTTGCGTGTGTTACAATCAACAATCGTTGTACAATGATAAGCTCCTGCTTTGTTCGTCCGGAGAATCTCCCTTTGGAGACTTTCTTCCAGATTCGTCATGAGGGTCTTGTCAAATCGTAAATAACTCATAGTTGTGCATTATTTAAAGGTTAATTATTGGTCACTATATTCCTTATATATATCTATTGCTGTTCTGTATATATACCAGCCTGAGCATTGTATATATAGGTATAATGCCCAAATGTACAAATTCTAGATAAAAACAAAAATAAAAAGGCTTTTTATTTTCAGTTTTTGTGCAAATATTCGTAGTATTGCGTAAAATATCTAAAGAATAGAAAGTAATGAAGCGAGATATTCAGCGTATCATGCTGGCTACAGCGGTGCCGTTGTTCCTAATTTTTATCCTATTTCTGCTAAAGATCGTTGAAGTCGGCATGGACTGGGACTTCTCTCACATGGGAATATACCCTCTGGAAAAGCGAGGAATAACGGGTATTCTGACTCATCCGCTGATACACAGCGGGTTCAGCCATTTGCTGGCCAATACGTTGCCGCTATTTTTTTTATCATGGTGCTTGTTCTATTTCTACAGGGGGATAGCCGGACGTATTTTTATGATCATCTGGATCGGAGCCGGACTGCTGACCTTCATTATCGGCAAACCGGGATGGCACATCGGTGCCAGCGGACTGATTTACGGACTTGCCTTCTTTCTTTTTTTCAGTGGTATCCTGCGGAAATATGTTCCTCTGATTGCCATCTCACTGCTTGTCACCTTTTTGTATGGAGGAATCATCTGGCATATGTTCCCCTACTTCTCTCCCGCCAACATGTCATGGGAAGGACATCTCAGCGGAGGAATCATGGGAACACTCTGTGCATTCGGTTTCTTGAATCACGGGCCTCAACGACCAGAACCTTTTGCGGACGAAACGGATGAAGAAGAAGAGGAATCTCCGGAAGAAGATATCAACAATACAACCGACTCTACGGATATTACCTCATAAATCCCGGTTACGACTTATGCAATGCCTCAATCAGCAAGGTGATATTAGCAGTAAACAACCTTACTGAGATAGCGAGCAGGATGATACCGAAAAACTTACGGATGATATAGATCCCCCCTTTCCCGAGGAAACGTTCCACACGTCCGGTCATGCTTACTACAAAGTAGACCCATAGCATATTCAGTATCAAGGCAATAATAATGTTAACACTGGCATATTCGGCACGAAGCGAAAGAAGCGTAGTAAAAGCTCCGGCCCCTGCCAGCAGCGGGAAGACAAGCGGAACGAGTGTCGCTTCCTTTATCGGCCCCTGATTTTTGAAGATTTCTATATCCAGAATCATTTCCAGAGACATGAGGAAAATAACGAATGCGCCCGCCACGGCGAATGATTCGATATCTACATGAAAAAGTTTCAGCATCATATCACCCGCGTAGAAGAAGCCTATCAGTAAGGCAAAGGAGATGACAGTAGCCTTTGTTGCATTCACATCTTTCCCCTTTTCCTTCAGGTTAATAATAATAGGTATAGAACCGATAATATCTATTACTGCAAAAAGTACGATAAACGCACTGATCATTTGCTGCCAATTAAAACCCGTGAACATAATTCCTCCTTTTTTTTGCAAATATACTCTATTTTTATGCATTCAAACAATAAAAAAAACAAAAAGAAAGGGGATATGTGGATAGCAGTGTTGTATTATGAGTAAATTTGTACGATTAATAAGAGATTACAACGTATGGAAACAATGTTCGATACTTTGCTCCAATTACCTTTATTTCAGGGGCTTTGTCATGAAGATTTCACTAGTATTCTGGATAAAGTCAAGCTGCACTTTATCAAACATAAAGCTGGGGAAACCATCATAAAGAGTGGTAATCCCTGTACCCAGCTTTGTTTTCTGTTGAAAGGTGAGATTTCTATTGTCACCAATGCAAAAGAAAACATTTATACGGTCATCGAACAAATCGAAGCTCCCTATCTGATAGAACCTCAGTCTTTATTCGGTATGAATACCAACTATGCTTCTTCTTATGTGGCACATACGGAAGTGCATACTGTTTGTATCAGCAAAGCATTCGTACTCAGTGATCTGTTCAGATATGATATTTTCCGCCTCAACTATATGAATATCGTCAGCAACCGGGCGCAAAATCTCTATTCCCGTTTATGGGATGAACCCACGCTGGATTTAAAAAGCAAAATTATCCGTTTCTTTCTGTCACATTGCGAAAAACCGCAAGGGGAAAAGACTTTCAAAGTAAAGATGGACGATTTGGCGCGTTGTTTGGATGATACTCGATTAAATATTTCTAAAACACTGAATGAACTACAGGATAATGGTTTAATCGAGTTGCACAGAAAAGAGATCCTGATTCCGGATGCTCAAAAACTACTTTAAGAGATTGACAGTTTGGGTAGAACAATCTAATATATATAAGGTAGAAAAAAGTCAAAAGAACAGTCTTCTAATTATTTTCAAAGGAAAAATCGACCTAATTATTTAAATTAATTGCATTACTTTTCATCCTGGAGAGCAATAGAGACCTTATGCCAAATTGAATAATTTTGAAGAAGTCGTAATAGGACTTGGTATTTTTATACCCCAAAGTATATTTTCTACTGTTTCCATAGGCTATTCAAAGGTTATTAAGTGCATGTACTATTCTAAGACGGTGTAAAGTTATTAATAAAATCGAAAAATACAATATCTTTTTTATTTTAATTATCAACAAACACCATTTTTTTAGAATCTCAATTCTACTATATAGTTCATAAATTGTCATCCCAAGCATTCATCAACCAATTAATCAATTATATATAAGACACTTATATACACACATACCAAGTCCTATTACGACTTAGCCCCAATTAATCAATATGATTACAACCTTAAATTAACATTTATGAAAACTCTTAGCAACAGCCCTCCGCCTTTCAAAATCGGAGAATTTGATCTCATTCTTTACTTTTATTTCAGCACAGATCAGAATAGGTATAATATGTATTCTGAGTTCATTATCAACTTCAATACCCCCAATTTAAGAAGATGAATAATAGCAGTCAAACACACCCATATATTTTCAAACTTACTCATACATACAAAAACAAACGTATACCCCTTGTATGCATACCCTAGTTCTACCCACATAGTAGACACACAAGAGTAGGTTTCCCTATCACTTTTTTTTAACCAATCTAATTATTAACCTTTTATCACAGAAAAACAATGCGAAAAAGAAGAGTTTATTGGACGCTGTTCATTACAGCTTTCGCGTGGTTAGCTTCCTGTTCAGATGACGACATCAATGGAAGCAGCGGGTTCAACCCAAACCAGCCTATTGAGATTACAGAATTTTATCCTGATTCCGGAGGTATAGCCACTCCGATGATCATCGAAGGCCGCAACTTCGGTACAGACACCACTGGCATGAAAGTCTATTTTGAAGATGTAGACGGGATCAGACATCCTGCCGGATTAGTCAGCAGTAACGGTAGCAGAATCTATGCATTTGTTCCCAAAGGACTCACCTTCAAAAGAGAGATGAATATTCTTGTAGAAAGAAGAACGCCCGACGGTCAAGAATACATAGGCAAAGCACCAGACCAATTCCTATACAAGACACAAACCAGTGTTAGTACGGTAGCAGGACTTGCATCACCGGACAATAATATAAACACCGTTGGTGGTGACCTTGCCACATGTACTTTCTCCTCTCCTTTCTATCTCTGTATAGACGGTGAAGACAATATATTTGTGGTAGACCGTAAAGGAGACAGTGGAAAAGACAAACAACCAAACACAACCTGCCGTAATGAAAAAGGTGAAGGCGTAAACGGAAACATTTCAATGATTTCCATCGCCAGCAATTCTTCCATTGTATTAAAATATGGAACTGCATATATTAATGCACCGGCTTATTCTGATGAAAAAGATGTTGAAGCTGTTTACATTCCGGATGATGCCGGCATGAAATATTATGATATGCAAAAACTTCTAAATTATGTTCCCCGATATAGAACAGTCTTGAAATCAGAAGAACTCAGCACCGTAGACGAAAACAACTGGAAGCATTGCTTTGTAATCAACAAGCTGGATCATATGATCTATACGGTCATGTGGAAAGGGCAATTGGTTCGAATCAATCCTAAAAACCGTACAGCAGAAATTTTGCTAAAGAAAATATCTAATGTAGCAACAGGCGACGGCGGCAAAGCAGGAAGTGACTCCTATATCGCATTCAGCCCTATTAAAGGAGAAGAAAACGTACTCTATGTATCTCTTGCAGATTTTCACCAGATTTGGAGAGTGGACGTATCCAAGATCACTCCGGAAGATAAAGACACTTATAACGGAGAATCATACGCAGGAAAAGCAATCTACGAAGGAGTTATGAACGGGAAGGGCTGGGAAGACGGCTTGCTGAAGAACGCCAAATTCAGACACCCGCGCCAGATTTGTTTCACCGACGACGGAAAAATGTACATTGCTGACAGTGGTAATTCCTGCATCCGCGTAATAGATACTACTATGCCGAAAGAAAGAGCAGCCGTAACCACACCTATCGGTCTGCCGGGAGCGGAAGGTTATAAGGATGGAGGTCCGGAAATTGCCAAATTCCACTTCCCTTGCGGAGTAGCAGTCAACAGTGATGGAACTATTGTATATGTAGCCGACACACAGAACAAAGTGATTCGTAAATTATCCATTGAATAACCTTATACAAAATACAATATGAGAAATAATTTTCTACTGATTGTACTGATCATGGCGCTTATACCGCTGACGAGTTACAGTCAAGACAATAAGAAAAAACAGTTTACTGTAGCGGGGGTCGTAATAGACAAAACCGGTGAACCGCTACCGGGTACTACCATTTATGTTAAGAATGCACCGGGAGTGGGAACCTCAGCAGATATGGATGGTAAATTCAGTATCAAAGTAGATGCCAACCAAATATTAGTCATTCAGGCTATTGGAATGAAATCTATCGAGAAACTGGTGACTAAAGATGAAATGACACTCAAAGTTACATTGGAAGAAGATGACACCAAGCTTGACGAAGTAGTGGTCACAGGTATGACTTCACAAAAAAAGATATCAGTAGTAGGTGCAATCAGTACCATTGATGTAGCCCAGCTCAGTACTCCCGGTACTTCCCTCAACAACATGATCGGCGGACGGTTGGCTGGTGTCATCACCATGCAGAGTTCGGGCGAACCGGGAAAAAACATCTCCAACTTCTGGATTCGTGGTATCAGTACTTTCGGAGCCAGCTCCGGTGCATTAGTGCTGATTGACGGTATCGAAGGCCGCCTTGAAGACATTGATCCTGATGATGTAAAATCGTTCAGTATCCTGAAAGACGCCTCCGCCACCGCAGTGTATGGTACCCGAGGTGCCAATGGCGTGGTCTTGGTTACCACTAAACGTGGAGAAACAGGCAAACTTACCATCACAGGACGAGCAACATTAAAAGTATCGCACATCAAACGTCTGCCCGAATACCTGGGAGCTTATGACTACGCTCTCCTTGCCAATGAGGCACGTGCCATGTCGGGTGAAGACGACCTTTACTCCCGTCTGGAACTGGATCTGATAAAATACAATTTGGATAAAGACCTCTACCCGGATGTTAACTGGATAGATGAAATAATGAAACGCACATCTATCCAACAGAACTATTACATCAATGCACAAGGAGGAGGCGACATAGCCAGATATTATCTTTCATTAGGGTATCAGGATGAAGGAGCGGCCTACCGGCAGGAAGACAACCTGTTCAAAAAGCCTTTGTCATATAAAAAAATAACATATCGTGCCAATATTGACATGAATCTGACCAAAACAACCAAAGTTTATTTTGGTCTGGACGGATATATTTCCAACTATACCAGCCCGGGTGGACAAAACACGAATACGGTATGGTCAGCAGTCCGTCAGCTAACTCCACTGATGTTTCCTAAAACCTATTCAGACGGTACCTTCCCTTCTTATGGAAAACATGACCTTGCTTCTCCGTATGTCATGCTAAATAACACCGGATACACGCAAGATGAAACTCAGCGTAATATGCTTACACTCAAACTTGAACAGAAATTCGGAGGATTCCTGAAAGGAATGACAGCGTCGGTACAAGCGATGAGCGAAAATATCAATTATTTCAATGAAGGACGTTACATATGGCCTGACCTCTACCGCGCTACAGGAAGAAGTTCACAAGGGGTACTCATCAAAACATTACGTACTGCCAAAGAGAACATGAAATATACACAAAATAACAACAGATACAGAAAATACTACATGGAAGCCAAAGCCAACTGGGACCGTACATTTGGTTTGCACTCACTAGGAGCATTGGCTTTATATTACATGGAAGATGTTCATAACACCCAATGGAAGTATGACGCGATGGGTATCAATGCCATTCCTCAACGGCGTCAAAACTTATCAGGACGTGTTTCCTATGGCTATAACAATTGCTATTTCATTGATGCAAACTTCGGTTACACAGGTTCTGCACAATTCGAAAAAGGAAAAAGATTCGGCTTCTTCCCTTCCATTGCTGTAGGCTGGGTACCGACATCCTATAACTGGGTCAATGAGGCCATTCCCTGGTTAAGCTTCCTCAAGTTCCGCGGCTCCTACGGTCAGGTAGGTAATGACCAGATCAGTGGTGACCGGTTCCCTTATTTGACATTAATCAATGACAATGCCGCCTCTTACTGGGGATATCGTGAACGGGGTATTACAGAAACTGTGAAAGGAGCCGACAACCTTCAATGGGAAGTAGCAAAGAAACTCAACTTTGGTATCGATGCCAAGTTCTTCCACGACAAGCTCTCTGTCACTGTTGACTTTTTCCGCGATACACGTGATCACATCTTCCAGGATCGTGTGACGCTGCCTAAGTTTGTAGGTATGGTTACCGTCCCGAAATCAAATGTAGGAAAAATGCATAGCTATGGTTCTGACGGAAACTTCGAATTCTTCCACCAGATCAATAAAGACATGAGCTTCACTGTACGCGGCAATTACACTTTCTCTCAGAATATTATTGATTACTATGAAGAAAACAAGTTACCTTATGATTATCTGAGTGTAACCGGAAAACCCTTTAACATCCTTCGCGGATATATTGCAGAAGGTCTCTTCTCCAGTAAAGAAGAAATCAACACAAGTGCCGACCAAAGCGGATTCGGCCGCATTCGTCCGGGAGATATCAAATATCGTGACGTAAATGGAGACGGTATTATCAATGACAATGACAAAGTACCTTTGTCTTATTCCAACCAACTCCCCCGGGTAATGTATGGGTTCGGAGCCGATTTTCATTGGAAAGACTTAACCCTCAGCTTCCTTTTCAAAGGTTCGGCAAAAGTAGACTACTACCGTTCGGGACTCGGTAATGACGCAGGATGGATTCCCTTCTATAACGGAGAACTCGGCAACGTTATCAAGCTGGCCAACAATCCCAAGAACAGATGGACGCCCGCATGGTATTCAGGCACCACCGCTACGGAAAATCCCCATGCAGAATTCCCACGTCTCTCCTACGGAGGTAATACGAACAACTCCCAGCTTTCCTCTTTCTGGAAACGGAACGGTTCTTTCCTGCGCTTTCAGGAACTCAGTCTGAAGTACAACCTGAAGACTCCATGGATAAAAAAGACAGGACTATCTTCTGTCGATCTGGAGTTTGTTGCCAACAACCTTTTTACTATCGACAAAGTGAAGTATTTTGATCCGGAACAGGCATCTGCAAACGGGGCCGCTTATCCGATACCGGCAACTTACACGTTCCAGGTTTATCTTAAATTCTAAAAATAATATAGAACACTCATGAAAAAGTTATTCAAAATAATATTGGGAGCAACAGTAGGAAGTACACTACTACTCAGTTCCTGCAATTTTCTGGATGTAGACCCATACTTCGAAGCTACTTTCAAAGAAGACTCCATCTTTCACAGCAAGAAAAATGCTGAAGGTTATCTCTGGAACACTCCGAAAGGTTTTCCCGACGCAGGGGCTATCTGGGGAAATTCCTGGAATCCGGGGGAATCTGCTTCGGACGAAATAACACTTAAATATCAGACAAATGAATTTTGGGGACTACAATTTTCCGTAGGTACCATCAACAGCAGAAATCTGCCTATCCAAAACCAATGGTACGACATGTATGTCATTGTAGCAAGATGTAACAAAATGCTTAAAGAAGTCTACAATGTACCTGATATGAACGAAATGGACAGAAGACGTTATATCGGATATGTTCACTTTATGCGTGGGTACGCTTATTATCATCTTTTGATGAACTGGGGACCGTTGATTATCGTGGGCGATGAAGAACTGAGCACCTCCGAACCTGCCGAATATTATAATCGCGAACGGGCTACCTATGATGAGTCTGTAGATTATATATGCGATGAATTCCGACTGGCAACTCAAGGCATCTATTCGGCGGATGAGCAAAGCGTCAACTATTATCAACGTCCGACCAAAGGAGCAGCCATGGCACTCATCGCCCGTTTGCGCCTCTTCCAGGCTTCACCGCTTTTCAATGGCGGAGCTGCAGCCCGTAAATGTTTCGGGACCTGGAAACGTAAAAGCGACGGAGCCTACTATGTCAATCAAGAGTATGACCCGAGACGCTGGGCCGTTGCAGCAGCTGCCGCCAAACAGCTGACCAAAATGGGATACGAGCTACATACAGTGGAAGCAGATGCCCAGAACCCATATCCTCTGGCCTCCAATGTCCCTACTGCTAACTTCCCTGACGGAGCAGGCAATATCGATCCTTATCACTCTTACTCCGACATGTTCACAGGAGAAGGTATCATACAGACTAATAAAGAATTCATCTGGGCGATGGAATCCAGTAACGTCACTAACTATACCCATCACTCATTCCCTGTCAAGTTTGGCGGATGGGGTTCAATGTCTGTGCCGCAGAGGGTAATTGATTGCTATCTGATGGCAGATGGGCGGACTATTCATAATTCATCGGCAGAATATCCATATGAACCGGACTTCAGCAGACTCACCGGCGAATCCAAAAAACTGGGGACATACCTACTGAGGGAAAACGTACCTATGATGTACGCCAATCGTTCGGCACGCTTCTATGCCTCGATAGGTTTTCCGGGTCGCTACTGGCCGATGAGTTCAGCTTCTACCGACGCCTCCTACGTCAATCAGCAATTCTGGTATTCTCACGATGATACCAATGCCGGAATTGCCGGTGCCGGAAATAACGTAAACGACTACAGTGTCAGCGGTTATGTTCCCGTCAAATACATTCATCCGGACGACTCATGGGCTAACGGCAAAGGGAGTGTAAAAGGCGCATTCGTCACCAGCCCTAAACCGTTCCCTATCATTCGTTATGGTGAAGTGCTACTGGAATATGTAGAAGCATTGAACCGTGTAGAAGGTACAGTGACCGTAGAAGTATCCGACAATACAGGTACACTTATTGAGGAAACCGTTAGCCGTGATCCGGCAGAAATGACTAAATATTTCAACATGATACGTTATCGCGTCGGCTTGCCGGGAGTAGATGCCAACGACATGGCAGAAGCAGACAATTTTGAAAAAATCATCCGCAATGAACGTCAGGTAGAGCTCTTTAACGAAGGATACCGATATTTCGATACGCGCAGGTGGGGAACCTATCTGGACGAAGATGCCAACAGCTCCAACTGGCGGGGACTGGATGTGACAAAAGACCGTACAAATGCCAACGGTAATGAAGGATTCTGGAATATTGTGACGATCAATACACAAAATGTGCGAGACCGCATTGCACTGCCTAAAATGGTATTCTTACCGATCCGCCATGATGAATTGCTGAAGGTTCCCAATGCCGACCAGAATTTCGGATGGGACAGATAATATCAAAACATGAATAACAGACTGAATATGAAAAAGAAATTTAATATAATGCTCTGCACCCTTATAGGTGTATTGAGTGCTTGCAATGAATACGATTTCGACCAGGAACAATACCGGAACGAAGTAGGCTTACTCAGTAATTCGAGTCTGATCTACGACCGGCAGGTGGCTAATGTAGGACAAGAAAAAGATACGATCTATCTGGTTGCCACGGTTAGCGGCTCACAAATAAGCCCTAACACACACCATGTAGCTCTTCTGGAATCGGATTCTTTGCTGAAAGCATACAACAAATCCAACTTTGATATAGAAAAAGAAAAATTTGCCAAACTGCTTCCCGATGAATGCTATGATTTTCCCAATAAGGAACTGGATATTCAGGCAGGCACTTCCAAAGTAATGTTTCCGATCTATCTGAAAAATCTGGAAAGGATTTCACCGGATTCTATTTATTTTCTGGATTACAAGATAGATCCGGAAAAAACACCTAATTATAATCCGGATAAAAGTCATGTATTATTGCGTATCTATAAAGAAAACTATTACGCAACGACAAAGACTTCTACCTACTACAATTATACAAGCAGTACGATTGTAATTCCTAACCCCAGTGGTAGTCCCGAAGTCCGTAGACCGACAAATGCCAATCAAGTATTCCCGATCGGTGCCAATTCGGTACGCATGATGGCAGGTGATGAAGATCTTGGCGATTATAAGACAGCAAGAAGCAGAATTGTATCTAAGAGTATCATTCTGGAAATTGGCGAGCAGCAACCGGAGAATCCTCAGGCCAGAGAACTTACCATCAGAGCGCATGACAGAGTTAATGATGTGGAAGTGGATCCGGTCGATGTAGTACAACTTACCCCAATCGATGATTACGACAACACATTCCTGTTAAACGCTATCCGTACTCCCGACGGACGTGCCACTTATTACAAAGAGTTCCGTCTGCATTATAAATATCGCCTGGAATCCACCGCCCCTTACCGGGAAGTGAAAGCCAAACTACGATATGAATTTAACCCAAGAGTAGATAACTTGTAATCAAATCAAATGAGTATGAAAAAAAATATATTAATCATCGGGCTCGCAAGCATATTCGGAATTGCTTCCGGACTTATCTCTTGTTCGCCCGATTACGAAACCGAGTTTAAAGTAGAAACGCTGGTAGTTCCTGATAAAAGTCAGGCACCTATCACTTTCCCACTTCTGGGAGGAGAACATGAAATTGAAGTGCAGACCAATGTACCACTCGACAGATGGAGTGCCCAGTCCAATGCAGAATGGTGCAAGGTAGTACAACACGAGGGCAAAGTAGTCGTATCTGCCAGTGCAAACAATATATACAAACAACGCCGGGCAGAAATCACTGTAGCCTATGGTCATCAAAGCTATTCCATCACTGTCTCGCAGTTTGGTAAAGAACCGGCCATCCTGATAGGTGACAAGCTACAACAGGAAGGATATGTAGAAATAATAGATGCAGAAAGAGAAACATTGACAATTCCTGTAGCGACCAACCTGAATCTGGATAATATCATTATACCAGACACTTGCAACTGGATACGTCTGGCAGAGCAACCTGCCACATTTGATGCAAAGACGCGTGCAGCGGAAGACGTAAACAAACAGGAACTGAAATTTACGCTGGATAAAAGCACCGAGACTGACGTACGTTATTGTACGATTATCCTCCAGTCTTCCCAGAATTACAGCTATACAGCTTCTTTCCTGATAAAGCAACAACCTAGAGGTTATATAGTCGAAATCGATGAAGACAAGAAGATCTATGAAGTGAAAGCAATGGGAGAAACAATCACTATTCCTTTCAAAGTAAATTCTCCTGCCGGTGAAGTGTCATATACCTATGAAGTCGAAGAATCCGCCCAATCCTGGATCACTCCAGTATCATTACCCGCTTCAAGAGCACTGCGTGATGTCTCCGAAAGCTTTATCATTAAAGCCAACACTGAAGTTGAGAATCAACCTCGTGAAGGAAAGATAACCTTCAAGAGTACCAATAGCACCGACAAAGTACCAAGTCAGTTCGTAGTCACAGTAAAACAGGCCGGATTTATCGCGACACCTCCTTTAAATGTGATCAATGCTACTGCTACTCCGGGAGCCGGAAGTATTCAGCTGCAATGGGAGATACCTGAAGATGTAGACTTCAACAAGATAAAGATTACCTATTACGATAAAGTCACGAAAGAAAATAAAGAGATCTTAATAAATGACTATAAGACAACATCCTATATCATAGATGATACTTACCAATGTGCAGGTGAATACTCATTTACTATCAACACCTATGGTCCGACTGGTATGGAGACAGATAGTCCGGTAACAATAACAGGCATTTCCGGCGAAGCTTCCGAAATGGAACGTGTTACTCTTACTATCGATATGCTTTCCGACAATGCTAATCATGTCGGAGACGGAGGCGGTTTACCGGCATTGATTGACGGGAAGGTGAATACTTATTATCATACCAAGTGGAATGCTCCTGTTACAACAGAAGCACATTATGTCCAGATCAAACTGAACAAACCATTAAAGGACCTTTGTTTTGAATATGATGCACGTCAAAGCAGAGTGAATAACGGAGGTGACGTAAAAGCCGCAACAATATATGGAAGTATGAACGGTGAGTTCTTTGAAAGTATGGGTAATGAAGAATTCAATCTGCCGACAACAAACGGTGGCCATGCCACAGCTAAAAACAATGTGAGTGGAAAGCAAGCTTACAACTATATCCGATTTACTCCTACGGCTCGCCGTGACAAAGATCCATTGGATTATACTGTCGCAGGCAGCGCATGGTGGAATATGTCCGAAATATACCTTTACAGAATAAGACATGATGAAGCCTGGGCAAGAGAGCAGCTAGGCATTTAACAAAACAAGAAAAGACTGACGAAGAACAAAATAAGATCAGATTAGACACATTTTCTTATCGAGTTCTTCGCCAGTCTTACTTTTTATAAAATTGGATGATAAGAATTATGAATATGAAACCCAAGAAATTAAGCCTCTTATTAACTATCTTGCCAATGATTATTGCAGCTACAGGTTGCCATTCCCGGCAAGAGTCTAAAGCAGACATCACTCCTCATTGTATCAATCTTCAGGCAGACAGCCTCTACCAACAAGCAATAGCCCTGATGGAATCTTCCTATGATGTAGACTCCACCCGAAAATGCATCCGCTTTCTGGACAAAGCTTTGGCAATCGACAGTTTAAATCCCGACTATTATGGCATGAAAGCCAAACTTTTATCTGAAATGGGAGAACTGGACTCCGCCCTATACATACAAACACTTGCTATGGAGAAAAACGCAATTACCGGTGAGTATCTGTTCCAACTGGGACTACTTCAAGCTGCCAAAGATATGCACGCTGAAGCCCACGAAAGCTTTGGAAAAAGCAAGGTTTTCCTTCAAGCAGTACTAAAACAATATCCCGACAGCTTGGGAGCTTTTATCCTGGCAGAAGCCGCCAATTCTCTCTACGAAAATAAAGATTCACTTTTCATGAGAAATATAGATGAAATCCGTAAACGCTTTCCCGAAAGGTTGCTGGAAATAGAGATGACCCGAAGGGTGAAACCGCATTCGCTGGTCAATCAAATAAGAAGGATTCAAATAGAAAAGGATTATAATATTGATTTTGATATGGATAGTCTCGTTGAGGCGACTGTAGCGAAATAACTTTTTTCCAAATGAAAAATGACAGCACTTTTGCCCTCACGCTCTCATTTCCGCCTCAATCTCCCCTATTCATCGAAGTTACAGCGATTAGAGATCCAATGGTAGCAACGTGAGAGCAACCGTTTGCCCTCACGTTGCTACCAATCATTCTATTTTCAGCAAATGATAAAGTGTCCCCTTACCGGACTTCCGGCAGGGAATATTCAGCTTCTGAAGCGCACGGCCGAACACAGCTACCTTATTGATAGCCAACCTGTCCCGTGTCTTCGTCTGCAAATAATTCAGAATCTGCATGGACGTCATCCATTCGCCTCCCTCCTCTTCTTCCGCCGGACGGAGATAACAATGGAACAACTGTTCCAACGGGCTCGCCTGCTCAAATTCACGGTTCGTCTGCTTCAAAATCTTTTCATCCTCATCATCCAGCCAGTAACGCTCACCCTTATAAATGGCTTCCATCGCCTGAGCATAAAGCTGTTTGTAATTGATGGTAGCATTGGTTTTGATAGGAGCTATCACCTCAATACAGATAAAACGACGGCTGCCACTTGGATCGGCAAGCAAATCTTTCTGATTGCTGGTGCCGATAAAGGAAGCATAACGACGCATTTCACGAATAGTATTGCCATGAGGCTTGCGCAAGTTAGCAACAGGCTTTTGCAACAAATGCTTCAGAAACCCCTGCTGGCTGACATTGATCTGATCGAACTCATCAATGTTGATCAGAAAAAAACGTCCTAAATAACGCTCCGCTTCCTGCTTACTCTTGAAATCGATACTGTCCGTATAGCCGAAACGCAATTCAGGCGGCAGGATAATCCGGCAAAATGTTGACTTACGATACCCTTGCGGACCAACAAGCAAAGGTGACGTACTGTTTCCATGCTGCCGATCTACCCCTCTCCAATGTGCCACCATGCTCAGAAACCAACGATAAAACAACTCCTGCCAGTACGGATTCGTGCATGGAACCAATCCTGCCAATGCACGGATACGGTCTTTCCCGTCCCAACGGCCGACATCATAAAGATATTCTTCTACAGGATTGTACAAAGGAACATATTCCGAATTCAGAAAACGGTCTACATCACGATCCCAGGCATTGATCCCTTCTTTCAAGGCACAGATAGAGATACTGTTGCGCACACGTTTGTCCACGGGCTTAAAGTAAAAGTGGATGGAATCACGCTGGCGGTATTCCAGATCATCCAACACGGTGTTAAAACGAAATTCATAACGACGGTTCATAAATTCTTCCAGCAGAAAAGCCGTCTCCTGCTCCCTTCCGATACTGTTTTTCTTACCAAAACCCTTACATTCCTGATAAAGATTATGAATCGTCGAGCGTATGATTCGCTCATCCTCTTCCCGATAGTAATGAATGAGTGTCTGCCGGACCGCTTCTTCTTCGGGGATACCCGCTTTGAAACAATGCTCGGCAAGGTGTACAAGCAAAGGTTGCAAATCATCTCCACGCTTCCAGTCTTCCATTTCCTGAAATGCCCTGTTCAACGCCGCTTCATAAATCTTCGTGAAAGTTTTTGCAGACTCATATCCCGGTTTCAATCGCAACAACAGATTCTTTTCACCCTGCTTGCGCTGCCGGAAAGTTTCTTCACCGGGCATAGCGAGCGGTTGTTCCAGACAGAACGGCACTGCATCGGGATTGTAATATGGAGATTCGTCCAGTGTCATGCGACACTTCTGTGTCAGCACCGGTGCTTGCAGATTAATATCATAAGGAAGCATCGGCTGGTAGCACTTTACCGCCAGCCAGTAGGCATGAGCATGAAATAATTCCGCTTCCGCTTCTTTTTCGGGCAGTCCTCTGTCATCCGGCAGGGCAAAACGCACCCATATCTTCACGCTACGGCCACTGGAACCACAGAATGCGGCGAAAGTCTGAGGCAAGAGTGCCGCCTGCCGTTTCACATATTCCATTTCGGACGGGCCTGCCAGCCGGTTCACTTCCAACTGCACCAGTCCGTTATATTGTTTCATTTTTCGTTCGCCTTCTTTAGTGCGGGTACATTCTACGGCAGAATAGATATATGGCAGTTTGTCTATATGTTCGTACTGGCTGTACGTACCTTCCAGCATCGGTATCAGGTTTCGCAAAGCCGTAATGTGTCCCGATTTTGTCTCCGTTTTCATTTTGTTGAATAATGTACCTGCTTCGCATATGCTTAGAGCTTCTTTTCCACTCCCGCTGTCTTGTCTGATTAAAGTTATTTTCATTCTTTTTTGTCTGTTTATCTACCAATATTGTTTATCGCTTAATTCCTGTAAAGGTACGATATTATATTACGGCATACAAACTTTTCCTCTAATAAAAACAGACTTTTTGCTCGCATTAACCTTATAATAAAATACGACATCAATCACACGTAGATGGTTCATTTCTTACCATGATTTCCCTATATCATTGTATCTGAATGGCTTACAGTTTCCTTTAATTTCTTATTTTGGAAACGAGCGTTCCCTATATCGGAAACGCTCGTTTCCTGCCTTGGAACTGGCGTTCCCTTATAAGGGAACGCCAGTTTCCCAAGCAGGAAACTGGCGCTTGACTTATATGATTGGATTGATTTGACCGCATGAAATGTTTCAATCAACCTGATCTTTCAGGAAGCATTCAATCATATATCGGTCAATAATGCGTGAGTTATCAGCTATTAACACCTGATTTCTCAGTTATTAATGGCTGAAATATCAATCGTTAATAGTTGACACTTCAGATATTAATACTCTGTAAATCAAATAATAGCAGCAAAAAACAACATATAATGCGACGGAACTGAGTGAGAGCAACCGTTTGCTCTCATACTTGCCACCACACTTGCTACCACACCCGAAACCACGATGAATAAAGGGATACAGACAGACTGTTAGAGCGTGAGGGCAAAAGTCGTGTTGAATTCCTATGGAGCGTAAATTTGAGTATGAGCTTTATTTAGTCCGATATCTTAAATTATCAAACAGGCGTTCTATCAACCGTCTGTCTTTTACAATAATATCGGCGGTTCCTCCCAACTCATATTTAAAGTCGAGAGTCTCTTCATAATTAGTTGTTAATCCGTTGGGCAATTCAACGTTAATCAAATATGTTTCAATGGTCTTTTCTCCTGTTTTCTGCGTTTGGGTGACCAAAGAGATAGAAGATACATATCCTTCTATATATCCATACTCCATGTAGGGATAGTTCTCTAACTTAATAACGACTTTACTGTTTTCTTTTACATTTCCGGCTCCATTGGCCGGAAGCAACACCTGACCATATATATGGTTTTCCTTGGGTATCACTCCAAATACCGCTTCTCCTGCCTGCACAAATTGACCATCTGAAATAAATTTCAGGAACTCTACTTTTCCATCAAAAGGAGCTTTGAAAACATATTTCTGTTCCCATGCGGCCATATTTGCTATCAAGTTCTGATGAGTGGACAAAAGTTCCACTTTCAGTTCCCGTTCTTTCTCCAGTTGTTCCACTTCCAGTTGCTCCAGCCGATGGTATGCTTCTGTGATTTGCATGCGGGTCGAGGCAATCTCCCTATTTATGTTTTGTACCTCCTGTACTGTTGTCAGGTAATTATTTTTAATCTGATCGGTCTCATATTCATAAGTCGCTATTTCCTGCTGATCAAGAGAGACATAACGTTTAAGCCATTTCCGGGCAACATCCATTCTATCTTTTGCAGCTTTCTGCGAGTCCTCCGCTTCTCGGACAATCTTCTTTTTCCATTCAATGCTCGTCGTGATATTCTCTCTTTGCTTTTCGTAGACATTCTGCTGCAGATAGTCACATTGAGCTTTCAGAGCTGCAAGAAAGGCATAGTATTGAGGGTTGATTTCTCCTAAATATACCTTGTCGGGAAATGTATCTTTAAGAGCAAGCAAATGGGTGCCATCGAAATCTATTCGATTTATTAAATCCGCAATCTTCCGCACATCCTCTGTAGAAGCAGGATTTTGCACGACCGCTATATATTCCCCCTTCTTCACCTCCTCCTGTGCTTTGTGCGAAAGAAGCAGCAAATTCCCCGTACTGTTGGCAACAAGCCTTACGGTCGGGTTCTGCGCATTAATTTTAATTTGCCCGGTCACCATATCCGGGTATTTGATAATCCATCCGAACAATAGAAATAATGCTGCAAATACAATGACCGCCAGTGCCACCCATTTTCCGAAAGCCATGGGCATCCGGTCAATAATCTCATCCAGTTCTTCGCTTCTTCCGGATGATTTAGTCTGCGCTTTCTTCTGTGGAGAAGGTGTTTGTTTCCGGTTCATATTGGCTTTGAATTAAGTTGTAATAATACTGTTTGTTTGTCATCAGGCTTTGATGATTGCCTGTCTCTATGATCATTCCCGCTTTTAATACGATGATTTGGTCTGCCCTGCGAATCGTACTTAGCCGATGAGCTACCACAATGACTGTCCTGTTTTTGAAAACGTTATTTAATGCCCTTACTATCTTTTGCTCATTAATCGTATCAAGTGCATTGGTAGCTTCGTCCAGAAACAGATAGTCCGGATCCTTGTAGAGCGCTCTTGCTATCAGTACACGCTGCCGTTGCCCTCCACTCAAACCTCTGCCCATTTCTCCGATCATTGTCTGGTATCCCTGCGGCATAGCTTCTATCTCGTGGCTGATATTGGCTACTTCAACAGCCTTCTGCAATGCCTCATAATCAATATTGGCATCATCCAGTACAATATTGTTCTGTATGGTGTCATTAAACAATTTCCCGTCCTGCATCACGCAGCCGCATTTAGCACGCCAATTGCGAAGACTGATATTATTCACGTTCATATCTCCCATACAGATTTCTCCGTAAGAAGGCATGTATAGACGCAACAACAGTTTGAGTAAAGTAGATTTGCCGCATCCGCTGTCTCCGACAATAGCGGTCACTTTTCCTTTAGGAATCTGCAAGGTGATGTTTTTCAAAACCAGCGGAGCATTTCTCGAATACTGAAATGATACGTTCTTCAGATATAAACTTTTGTCTACAGGCAAACTCAGACTGTTGCTTATCACAGGCGAAGAATCGTCTTCATCTTTCAGCTGATGAATTTCATTGATACGCATAAAGCTGATTTTAGCATACTGGGCAGATTGTATAAAACTGACTAACTGTGCCACAGGTCCGTTCAGCATCCCTATAATAAATTGCGTTGAGATCATGACTCCGAAAGTGATATCTCCATTGATAACGGCGATGGCACAGTAGAACGTGACGGCAATATTCATCATACTATTGATAAATTGCGCCCCAAGCGACTGTGCATTATTGATTTTCAGCACTTTCAGATTCAACCGGTATATCCTTGCCTGTATAGCTTCCCATTTCCAGCGTTTAAGGTCTTCGTAATTGTTTATTTTAATCTCCTGAACATTTTCGATGGTTTCCACCCAGTAACTTTGGTTCTTGGCATTCAGTTCGAAATACTCCCAGTCGAGCTTTTTACGTATGCTCAAAAAGGTGAAAATCCATGCTACATAAATCCCACTGCCCGCTATAAAAATAAAAAAGATCATAGGATTATAAATCAACAGTATAATGCTGAATACAACGAATGTAATGATAGAGAAGAACATCCCCAAGGAGTTGTTCATCACAAAGCTGCGTATTCTTTCATGATCGCCCGCCCGTTGAAGGATATCACCGACCAGTTTGTTTTCGAAGAAAGTCACCGGTAATTTCATTAATTTGATCAGATAGTCCGATATGAGGGAGATATTGACACGGGTAGAAACGTGCAGCAAGACCCAGTCTCTTAATACATTTGACAGCGTTATACTAAGTAAAAGAACAATATTGCCGATTAGCATCATGTAGATGAAAGATATATCCTGAGTATATATACCTATATCTATTACAGATTTTGAGATAAACGGAAGTACTGCTTGCAGTCCGGTGGCTATCAACATGATAGCGAACAATATGCCGAATGCTTTTTTATATGGCGTAAAATAGTTGAGAAGGTTTTCGAAACTTTTGAATCTTTCGATCCGTTCATGAGCTTCTATTTGCTTGAAGTTTGCCATAGGCTCCAGTACCATCAGCATCCCGAATTCTTCCCCTTCCTTATACCATCTGTCTTTGAAATCCTCTTCCGGATAGGAAAGCAAGCCTTTGGCAGGATCGGACACATATATCTTCCCTTTTTTTGTTTTATACACAACTATGAAGTGGTGCTGGTCCCAGTGTATGATACATGGCAGTGGAATCCTGTTGGTCAGATTCTCCATAGTCGCCTTAACCGCTACAGTTCTTAGCCCTATTTTTTCGGCAGCATAGCTAATATCCAAAAAGGAAACTCCTTCTCTGGTTATCCCACATAAATCCCTCAAATATTGCAACGAATAGTATTTGCCGTAGTATTTTGCTATCATTTTGATACATGCTGGGCCACAGTCTTTTGCATCCATTTGGTACTCCCAGGGGAATTGTCTTGTTTGCATAAAAAAAGATTTATATTTCTTGCAAAGATGCGAAATTTATTTCTATATTTGCAGAATCACACAAATAAAATTTAATACTTATGAAGCAAAAATTAACAAGAGCACTCATTGATGAGATTCGGAAAGAGATGCCAGTACTGACAGAAATGGAAATGAGATGTTGCAACGGTGGAGATGGTGGAACTACAAGTTGGGATTGTTTATTCAATTGCATGCACCATATGGATCCCTCCCGATCTGCGCAAGATTATGCTAATGATTATAAAGATATTTATGGTCTTGATCCTACAGCAATGGGAGGAGTTCCCAATGAATTAATTGGAAATGTCCTTAGCGTTATGGGATTTGGTAATACAGTTCCAGGTTCAATGACTTCTAACAGAGACTATTATCAAGTTGCAACTATGGTAAATCCTGATGGCACAGGACATACTATTATAGTCTTTGCAGTACCAGATGAAAACGGAAAAATCTCTTATTTTGACCCAACCCTAGAGGGGGAAGATGGGAAAAAGGTAAGAAAAGTAGACATTTCGGATATATCCACAATATATCGAATAAAAAAAGCCGACATTGATACTACCATTGGTGCTCATGAGGAAAGCTACGGCTATGCCTATGGTTATTTTGGTTATGGTAATTACGAAGATAGTTATGGCTATGGTAATAGTTATTACGGGAATTATAATTATGAAAATATTAGTGACTACAATGGTACTGCTAACAGTGATTACAGTTACTATAATTAATACTACAATTAATAAAAAGCTATGCGAGTTCTGCAAGATTTAGTCTTGTTATCATTATTACTTTTGAGTATATCAAAAGTATATTCTCAAGAAGATAAAAAAACTAAAGAATTATTCAATTCTGGTGGATATATATCTGATGGATATGCATTGGATAGAAACCAAGTACGATTTAATCAGTCCAGCGATTTTGTATTCCATTATATTCCCGGCGGTGATCGATTAACATGCATTACTTCAAAACAAGTTAGAGACTACAATCGACATTATAATTGTATACTATCAAAAGACAGTAATTTTATTGCATACGTATCTGTGCCTCCCATATTTTGCGGGGATAAAGATTCCATTTATGCTGACTTTAGTTTTAAAACAGGATTTATGATTGAAGTGAATACTTATCATTTAGAAATAATCAAAGGAGATTTTTTTGTAAATACAGGGGAAAGAGTGACCTCTTTATGCGACCTTCCTCTCACTTATAAATCTTTAAAATATGCTCGTAAAGCATATAATGCGGATACTGTAATTACATATCCTTTAAGAATGTGGGAAAATTTAGAAAATAAGTATAATCATTGCCAAGTAATGATTATTCAAAAAAAACGTCGCGGATGTATTGTTCTGTATTGCTTTTATAATGACAAAGGTGCTAGAAAATTAAGTCAATATATAAGATCATTAAAAAAGGTATTTTGGTATAGAGAGCCTAAAGATTATATTGAAGTAATAGATCCACCAATCATAGAAGAATACGAAATACCTCATTTAAAAGCTAAAGAAAAGTCCGCTGATAATTAAGATGCAAATAAGATGGGGATTTATCCCATCGTTTCTATATTTGTGAAATCACAAAACTAAAATCAAACACTTATGAAACAAAAATTAACAAGGGCACTTATTGATGAAATTCGAAAAGAAATGCCTGTATTGAGTCAAAATGAAGAAAAAGGAGTAATCGGAGGTACTTTATATGTAATTGGAGTGGATGGGCGTGTACTTTACTCTAACGAAACAAATACAGATGAGGTTCTTGTATCAATGGGATCATGGGATGGGGCTCCAACAATGGAATTGCCTAAAGGTACATCTTTTCAAATATCTTCTGGTCAATTGGTTATTGAAGGTACTAGTGAACAGAATCGAGATATCTATAGTTTTTTAACTCAAAATACTTCTGTAGAATGGTCTATGTGCGTGGATAGTTCAACTTATCATTTTTTCGCAGGTACCAATCATCAAGAAAAAGAAGTGTCAATGGCGTATAGTGGATGTGATATAAAATATCATAACCATCAGAGTGAATATGCTAACTATCCAAGTGATGCAGACTATGAAACAAAGAGTAAATTACAAGAAATTGGATATAAAGAATTTTATATTTATCATGAGCCAACTGATACCTATATTCCATATTGAGAACAACAATTATGAAAAATAGAATTATATCACTTTTCATATATTTATTGCCTAGTTTAATCTATGCTCAAAATAATGCAGACGACAAATATGAGATTCTGTCTCTAACTGACATGTTTAGTCTTTTCAAAGATAGTAAAAATAGTGTTCCTCAAGATTATGACGAAATATATGTTCCCGGTTACTTCTATGAGCCTTCCTTTATGTATCCTTCACCTTTAAAGAAAGAATTTTGTTGTGTAGCTCAATGGAGAATCCCAAACAGAAACTGTAAGTATCTATTTTTAGAAGATATATTTCCGCAAAACAAAGATTCCTTAAAACAAGCTTCTCTTGAATTACAAAAAATAAAAGAGAAATATGGAATGAGAGAATCAGCTATGTATCAAGATGTGCCCGCAGGTTATAATGGTATAATTGCCAAATGGTTCACTGGTAGATTATTCGTTTTGCATTGCCCAAGAAAGCTATTTAATACAGTTGTATCAAAGAAAGCTTCACTCATATCCATTCATAAAGGTAGGATATCTGACGAAAAACAAATAACTCCAGATGAGGGTAAGTTTGAATCTTCTTGTTTTCCACAAAAAGGAGGCATGATATTAATACGCGAAGACGGATGTTGGTATGATGACATTAAAAGGAATATAGATTTTTTAATCTCTCCCCTAATTAATGAAAATTTTTCTACAGAATTTAGCAAACATGTTGGGAGGGAATATTCATTTCTATTGGAAGTAGTCCCTAAAACAGGACAAATTATTCCACACCTCTTATTGCCGAAAACATTATCTACCGACGAGAAAATGATTGTATCTTATTTAGAAAAACAAATAAGGAAGTTTCCTGAAAACAGTTTTGGCCCCCTGATAACCATTGACAAGAAAATATTATATGGTCGATATTTAAAATTTATTGTAAAAGATGAAAAGTTTAAGATTGAAGACTACCTTGAATATTGATATTAAGTCAAGAAACAATACTAAGTCACTGATTTCGAACACTGCTTATTGAAATTGCCACAAAGAAGGACTACAACCATTCTGCCATAGTACAATTCAATATTGAAGATTTCCCTATTAAAGCGAGTTAATATAAACGAAGTATGAAAAATAATTTTTTGGTGAACTTTATATTATTACATGGATATTCATTAGACAACTCTAGTCTGATGTTTGGTAAAATGGGGTATTCTTTAATTCTTTTCGAATATTCTCACTATTTTAAGGATGCTTTAGCTGAAAAACATGCTTTTGAGTTATTGCAAGAGGTACTAGCTTCTCCTATGAAAAGCAATACATTTAATGAAGGAAAAATGGGAATAGCATGGTCTCTTATTCATCTTATTGAAAAAGAATATATTGAAGCTGATTATCTGGAATTATATGGTCAAGAACATAAAGAAATAGTAGCATTCATAAAACAATTAAAAACAGATATGAACAATATTGTATCTAAAAACGACGCTATATCGTTTTTAATAGCTTCTAAATCATATATTCAGGAATCTGATTTTGATGAAATACTTCCCAATTTAATAGAGAACCTCTATGATTACCTAAAACAAATTCCTAAAAGTTTGTTTGAACGTAATTTGTTCTATTACCATGCTACGAAAATGCTCTGTCTCTATAATCTTTATGAAGAATTAAGTATTCGAGGAGAAACATTAATTGACATAATAGTACAAACACATAAAAAATTAATCAGTGATAAACATGTTTGTACTAATATATCATTTGGGGTCAATCTTTTGCAATATGGTTTGTGCCATAAACGCAAAGATATCATAAAGCTGGCAAATGCGATTATAAAATGCTACTTTTCAAATATGGTTTTGGAAACCCTAAACTTAAAAGAATCAATTGATGCTATTTACAATCTGAATAAATTACAACTTCTTAATAAAGAAAGTGAATGGACATCTTTAAAGAAACAATTGTCAAGCCTCTTGTTTAATAAAGAATCTTATTTATATAAAGAAAATCGGCTGACATTAAGTAGACTAAAAGGAGGAATTCCCCAATTGTTACTTATGGAATGTCTTAATTTCCAAGATATAAAATCCACCGGACACTATATAATGCTGAAATGATAGAAAAAAATGTTGTAATCCTCAGAATAGAAACTGGCAATCCATCCGGTGTTGTACGCTATATTCAAATGTTAACAGAAGGTATGAAACATATGAACGGCATTAAAGTTCATATTATTTGTTTAAATACCAGTCTGATCTTTCCCAAATTTGAAGTGACAGAGGATAGGATAATTGCTAATATCCCATATCCTTCTAAATCCAAGCCTCTGAGAAATGAAATATATTGGCTTACTAAGTATTTTAACGTCGTATCCGACTTAATATCTCCCTATTTTAAAAACAGGAAACAATTAATTTGGCATGTGCAAGAATTATTACTAGTAAAATTAGCGGATATTTTAAAGTTATCTTTAGGCGGACATATTTTAACCCATTTACATATCATTCCTTGGAAACTAAGTCTTGAATATAATGAAAGTCTGTTTAAGAAACAGTACTCTCAATGGTTGAATAACACATTCAATTTAATAAATGAAAATCAACTAGAAAAGATTGCATATCCTTTATCTGATAGAATTATATGTGTTTCTTATTCCGCAATGAAACACATTATTTCAGCATATGGTATCCATCCAGACAAAATATCTGTTATATATAATGGTATGGATGATACGGGAATCACCTTGCAGGAAAGAAAATCTAGAACACCAGAGATCCTTTTCGTAGGCAGAATCAGTCGTGAAAAAGGAGTGATTTGTTTACTTAATGCATTAAATAAAGTAGCCAGTAGAGGGTATTTTTGCAAACTGAAATTAGTTGGGCAATGTACCGGATATATGTCATCTCATATCCGCAAAGCATACAAACAACTAAAGATTGACATATTAGGGACTGTTTCTTTTAATGAGCTGAAAGAACTATATACAACAAATACTATAGGAGTCATTCCTTCTTTACATGAACAATGTAGCTATGTGGCTATTGAAATGTCCATGTTTGGTATGCCAATGATCGTATCAGATGTAGATGCACTTTCCGAAATGTTCGAAGATGAAGTAAACGCTTTGAGAATCCCTTTAGTGTTTGATGAAGATTTTGGTTTAGAGCTAGATGAAGAGAAATTAGCAGACGCCATCATCCGCTTGATAGATGATGAAGCCTTAAGGCTAAAACTGAGCACAAATGCAATCAAGAACTACCAAGAAAGATTCACTCTGGAAAAGATGATAGAGAATACGATTAATGTATATGAACAATTAATAGAACAAGACAATGCCTGAAATAACAGTTCTAATGCCCGTCAGAAATGGTGAGAGATATATAAAAGAATCTATTGATAGTGTTTTGAATCAAACACTGACCGACTTTGAGTTTCTTATTATAGATGATGGTTCAACAGACCGGACAGTAGAAATCATTCAAGGATATACAGACAAAAGAATACGTTTAGTCAGAAAGGAGCATCAATTTATTCAAAACTTAAATGAAGGATTAGAGTTGGCTTCCGGCTCTTATATTGCACGCATGGATGCCGATGATATAATGCATACAGAACGATTAAGAATTCAATTAAAACGTATGAAAAAAAATCCGGATATTACAGTTTGTGGAACATGGGCTAAGATTTTCAGCGATAAGGGCAACGAAAGAAATGTTTCCCACCTTGGATATGGAATCATACACGAACCTGTGTTGGAATTACTAAAATACAACATGCTACTTCATCCTAGTGTGATGATTAAAAAAGAGTTTCTGCTTAATCACCATATTGAATATCAAAATTACCCCTGTGTGGAAGATTATAAATTGTGGTTTGATATAGCGAAAGCTGGAGGAATATTATTTGTAGAACCACAAGAACTATTAATGTTTAGAAGAAGTGATACGCAGGTCACCGTAACGAAGAAAAAGGAAATGTCTTTAGGTTCTATCCGTTTGAGAAAGGAAATTCTTCTCTATCTTCTCTCTGTATATAATAATAAAACATTAAATAGCCTATTATCCGACTTTGAAAATTTAGAAAAGAATAAATGGATGTCTAATGAAGACATTTTTCGTTTTTTTGTGAATCTATTTAATAGAATACAACGCGATACAATGGTTTAATCTTTCAATTGAAAATTAATAAATTATTTTAGATAGAATTAGAACAACCATGAATATCGCTTTTTTATCTTCATCAAACCCTAATGATCAAAATAACTGGTCAGGTACTCTTTACTCTCTATACACTTCACTTCAAAAGAAACATAGGGTGATATGGGTAGGCGAAACTGTGTTTGCTGAGGTTTGGGAATTCCACAAAGCCAATTTCAAAAACAATGAAACATTCTTTCCTGAAAATTATGCGTTGCTTTTTGGTAAATTGTTTTCTGACCTATTGAAAAAGGAATGTTATGATGTAATTATATGCCGAGATTATTTCTTTGCCGCATATCTCGTTTCGGATATACCACTTATTTATATTGGAGATACTACATTTCATCTGTTTAATCAATACATGAACTGGCAGGACAAAAGTCTTACCAAACTAGCCGAACAACTGGAATCACTCGCTATACAAAAGGTGGATAAAATTATTTATTGTTCGGAATGGGCAAAACAGAGCGCAATGCAGGATTACAATGCTGATGCCGAGAAAATAGAAGTGGTTGAATTTGGAGCGAATATCACAGAGAACATCCCGATTCCAGATAACGTATCGCCGATAAATGCACCATGTAACCTCTTATTTATCGGAAGAAATTGGAATATGAAAGGTGGAAATAAAGTACTTGAAATTTATCATAATCTAAAAGGAAGGGGATTTCAATGTACGCTTACTATTGTAGGAAGTGAACCTCCAATGTCCTTACCAAATGATCCGAATATTGAAATATACCCTTTTATCGACAAAACAAACTCCAATGACAGGTTAAAATTCCATGAGATCCTGACACGATCGCATTTTCTGATTCTGCCCACTCGCTTTGATTGTTTTGGAATAGTTTTCTGCGAAGCATGCGCCTATGGTATTCCATCGTTAGGCACTAATGTAGGAGGTGTATCACAGGTTATCAAAGAACGAGAAAATGGATTTCTGTTCAACATCGATGCTTCTTCACTGGAATATGCTGATAAAATAGAAGAGATATTCAATAACCATATAACATATTCCAAACTAAGGAAAACTGCACGAAAGGATTTTGAAGAACGTTTAAACTGGGATATATGGCTCGATAAAAGCAATAAGATTATAGAACAGCTTGCATCCGAGCATCAACCGGATTTTTATCTTCCGGTTTATGTTATCAATATGAGAGAAAGAGTGGAACGTAAACAACATATTACTAAGGAGTTCGACAACAAGGAAGAATTCGAGTTAAATTGGGTAGAGGCTTCGGCCCATCCTATCGGTGCAGTAGGTTTATGGAATAGTATGATCAAAATCATAAAAATGGCAAAAGAGAAAGGAGATGACATCATTGTCATTTGCGAAGACGACCATTATTTCACGGAAAATTATTCTCCCAAATTACTGTTCAAAGAAGTTACAGAAGCTTATATACAAGGAGCGGAAGTACTTTCCGGTGGTATTGGAGGATTTGGACAAGCGATCCCTGCAGGATATCATCGTTATAAAGTTGACTGGTTTTGGTGCACACAGTTCATTGTTATTTATAATCGTTTTTTTGATAAGATGCTGGATTATTCGTTTCAGAATACTGACACAGCCGATGGAGTAATATCCAAACTAGCCACAAACATAATGGTTATCTATCCTTTTATCTCAGAACAAAAGGATTTTGGGTACTCGGATGTTACTCAGAGTAATATGGAACAGCAGGGTAAAATAAGAGAGCATTTTGCAAGAGCGAATAAACACATGAAATCAATAAGTCTGAAATAAAAGAAAGATTGATGACAATGATAAACTTATTATTTATACAAAATAAAATAGTCTAATGGAAAATCTCATTTTTGATATAGGTTTTCATAAAGGAGAAGATACCCTTTTTTATCTTTTGAAAGGGTATCGGGTAATTGCTGTGGATGCTGACCCTAATTTAATAAATGAATGGCAGAATATTTTTAAGAAATACATAGAGAATGGAAAGCTATTGTTGCTAAACTATGTGATTTCTGACACAAATGACGTAGACACCGATTTTTATATCGGTCCAAATACCATTTGGAGTTCAACTAAAGTTTCTATTTCTTCAAGAATGTGCTGCAAGGCTATTAAAAAGAAGATTAAATCAAAACGGCTGGACCATTTGTTTCATGAATACGGTACTCCTTTTTATTGTAAAATAGATATAGAAGGAAATGACATCATTGCACTGCAAACGATGGAAAAAGTGAGTGAGAAACCTCTATATATATCAGTAGAAACTGAATGCATAGGAGAAGATGAAGATATAGCAGGACACGAATTGGACACTTTGAATGCTTTATATCAGCTAGGATATAGAAAATTCAAGTTAGTTGATCAAAGAACACTTACCGTACTCGACTATAATTGTTTTTATAAGAATAATTCTGAACATAATTGGTTCGAACAAATAGAAACCAATTGTAAGTATGCCGAAGAACTGATAGTTCTCTCCGATACTGATCAACGAGTGAAATTTACCGATTTCTTCCCCGGTTCTTCAGGACCATTTGGAGAAGAACTAGCCGGCAAATGGTATGATTACCCTCAAGCAAAGGAAATGCTTAAAAAGCATAGAGAAGACAAAATGAGACTGAACGAACCGGCATGGACCTTTTGGTGCGATTGGCATGCAACGTTTTAACAAATATAGTTACACATAAAAACAATAGAACTATGAAAATACTACAAGCAATAACCTTGTCAGCATTATTACTTTTGAATATATCAAAGGTATGCTCTCAAGAAGATAAAAAAACTAAAGATTTTTTCAATTCTGGTGGATATATATCTGAAGGATATGCATTGGATAGAAACCAAGTACGATTTAATCAGTCCAGCGATTTTGTGTTTCATCATATTCCTAACGGTAATCTAATATGCATTACTTCAAAACAATTTAGAGCACATGCATTTAGTCGACATTATAATTGCATACTATCAAAAGACAGTAATTTTATTGCATACGTATCTGTGCCTCCCATATTCTGCGGGGATAAAGATTCTATTTATGCTGACTTTAGTTTTAAAACAGGATTTATGATTGAAATGAATACTTATCATTTAGAAATAATCAAAGGAGATTTTTTTAGGAATACAGGAGAAAGGGTTACTTCTTTGTGTGATCTTCCTCTCATTTATAAATCTTCAAAATATGCTCGTAAAGCATTTAATGCGGATACTGTAATTACATATCCTTTAAGAATGTGGGAAAATTTAGAAAATAAGTACAATCATTGCCAAGTAATGATAATTCAAAAAAAACGTCGTGGATGTATTGCTCTGTATTGCTTTTATAATGACAAAGGTGCCAAAAAGCTAAGTCACTATATCAGATCATTAGAACATGTCTTTTGGTATAGAGAACCGAAAGATTACATTGAAGTAATAGATCCACCAATCATAGATGAATATGAAATACCTCATTTAAAAGCTAAAGAAAGATCCGCTAATAATTAAGATGCAAAAATAAGATGGGAATTTATCCTATTACTTCTATCTTTACAGAATCACACAACTAAAATTTATCAGAATGATTATAATGGCTACAATTATTAAAGTGTAAAACAATGAGAATACTACAAACAATAATCTTATCATCATTATTACTTTTGATAGCATCGAATGCTTATCCTCAAAAAGATAAAAGTCTTCAAAATGTTTTTATCCCAGAAGGTTATGCACTAGATAGAAATCAAGTACAGTATAATCAGCCTAAAGATTTTATATCCTATATCGATTCTTTAGGAAAAAACAAAGTTTATTTAGGATGCTTTCTTGCAAAAGAATCTAAGAGATTACCAAGCTACTATCGCAAATCCTTTCTATCCAAAGATAGTAATTTTATTATACTCACTGCTATTCCCAGTATATTTTGCAGACGCAATGATTCAGTCTATGCAGATTTTGATTTGCTTCCAGAAATGAAAGTTGAGATGAATACTTATCATTTAACCCATATTAAAGCGGACTTCCTTAAAAATACGGGAAAACGAGTCGCTTTTTTATCTGAATTACCTATAACTTATAAGTCTTCCAAATATGCCCGTGAATCCTTCAATGCAGATACTGTTATCACATACCCTTTAAAAATGTGGGAAAAATATGAAAATAAATATACTCATTGCTTGGTCATATTAATTCAAAAACGATATCGTGGTTGTATCCCTCTTTATTGCTTATACACTGACGAAGGAGCTAAGAAACTCAACCACTATATCAAATCATTACAAAAGGTGTTTTGGTATAGAAATCCGAAAGATTATATCGAAGTAATAGATCCTGTCCCAGAGACAGATAATATATTTATTTTGCCAAAGCGAAATGAATCAGATACCGTACGTATAGTTGGTCAATTATGAAAAATAGAATTATATCACTTTTCATATATTTATTGCCTGGTTTGATCTATGCTCAAAATAATGCAGACGACAAATATGAGATTATGTCTCTAACCGACATGTTGAATCTTTTTAAGGACAGTATCAAGACGTACCAGCAGGTTATAATGGTATAATTGCCGAATGGTTCACTGGCAAATACCTTGAATATTGATATTGAGTCAACAAGCAATATTAAATCATTGATTGTCTATGCAACAATGCGTTTTTATTTCTATATTTGTAGAATCACACAACTTAAATTTAATGCATATGAAACAGAAATTAGTACGAATAGGTATTAGCGGGATACAGAAACAAAAAGAGAGATTTTGCCTTATATTTCCTGTACTATTATTTATATTTATCTTTCCCGCATCATCTATTGCTCAAACTATCGCAGAAGAATATAATTTCAATTTTAAGGGAGGAGAAGAACAAAAGTGGTCTTGGATAAAGAACCAAACCGGATGCTTTACTTATATTGAATCAATGCAAATAAAGAAAGATGATAATATAGTTTATAAAATATCATATACTCCACCTCCATCAAAAAATAAGAATATGATATTTATTACATCTTGCACTATCATGATACCAGAACAGATAAATGGAGATAGCTGCCAAGTATCTATAAAAAGTAAAACAAGAGAGATAACTAATGCATGGCTTACAGTTACAGCTCTCAACAGTAATGAAGTGGCAGTAGCATCTGAAGACAAAAAGCTGGAACATCCGGAATGGACGGATAATGTACTATCATTAAAATTGACGGACGGGAAATATAAAGCCAAAGCATTACGAATTAATATCTTTTATTTTGGAAATAGTAATCCGGATCAACAAATATGTTTAAGTGACCTGCAAATCAATATTGATGGAAAAGATCTGGGGAAACAATCTATTGAAGATCAAACTGTCATTAACACAAACATTCACAAAAGACTTATCAAAAATAAGATTATAAAATTATCTCATGACAATGATAGTACTCTGCTTACGCGAATAAATGAATTGAAAGATAAAAAAATCATAGGATTAGGAGAATGTACTCATGGTTCGCAAGAATTAAAAACTGCGGTTATTCAATTTTCAAAGAATCTCATTCAAAATGGAGATTGCAGGTTTGTTCTGTTAGAGGCTCCCGTTGATGCCTTACTACTGGTCGATGCATATATACAAGGAATTATATCATCACCCGACATTGAAAAACAAATAAAAGAAATCATGCAGATGTTTTTTACAAACAATAGCGAGCTTATGGGCTTTGTGGATTGGTTAAAGGAGTATAACAAGACATCTCTTCGTAAAGTACACCTATCTGGTATGGATTATAAAGACATCATAAGTCCATATTTTTATGACTACCTATTAAATCTATTGGATAAAGAAAAAGGGCGATACTATTTATTAAAACTATATGATAAAGAATTTAAAGATATATTGCAATATGCTCATGAGGATGTTTATTTAAAAACGAAGTTGGGAGAAGAGAATTTTTCGCTTTTTACCCAATACATAGAAACTTGTATCAATTTGGGTATTGGCTCCCAATTGCCTCCTCCTGATTATAGGGATTTCTATATGTTTACTTATACCAAACAACTTGCTGATCATTTCTTAAAAAAAGATGAGAAGCTAATCATTCACGCTCATAGTGCCCATCTTTCTAACTTGGAACGTTTTGATAGTTTTCCGTATAAAGAAATCCCAGCAGGGAATCGTTTAAAGAAATATTATGGAGATAAGTATTACTCAATTGGTTTTCAAGTTGGAAAAGGAACATTTACTCAGGAATCCGCTGGTTATTTTAGCAAGCTGATAGCATTACCATTATCCAAGCCACCATATAATAGTTTTGAACATTTAGCTCTAAGCACAAAAGAAAGTTATTTCTATTATCCATCCAAATATATGGATGACGGTATTGTTGAGTTATTAGTTATTCCAAGAATGGCACGTTATCAGAGACAATATCAATTTCATTCTGTGAAAAACTGGTGTGATGCCTATGTCTTTATACAAGAGAGCACGCCGCTCAAAAATGTAACGACTGGAGAATTCGAAACAATGTTCAAACAATTTCTTAGAATAAAGGAGTTGATAAAAGAATTGAAAGCAAACGAAGAACAATATAATTAATTCTGTTATGCCTCTATTTACAAAAAAAACAACTCTATCATAAAGGATTAAAGTTATGAAGAAATTTCTTTTTTTAAGTATTCTATGCTATGCTTGTAATGTTGTTTATGGGCAGCATTATATTCCAGTCAAAAAGATGATATCTAACTATAAAGAGCAAAAAGCTATCGATACTTTGAAGAATCATGATATTATTTATAATATTGAAGAATCTCCTGAAGCAGGAATATTTATGGAACAATCTCTATTACCATCCGACTTACAAAGACCAAAAGATATTCGTGCGGAATGGTGCTTTGAATATTCTTCAGGACAAAAGGCTATGTTATACTTAAAGAAAATATATTCATCAAAAGAAGGAAAGTCGAATGAAGCATCGATCTATAAGAATAAGTTGGCTGAAAAATATGGAAAAGACGATTTAGGGATTCCTGCAATATGGTATTCGGGGAAGATAACAGCCTTATCGTGTCCCAAAGACTTATTTGGAGAAATTGTGACGAAGAATGTAGCTGAGTTTGACATAGAAAAGGGACAGGTTATATCACGAAACTTTTTAGATATTGCAAAAACCGGAACGATGGAAGGTCCTCGTCGTTCTCGTCCTACTATCAAGTATTCGCCTATTGCCAGTACAGATGGTTGCTGGTATAGTAATCTTCAATATAAACTGGATTTATTAGAAGAGTTCGTTAATGGTAATTTGAAAAAGCATAAAACATCAACCACAAAATTTGGCGTAGATATCTTGTTGGTGACGAATAAAAAAGGGAAAACGACCGGATATTTATTATCACCCAATGAGATCATGAATAAAGAGAATCAAGCTCTGACCGAACAATTAATAAAACAGATCAGCAAGTTGCCTCGTTGGAGTTTCGGATGGTTACAGACGATAAACGGTTCAATTTTTCAGGGACGGTATGTAAAAGCAAACTATTCATCGGGTACAGGCTGGAAGTTCGAGGATTATCTTCATTAGAACAAAGAGTAACTTCTACTCAAAAGTAAAAGCTACTCTTCATTCCATATAAGATTGGGGATATTCAGTAAGTTTCCCTATTTATTTGCTTTAATACGTTGCCCGTCCGCCTGAACAGCGTACAGTTCCGCTCCTTCAATGTCTGCTCCGGCAGGTACAGTAAATACAAACCGATTGGCAAACCATACTTTTTTGCCATCCTTGATTAATTCGAAAGCAACCGCCTGTTCGCCATTAGTCACAGTGTATGTTCTTCCGGAAACGGTATAACTTACAGTCTTGGTGATTTTCACATTGTTCTGGAATGTTTCGAAATACCCTACATCTCCTCCATCTTCGGATATACCTTTTTGATTGCCTCCGGCTCCTGCCTGGTATCTTCGGTCTTCAATGTATTCAATAGGCGGACATTTAGTGGGGAATGTTTTCATATAAGCCAGCGTCTGATTAATCATATCCTGTGTCACGGTATATGAAAAGCTTCCGTAAGCATACAACTTGAAACTGACCGGAATAAAGAATCCCCAGGCATCGAAGAATTCGGTCATATCCATATTAGCGGCTTTTGCTACGTTGCGTGCATACATCAGCTGTGCTGCGCCCGGATCATTGAAAGGTAACCAAAATTCAGGGGTACGTCCTTGTTCGAATATCTTACGGATGGTATTCGGTTTCTTGCCGATACGTTCGAAATATGTCCACAATTGCTGGTTGAGGCGCATATGCATTTCGGAGGCTTCTCCTTGATATAATCCATATTTATTGGCATCATCAGATGTCATGTCCTGAGGGGTAAATGCCAACGTGTTCGGGTCGCGCGGATGCATGAATCTGCTCCAAGGAGTCGGAGGCGCATACCGGTAAGTAGCTAAAGTCCCAATGGAGCTTCCACGTGATCCCCACTGGTTTATCTTGTACACCACATAATTAGAAAAGAGATTATTGCTCGATTCCGTAGTACTGGGCCAGTTGATAGCTCCCTGATGCATGTGTCCGAGTTCATGTCCCGGCCCCCATTCATTGTCCTGATTCTTGTCCATATCACGCGGATCGAAGTTGTTTTTGAAACCCCATCCATCTTTTGTGCTTACATCACCCGCTGCCATATTAATGTAATAATTGGTAGCATAAAGTCCGTCGGTGAAAGTCGTGACATGCATCAGTGAATTGAATTCTCCTGTATTCGAATAAGTATCGATGGCAGCCAGTTCCTGCTCCCAATCTATCAGGTTATCCCATCGTTCCATTCCTCTTACTACTCCATACTGTTTGAAGTTGTCCTGATTTTGCAGCAAGTCTTTCAGTGCTGTAAACAGAATCTTCCTACCTTTCAGCACAAATACACATTTGTCAGATCCGTCCAAAGTGACAGATTTTGCCTTCCGGATATATTCACGGAACAGATCATCGGTTTTATCCACAGTCAGATCCCATACATTGAAGCCTACACGCGCATGTTCCGTTATCTCCACATACTGGGGCGGAAAATGTATTTTCACTGCCGGCATGCCACGGGGATCAAGTTTCTGATAGATGACAAACAGATTTCCCGCACGTGAGAAAGAAAACTTGTTGATTCCGTTTTTCAGGAATCGTTCTTCACCGTCGGGCCCCAGATCCGAACAACACCTTAGTGAAATGGATTCACCTTGCGGTATGCCGTCTGCTAAAACGACCATCTCTTCACCCGCATTGGTTATGATACCGGTAGGGTTGCAAAGAGGCGAGTAGTAATTGGTTCTCAATTTATCTCCCCAATATTCGGGCACACTGTATGCCTGATATGACTGTATCCTGAATCTCTTTTCCGCTTCGGGATAAGTATTGCTCTGCAAAGACTTTGCCAGCACATTGAAGAATGCCGGAAGCCGATTGATGGCTTCGTCGGAAGCGTCCGGGAGGAGTTCACTGCATGAACGGTCGGTGAATACTGTTATCAGTTGTTCGTCAAGCGGATTTTCCGCAGCATGGAAAAATTCCATCTCGTCGCAACTGACGAAATCATTTAATCCGCTTTTAACTTTGAATTGAACAGCCGCAGGTACAACCGGATCGTTCAGCAATATCCTATGGCTGCCTCCTGCTCCTTTAAAATCATAATCTTGTATATGAATAAAATCCGTACTTCCTTGAGGCTTGATGTAAAGTTCGAATGCTCCGAAATTACCGTTACCATTCCGGCTGTGATATAGGATATAGTCTAGCGTAAGCTGATTCTGATCGAACTGATATTCAAGAGTAACGGGGAATTTTGCAGATTGACTCCATGTGGAATGGTAACAGGTTCCGCCGAACTGACCGTCATAAGACTTCGATATATCCTGCCCCGGCTGATGGTCGGTGTCGTATCCACCGGTAACTTTCAACTTTATATCCTTCTCCGGATTTACACCCGAAATATCACTCGATTTCTTTTGTTGTTTGATTTCCGACTGGTCATAAATGTTTGTATTTTCTTTGGATACAAACTTGATCGTAGCATTCCTTTCTGTAGTCAGAGGATTGGAAGCAATGGAGAATATTCGTGTACTGGATGCCAGATCGGCTCTTGTATCAGGTACTTCTTTCTCGGTAATCCAGTCTTTGGCTTCCTCCGGAATAACTACTTCATAGTCTGTATTGGAAAGCAAGTTGACTTCCAGATGATCGTTTCCTGTTCCCGCCACCTGAATGACACGGCTCTCTTCAGCCACTTCAATGATCAGGTCACCGCCTGTCTGCACAACTCTGAGTTTAGCAGTCAGCGCATTATTGGCGATAGTAATATTTCCTTCTCTGACTCCTTTTTCGGGACTGGATGTTGCCGAAACCGTCAGTTCTGTATCCGATGCTTTCCTTGCCGTCAGCCATTCTTTTCCCTCAGTTACCGATGCATTCCACTCCCGGTTCGATTTGACAGGTACGGCTACTTCCCCACCCTCTTTCTTGAATCCAATGGATTTCTGAACTTGCAGCACCGGCTCTCCCTGCAGCTCCTTATCATCACTCTTGCAAGCATAGAGAGTAGTGACTCCCACCAGCAGAATAAGAGAGATACATAGTATGTGTTTTACCTTATCCAATAACATAGTATTTATAATTTTTGTTGTTTTTCCATTTCGTTGACCAAACTATCCAAATCGAAGTCAATGTTATATTCATTCTCTATCTGAATCTTTTTGATTTGCTTCACCAGCGAATGCGGCTTCAACCTTCGGATCATCTCTATTTCCAGAAGCCTGTTCGGGAAACGTTTGCGAATGCCATCGATGTCTTTCATATAAATGCTGTCTGCTCCCTGATAAAGCGCATTGGCGGATTCTTCAAGAATAAATGCTCCCAAACTGTCAGGATATTGTTCGAGCACTGCCCGCAGAATTTCCAGACTTTTTCCGAAACTTTGATGCGCATCAGCATTCATATCTTTAGCCGCCTGAAACAATCCTAACTGAAACAGGTATTCTCCTGTTATCGCTTTTCTCTCCATTGCCAAAGTCTGGACATGCAATGCGGAATCCAGCTCCCCCATCTCAGCCAGTAGTTTAGCTTTGGTACCATAATAATCGGGGTTGAGACTGTCAATCGACAGTGCCCGGTCCAGAAGGCTGATACACTTCCGGGTGGAATCGACATCATAAGACGATTGCAGGATGGCTACCGCCTGTTGATAAAAACTGTCGGCACTGAGATTTACGGGATGGGGACGAATGTCCGGTTTCTGCCGTGAATGACAACCGACGGCTGTGCAGATTAGCAGCAAAACAAGTAATATGATATTCAGTTTCTTTGTTTTCATGTACATGATTCTCAATAGTCGGATAATATAAATAAAAAAAATGACTGACAGGGAGTTTTATAGGAAAATGTGTCCAATCTAATCTTATTTCCTCCCCGCCAGTCTTTCTATTAGTTTATCAGATGCCTAACTGCTCTTTGGCCCAGGCTTCATCATGCCTTACTCTGTAGAGATACATCTCAGCCATATTCCACCATGCTTTATTAGCGTTAGTATAGTCCAATGTGGCTTGATTACGGCGACCCGTAGGAGTAAATCGGATATAGTTGTAAGCTTGTTTACCATTCACATTGTTTTTAGCGGTAGCATGACCACCGTTTGATGTCGGTAAATTGAACTCTTCCGTACCCATGCTTTCAAAGTATTCACCGTTGGTACTTCCGTAAATAGTTGCGATCGTTACGTCGCCCCCATTATTTATGCCAGTCTGACGCGCATCATATTCAAAACGAAGCCCTTGCAACGGTTTGTTCAGTTTAATCTGCACGTAATGGGCTTCTGATACGACTGGATCTTGCCATCTGGAATGATAATAAGTTCCACCTTTGCCGTCAATCAAAGCAGGTAAGCCACCTCCATCACCGTCCTGTGTCGCATTAGCAGAAAGCATATCAACAGTGAGAATGACGCGTTCCAACTCGGAAGCTTCACCGGAAGTACCTGTAATGATTACAGGACTCTCAGTCTCCATTCCCGTAGGACCGTAGGTCTTGAAAGTAAAGGAATATTCACCAGCACACTGATAGGTATCATCTATGATAGCCGATGTTGTCTTGAATCCATCTATTTCTATCTCTTTATTTTCTTTTGTGACCTTATCATAATACGTGATTTTCACTTTACTATAATCCACATCTTCCGGTGCTTCCCATTGCAGAGTGATGTGTCCGGCTCCCGGTGTAGCGGTAGCATTCACCACATTTACAGGAGGAACGGGAACGAATCCTGCTTGTTTCACAGTAACTGTAAAGCTGTTTGGATCAACCGGATCTTTACTTGTGAACGTTATCGTTCCTTCACGGGGTTGTTCTACAACTGCGGTGTTAGGCTCTATGATGAAGCTTTCGGAAGCATCACGCAATGCTCCTCTGGTGAGCGGTGCAGTTGCAGGCTTAATCCATGTTTGAGCATTTTCGTCAATCACATATTCATATTCCGCACCCGCAGGACCGTTCACTTTGAAAGGAATCGTGATCGTTTCGCCCATTGCTTTCACTTCAAAGACCTTGTGTGCATCGTCAATGTCAACAATATATCCTCTCGGCTGCTGCTTGATAATGAACGTGCCGACACAGTTGTAATTCTGTGACGACTGAAGGGTGATTGTACAATACCTCACAATGGTATCAGTATTCTGATCCAAACTGAATACCAGATTTTTCTTGACGATATCTTCCGCTTTTACAGCTTTTTGTCCTTTCTTTGCTTTCAGCTCTTTCGGTTCGTTAAAGCGTACCCAGTTACAGGTATCCGGTACAGTGATGACATCCAGATTCAGATTGGTATTCACCTGGATAGAAAGTGAAGTCGCTTTAGCATCCACCGCCTTCATTCCATCATCCGTCAATCCGGGTATATCGATCACCGGTTCCAAGCCGAACTGTTTCACACTTATGGAATAACTCTGGTGACCGTATGCTATCGTAACTTCTGCTATACGCTGTTTATAGCCTTCATTCTGATCGGCAGAAACCGTGACTTTACCTTCCTGCTTTTGTAGTTTGCACCATTCGGCATTCGAACTTACCGTCCAGTTATCGAGCGCCACGTTGGTCTCCACTTCTATCTCATGTTCGCCGCCGGAAAGCGGAAAAACAACAGCCGCCTGGCTCTCGCTGGGAATGGTCAATGTCAGTACATTGAACTCAGTTTCATAATCAGGACCACAGGAAGAGAGAGCTACGAAAGTTCCCAGGATTCCTGTCAGTCCGATGATTAGTATATTTTTTTTCATATTATTAGATGCATTACAAGTTTTCTACTCTTGGATTGAATTGGTATCTCAGTTTGGCATTTACCTCCCTGTAGAGGTCGGTAGACTTCAAACGGTATTTGTAATGGAGGCGGAACTCCTTATAATAAGTGGAGCGTCCGTCGGGCGTCCGGATGACATTCAATAAATACGTATTGTCATATTCGCCGATGGGTGTGAGCTGCACTACGTCGATGCTTTGATACGGCAGGATAGTGAGTTCCTTTGCCAACGGATTCTCGGGCAACTGTGCTCCCATTTCCAGAATGATGCTCCCCTTATTGATGATATCCAGCGCAGTGGTATAGTCAGTGAAATTTTCATCACCGGCCATCAAACGTACAGAGTTCTCAGAGATAGGAAATACACGGTTGGAATTGGTCGGACGGCGAACTTCACTATACCCATCCGGATTCGGGATAATGACCGTACTACTGGTGTAATTGTAGTAAGTTGCCGTCTGCGTGGACGCATAGTAATTCTCCTTGTGGATACGAAGCAGCACGTGCCTCTTTTTCGGATTACAGTCCGGTGTTCTCAATGAATCTATCTTATATTCGAGAAAATAGATGGAGTCGGGTGAAATCTTTTCCAGATTTTTCAGATACACCGGAAACATAGCCTTGGAAGAGCCGGCGGAAATGTTCATTTCCATCGTTGGAAATTCATAGCATTCTTCCGGCAAGTACTTTGCAAAACGGGCTTTATTGATATCAAAATTGGATTTGTTGTAAGCCCTCAACAGTGTATCGGAATGTTGCAGCACCACTGTTACCGGTTCGTCGGTAGCCTGCGATCCACTCAACGAAGCTACCACGAAAAGGGTATCTCCTCCCTGCTGCAACTCAGCTACCTGGCGATCATATACCAAGTTGGAATTACTGAGTAAATTTACTTCTTTGCGGAACTGTTCCTGATCGAAATCATACTTATCGCAACCACTTATCATAACCAAAGCAGAGCAAAGAATTATAGTTAATATCTTTTTCATATTATCTTTCTGTTATTCTTGTTTTTCATTATCTGTCCCATCCCGGATTCTGGTCCATGGAAGGTACTTTCAGTAATTCAGAGTGACTGATCGGCATAAATACCATTTTGGGCAGTGCGACGCGATCGCGGATATTCTGTTGGTCAATGGTCACGATGTTCCAGAATCCCGGATTGCCGGCGACGTCCGTACGGTCTTTTTGTACATCCAATCCCTGCCAGTTAGACGTATTGGCATCCTCGGTAAGGTAAGTACCCCATCTACGGGTATCGAAATAGCGGTAGCCTTCGTTGAAAAGTTCCACTTGTCGTTCATTACGGATGATCTGCTCAAATCTCTCCACCTCGTTGAAGTCACCCAAAGCCGGACCGGGTAATCCGACACGATAGCGGATCATATTGAAGTATTTAGCCATTTCCTGAATATCACGGCTGACAGTCACTTCGACATCCGTACCTGTCATATCAGGAGTAGTAACGGTGACCGTACCCGTCACCCGGTTCAACGCTTCTACATATTCAAGAAGTACTTCGGCATAACGGATGATGGCAAACGGTTTAGGCTGAGTAACAAATGCGCCTTTCACACTTCCTTTTCCGCTCGACCATGAATCGTCAGGATGGACAAACTTGACGGGAGTGTAGCCGCTGATATTGTAATCATTGACGTTATTTCCCGCACCGGCCAACCCGGCTTGCGTATCATCATGAGAATACCAGAACTGCTGGTTGACATAGGTTGCGTCGGAAGAAGCGGAACTCATAGTCCACAAGCGTCCGGGAAATCCGATGGAAGCATAGAAACGTGCCGAACGGTTGTCATACATCTTCGGAACATCACCTCTCAACTGATAGTTTCCCAGCACTTTATTCGTACCTATTGTCTGACTGAGATCCGCTACATACGGATAGTCTGCCGATGCATTGTGGATGTCTCTGCCATCCATCATCAGGAAGCAATCGACCACTCTCTGAGGTACGGACATGCCGCCCCAGCCTCCGAATTTAACAGGGAACGAGTGGTGCGTGTAATTAGTCACATTTTGGGATGCCATTGCCCAGATAAACTCTTTATTGGTTTGAATAATACCTTCACCGTTGAACATATCGGCAAAAGAATGGTAAGGGTCGATACCACCCGCACCATCGGGGAAAGGAGCCGTAGGAACATTATCTGCCAACGGATAAGGGTATTGATTGTCCGGTGCCACTGTGAACAGTGAATAGTATTCCATATTGATCACTTGCTTTGCGGCAGCGGCTGCTACCGCCCAACGGTCGGGATCATAAGTCTGGTTTACGTAATCGGCACCGTCGCTTTTGCGCTTCCAATTGCTAAAGCACAAGCGGGCGGCATCACCGCCATTGAACAACGGAGAAGCTTGGAACAGGCGCAGACGGGCAATCAACGCTAAAGCTGCCCCCTTGGTAGGACGGTCGGAATAGCTGATACTCTGCTCGGTCGGTCCATAAATACCTTGTGTGGCAAGCTTGAATTCATTGCAAATATAATCCACCGATTCATCGTATGTAGACCGTTCCCTGTCATAGTATTCCGCAGATTCGGAAGTACCTAGTACTTCGTCTCCGACAATGAGCAACGGACCGTAGTTCATCAGTAAATGGTAGTAGGCATAACCGCGCATAAAGTGTACGTATCCGATGTAACGTCTTCTGTCGGCTTCTGTCATATCAGACACTTTATCGATATTTTCCAGCATCCGGTTACATCTTGCCACTACTACATACATGCTATACCATATATCCTGCCGCAGGTTTCTTCCGTTGACAGTACCAACACTGAATTGCGCTCCCCAAAACTCGTTGGTCTGCCATCTGACGGCAATCTCGTCCGAGGCAGTTTCTCCCGGATTCCATGAGTTTCCCCAAATGGCACCCGCGTCGGGAAAACGGGTCGGGGTGTTCCAAAGGTATCCTTCGGCATTTTTCATGCTGTGGAAAATGGAATCTTCCTTGAATGTAGCCTGAAAATAATTGTCTACATCCAGAAAATTGCAGGAACTGAGCAGCAAAGAACTGCCGATCACGGCTCCCAAAAGTATTTTAATTCGATTTTTCATAAATTTTTCAATGTTATGTGATTAGAATCTTAAGTATACCTGGAATGAATAGGTAGCAGGTATCGGATAGACAGCACCATTTGCCGATGCTTGTTCGGGATCGAAATATTTCACATTGTCGAAAGTGCACAGGTTATTCGCCACAAATTCCAGATCGACGGAAGACAATCCTACCGCTTTAATCCATGGCAGATGTTTCAGGCTGTATCGCAAGCTAACTTCCTGAAGGCGCAGGAAAGAACCGTTCCGCCTCCAGAAGGAGGACAATTGAGAATTGTTCTTATTACCTCCGTAAGAGAGACGTGGAAATTCAGCATTCGGATTTTCCGTTTCAGTAGTTCCCGAATACCATGCGGGCGTCCATCTGTTCTTGGGATTGTTGGCTAGTTTGATCACATTTCCCAAGTCTCCATTATAGAACGGAATCCATCCGTTGTCGTTTCCAAGCCCTGCACGATAGTAGTCTACCTTGGCGGAACCCTTGAACAAGACACTAACAGTCAGATCTTTCCACTGGAAGTCACCACCGAATCCATACATCACTCTTGGTAACTGGTTGGAATAAGACAATGGCACCTTATCGTCTTCATTGATAATACCATCGCCGTTGACATCGCGATATTTGATGTCGCCCGGGCGTATCTTTCCGAATCCGCTTTGATCGGGGCTGGTATTGATCTCATCTTTGCTGGCGAATAGTCCCTCGGAGATATATCCGCGTAAGATGTTAAAGGGTCTGCCGGTCACACTGAGATAGTCGTAAGGTAATTTATTCTCTTCAAAATAGTCGATGATATTTTGTGAGAATGTATAATTGGCACGAACCGTAAAACTCATATCCTTATTAATAGTATGGAAAAACTCAATATTTCCGTCCGATCCTACACTGTGCATACGTCCGACATTCGACTTCGGATAAGTCACCATACCTACGTAAGAAGGTAACGTCACACGGTCCTGGAAGATGTGGTCACGAGTATCCCGGAATATGTCGACTGTCAGGGACAACTTGTCGTGAAAGAACTTGGCATCGATACCAAGATTCGCCTTCTTTGCTACTTCCCATTTCAAATTGTCGGCTCCGGTATGGGTTTCTGTGATACCCGCATAACGATATCCCCAAGCAGATCCGGCATGATTGTCTATCAGGGTCAGGTAAGGGAAGCGTCCCTGGCCGGTATAATCGTTGGTAGAAACAATCTGGTCGTTACCTACGATACCGTAAGAGCCGCGAATTTTGAGGAACGTAAACCAAGGTAGTTTCTCTGTCCACCATGCATAAGAGGAAGGAACCCATCCTGCGGCAATGGAAGGAAAGAAACCGAACTGTTCTCCTTTTTTGAACTGTGCAGAACCTGTATAACCGAAATTCGCATCGATGAAATAACGGTTTTTATAGTCATAGGAGATACGTCCGGAAAGGTTCTGATGGCGTTTGGGGATGCTGGCGATACCTAAATCATCATATTTGCCCCATAGAGAGTTTTTCTCATCTTTCATATAGTATTCGAGCAACGCGCCAAAGGTATGGTCTCCGAACGACCGGTTCCAGTTGGCTTTCGCCTCCATATAGTATTGCCTGTAAGAGTTTTCGCCACTTCCGTATGCCATACTTGATTGTGCTGAGCGCAGCGCTTTAATCAAGACTCCCTGTGCGGTTCGTCCGGTAGCACGGTAGAGGTCGGGCCAAATCCTGCGGTATTCGCTGAAGTAGCCGATATGTTCCGTCATCGCTT
This sequence comes from Bacteroides sp. B1-V-101, assembly GCF_023656585.1. Taxonomy (NCBI): domain Bacteria; kingdom Pseudomonadati; phylum Bacteroidota; class Bacteroidia; order Bacteroidales; family Bacteroidaceae; genus Bacteroides; species Bacteroides sp. B1-V-101. The sequence goes on along the minus strand of NZ_JAMOKH010000006.1, from coordinate 49,698 downwards.
GTACCGACATCGTCAGTCCTTTCAGAAATCCTCCGAATTCTTGCGTCAGCTTCAGCGTCAGCATGTTTCGGTTGTCCTCGCTTTGCATGTATCCGGTATTATTCAGCATAACATATGGAGAAGCCAATTCACGTGATCCGCCATATACGGGCAGCGTGCCGTCAGAGTAAGTGACCGGAAACAGAAGGGGGGTCAACTGCTGGACGGCTGACCATACCAGATCTGTGTTCCCTCCGCCCGGACTGACATAAGAATTGACATATCCATCTACACCGAAGTATAGCTGGGTCGTCTTGGTCAAATTCATATCGATATTGGCACGATAATTCAGCTTGTTTACGCTCAATGGCTTTTTAAACAGATTTTCCTCTTGGCGATAGGCGGCTCCTTCATCCTGATACCCCAGCGACAAGAAGTATCTGGCAACGTCACCTCCTCCTTTAGCACTGACATAGTAGTTCTGCTGAATAGAATTCCTTTTCATGATTTCATCTATCCAGTTTACATCCGGATAAAGATCCGGGTCCAGCCTGTTTTTGATCAGATCCAGTTCAAGACGGGTGTACAGATCGTCTTCCCCAGACATCGCTCTGGCTTCATTGGCAAGGAGTGCGTAATCATATGCTCCCAGGTATTCGGGCAGACGTTTGATATGTGATATTTTCATCGTAGCACGTCCGGTCACCTCTAATTTTCCACTGGTACCACGTTTGGTAGTCACCAATACCACGCCATTTGCTCCGCGTGTTCCGTAGACAGCCGTTGCTGCGGCATCTTTCAGGATACTGAACGATTCAACGTCGTCGGTATCAATATCTTCCAATCTTCCTTCGAGACCATCGATCAGTACTAAGGCTCCACTGCTGGCTCCGAAAGTACTGATACCGCGAATCCAGAAGTTGGAGATATTTTTGCCCGGTTCACCCGAACTCTGCATAGTGATAACACCTGCCATTCGACCTCCGATCATATTATTGAGGGAAGTGGCGGGAGTTTTTAGCTGCGCAACGTCAATGGTGGTGATGGCACCTACCACAGATACTTTTTTCTGGGAACTCATACCCGTTACCACTACTTCGTCAATCTTAGTCTCGTCTTCTTTCATGACGATCTTAAGCTTTTCTTCGTTTTTGGTAATCAGCATCTCGACATTCTTCATACCCACTGACTGGAATATCAGTGTAGCGTTTTTCGTTACTTTTATCTTGAACTTTCCGTCCAGATCCGCTACTACGCCGACTCCCGGTTCGTTCTTTACATAAACAGCCGTACCTACCAATGGCTCGCCGGTTGCATCCACAATCACGCCTGCCACTGTAAACTGTGTACTCGTTTCGTTCTGACTGTAGCCTGCCAATGGAATCAATGTCATAAGCAGTACAATCAATAAAAGATTTTTTTTCATATATGTATTATCAAAGGTTATTGTATAGACAATTTACGAATCACTTTATTTCCGGTATCTGCGACATATACAATTTGTCCGTCGGCACTAACAGCTACACCGAACGGATGATTGAACAACGCGATATCCGGACCGCCGTCTTTATAGCCCTTCATGCCCGGAAGTCCGATAGGAGTAGTTACCATAGCTCTATCCAAGGGCAATTTGGTATCGATTACTCGTATACAATTGTTACCACAATCAGCGATATACAATTTACCGTCTTCGGTAAAGCAGATTTGATGGGGATTATCAAACTTGGCATTCCTCAGCAAACCGTCTTCCCATCCTGCTCCTGCTACCTGTCCTTCCAATATGGCCTTTCCGGCATAACCTTCACCGGGATAGGTGTTTTTGTCTTTACCTTCCAGATTTCCCACATCCACTCGCCATATCTGATTTCCTTCTGCCATCGCGACATAAAGCATATTTTCCTGTCCTTTGACAGGGCTGAAAGCAAGGTATGAGTCACATGCATCAGGTCTGGTAGAAGTTCCGACTTTCTTGAGTAGGAGTTCACAAGTACGGGTGTTCGGTTTTATCCGCACCAGTTGTCCCTTAACCATCACTGTATAAATGTAATGATCCAGCTTATTCACTACAAAGCAGTGCTTATAGTTACCATCGGCAACGTCTTTAGTTTCATCATTCAGCAGCACCGTCAGGCGGCGCGGCGCATAGCTCACGCTTTTGGCCAAAGAATAATATCCCATACCGCCATCTTCAGGAGCGTACATCGTACCATCCAGGTCCGAAAAAGCAGGAGCATTCAGGATGGCTGACGTACCATACTGAAGTACCAGCACAGAATTACTCTTAATGGAAGCCATGACAATATTTCCGTTAGACTGCGCTCCTTTATCATTTTGACAGGTTACAGATGGATAATTGTTTCCTCCGTGCCATACGTGGCGTTCGGTGATAAAGATATTATCCTCGTCATCCAGACTAATGTAGTTGGGCGCCGACAATGTAGAAGTAGCGATGTCTCCTCCTACCGTAGGCTGGTTAGCGTCCGGCGAAGCTTGTCCTACAACGGTAGTCACGCTCGTCTGCGTCTTGTAGATAAATTGCCTTCCGGCTTGTCCTTCATATTCTGTTCCGTCGGGCATTGTTCGGGCAACAAGAAGATTCATTTCTTTCTTGTACGTCAGTCCCGAAGGAACATACAAGTAGATTTTGTTACCATTTGAACTCACCAAGCCCGCCTGGTGCTTTATCCCATCCGCATCTTCGAAATAAACTTTCAGATTGGTAGTGTCTGATCCGAAGTTGCTGCCTTCGACGATCATAGGGGTAGCGATCCCACCGGAATCCGGATAAAATCCGGTCACCTCAATAGGTTGATCCGGATTGAATACTGCACTTCCTATATTCTTACTATCCGAACATGAAGTCAGATAGACAAATACGGCGGCAAAAAATGTCAAAAAAATAGTTCTTTTTTGCATTGTTTTTCTGTGATTAAAGGTTAATAATTAGTTGGGTTAATATGGATAAGTAGAAAACTTACTATTCTATATCTAGGCATTATGATAATGTGGTAGAAATAAGATGTGCATTTTTACTCTAATACGTTTGTTTTTGGGTGTGTATGCTTTATCTTAATATTTAGTAAGTTTAGGAATATATATAGTTGTGTTTGACTGTTATCATTCATTTGTTTTTCTTGGGGGTATTGAAATTTTTAATGAATTCAATCTCTCTTCAGCACTGTTCTGATCTATGCTGAAGAAACGATAATAAAAATTTAATCACTGCCCGGAGGCGGCCTACAATTTCGCATTATCATAAATAATTATTAAGAAATATAGTCGTAATTGACCGATTAGAATAAGTCGCTCTAGAACTTGGTAACCAAAACAATAAAATCATGATAATCAATAATATACATCAATAAAAAGATTATATCTATCTTATTACGATCTGAGTAGTAGAATGAAAAATCAAAAAAAATACCGTTTGCCGATAATTAAAATAAAAAAAACATTGCGTTTACCAATTTTATTAATAACTTTACACCGTCTTAAGTGGCACACAAACTTAATAACCTTTGAAAAGCCTATGAAAACAGGAAAAAATACACTTATTGGTATAAAATTACCAAGTTCTAGAGCAACTTATCCCAATCTGTTAAATATAAAAATGAATCATAACAGCCAAGCACAACTATATATATTCCTAAACTTACTAAATAAAAAAGGTAGTAGATCCCCAAAAGAATAAATGCATAAGAAATAAAATGCACACCTTAATTTCTACCATATATAATAATATTTTCTCCTTCACCAACAATCTCTGGCGAATAGGCCGTAATAAGAAGTAAAGGGTATATTACATAAAAAAAATTCCAGTAACTTGCGATACTGGAATTTTATATAAATCAAGAAAATCTCTTATTCCCACTCAATAGTTGCAGGTGGCTTAGAACTGATATCATAGGTTACGCGGTTTACACCTTTCACCTTATTAATAATATCATTCGAAATCTTACCCAGGAATTCATATGGCAAATGCGCCCAGTCGGCAGTCATGGCATCAGTAGAAGTCACGGCACGCAATGCTACCGCTCTTTCATAAGTACGTTCATCTCCCATGACACCTACAGACTGTACCGGCAGTAAGATAACGCCTGCCTGCCATACTTGATCATACAATCCCCAGTCGCGCAATCCCTGAATGTAAATATCATCAGCATCTTGCAGGATACGCACTTTCTCACGGGTGATGTCTCCAAGAATACGTACAGCCAAACCCGGGCCAGGGAATGGATGACGAGTAATCAGATGTTCCGGCATACCCAACTCGCGACCTACACGACGAACTTCATCCTTAAACAACAGACGAAGCGGCTCGCACAACTTCAAGTGCATTTTTTCGGGCAGACCACCTACGTTATGATGACTCTTGATCACTGTACCTGTTATAGACAATGATTCGATGCAGTCTGGATAAATAGTGCCCTGAGCCAGCCATTTCACATCTTTTATTTTGTGAGCTTCCACATCGAATACATCGATAAAGCCCTTACCGATAATCTTACGTTTACGCTCCGGTTCCGTCACACCTGCAAGCTCTGCAAAGAACTTTTCGCTGGCATCCACGCCAATTACATTCAGCCCGAGGCATTCGTAATCGTTCATCACATTCTTGAACTCATTCTTACGGAGCATACCGTGGTCTACGAAGATACAAGTCAGATTCTTACCGATAGCTCTATTCAGCAAAACAGCAGCAACCGATGAATCTACACCACCGCTCAATCCCAGCACCACTTTATCATCACCTAACTGAGCTTTCAACTCAGCAACCGTACTCTCGATGAAAGAAGCCGGTGACCAGTCTTGCTTGCATCCGCAAACATCAACTACGAAATTCCTCAATATCTGCGTCCCGTCTTCGCTATGGAACACTTCCGGATGGAACTGAACGCCCCATACCTTCTCACCCTCAACCTGATAAGCAGCGATATCCACTTTATCAGTTGAAGCAATCTTCTTAAAATTATCAGGGATAGCAGTGATTGTATCACCATGACTCATCCATACCTGCGTATTCTCACGAACTCCTTTAAACAGCACATTATCCTTGCAGAAAGAAGTCAGATGTGCACGGCCATATTCACGTGTACCGGCCGGTTCTACTTTTCCATTGTTAGTATACGCCATAAACTGTGCACCATAGCAGATACCCAAAATAGGATATTTACCACGAATCTCACTCAAGTCTACTTTGAAGGCATCTTTATCATAAACCGAAAAAGGACTTCCGGAAAGGATGACTCCTTTAATTGTCGGATCTTCTTTAGGAAACTTGTTATAAGGAACAATTTCGCAATACGTGTCCAGTTCGCGTACGCGACGACCAATCAGCTGTGTTGTCTGCGAACCGAAATCAAGAATTATTATTTTCTCCTGCATATCAATGGTTGGATTTTGAATAAATGATTTGCAAAAGTAGAAAAAAGTAGGCAAAAAGATAGAAGAATAAACAGAAAAATCGAAATTTACGAGAGAAATATATCATCGGACAACATAAAATCCGAAAAGGGAAACGATGTCAGAGAGACTTATATATAATAAATAGGAGACTCAAAACAGAATCTCCTATTCATTATACAAGTACTTATTTCTTCTCTTTCAGCAAGTCACGAATCTCAGTCAGCAACACCTCTTCTTTAGTAGGAGCAGGTGGTGCAGGAGGAGCAGCCGGGGCTTCCTCTGCCGCCTTCTTCGTGGTCAGTTTAGTGATCAGACGTATAAATAGGAATATAGCAAAAGCTATAATCAGAAAGTCAAAAGTTGCTTGCAGAAATTGTCCATAATCCAGAGATACGGCAGGAGCAATCTCCTTACCGTCTGCTCCAACTTCAGCCGCTTTCATTACCCATTTCAGATCTGTAAAGTTCACACCACCAACCAATAAGCCTATTGGGGGCATAATAACATTCGCCACCAGTGACGATACGATCTTCCCAAACGCGCCGCCGATAACTACACCGACAGCCATGTCAATGACGTTCCCTTTCATGGCAAACGCCTTAAAGTCTTGTAAAAATGTGCTCTTTCCCATCTTTTTTCAATATTTAATGTGAATTTAATATGCGAATATAAAAACATTTTTGTAATTTTGCACCGCATTTGAAAATAAAACAAATGCGCGAGCTGAGAGATATTTGAACAAATATTATAAAACCCTTAAAAGTTTAAACAAAATGATTAAAGTAGGTATTAATGGATTCGGACGTATCGGACGTTTCGTTTTCCGCGCTGCAATGAAAAGAAACGATATTCAAATCGTAGGTATCAACGACCTTTGCCCGGTAGACTACTTGGCTTACATGCTGAAGTATGACACAATGCACGGTCAATTCGACGGTACTATCGAAGCAGATGTTGAAAACAGCAAATTGATCGTTAACGGTCAGGCTATCCGCATCACTGCAGAAAGAAACCCGGCTGACTTGAAATGGGATGCTGTAGGTGCTGAATACGTTGTTGAATCTACAGGTTTGTTCTTGAGCAAAGACAAAGCTCAGGCTCATATCGAAGCTGGTGCAAAATATGTTGTAATGTCAGCTCCTTCTAAAGATGACACTCCGATGTTCGTTTGCGGTGTAAACGAAAAAACATACGTGAAAGGTACTCAGTTCGTTTCTAACGCTTCTTGTACTACTAACTGTCTGGCTCCTATCGCTAAAGTATTGAACGACAAGTTCGGTATCCTTGACGGTTTGATGACTACAGTTCACTCTACAACTGCTACTCAGAAAACAGTTGACGGTCCTTCTATGAAAGACTGGAGAGGTGGTCGTGCTGCTTCTGGCAACATCATCCCTTCTTCTACTGGTGCTGCTAAAGCTGTAGGTAAAGTAATCCCGGCTTTGAACGGTAAATTGACTGGTATGTCTATGCGCGTTCCTACTTTGGACGTTTCTGTAGTTGACTTGACTGTTAACTTGGCTAAACCGGCTACTTACGCTGAAATCTGCGCTGCTATGAAAGAAGCTTCTGAAGGCGAATTGAAGGGTATCCTGGGTTACACTGAAGATGCAGTAGTTTCTTCTGACTTCTTGGGTGACGCTCGTACTTCTATCTTCGATGCTAAAGCTGGTATCGCTTTGACTGACACTTTCGTAAAAGTTGTATCTTGGTATGACAACGAAATCGGTTACTCTAACAAAGTTCTTGACTTGATCGCTCACATGGCATCAGTTAACGCTTAATTAGAAATCTAAACATATAGGAAACCGCTGCGGAAAACCGTAGCGGTTTTTTTGTCTTCATTTTATATATTGTTAAAAAGCAAGGTATTATCCGTGGTATAACCTACAATTTTAGTAGTTTTGTACTTCTATGAAGAGAATTATGAAGAGATTATTAATAACATTGATACTAGTTTACACCATGAACAATATACTGAACGCTCAGAATCCTTTCTTCGGTCAGTATCAGACACCGCATGGGACTGTGCCCTTTGACCGGATCAAGACAGAGCATTATGAGCCTGCCATCCTCGAAGGAATCAAACAACAGAATGCGGAACTTGATGCGATCATACAAAACCCGGAGAAGGCGACATTTACAAATACAATAGAAGCCTACGAACAATCCGGAAGGCTGCTGGACAAAGTAACTGCCGTATTCGGCAATATGCTTAGTGCTGAAACCAATGACGACTTACAGGCATTGGCTCAGAAAATCATGCCACTACTCAGCGAACACAGCAACAACATCACACTGAATGAGAAGTTGTTTGCCCGCGTGAAAGAAGTGTACGGACAAAAACAATCTCTGCAACTGACCCAGGAACAGAATCGCCTGCTAGACGATATATACGACAGTTTTGTACGCCACGGTGCCAACCTCGAAGGAGAAGCCCGTGAACAATACCGACAACTGACCAACGAACTGAGCAAACTGACACTCGACTTCAGCGAAAACAACCTGAAGGAGACAAACAGGTATCAAATGCTTCTGACAGACAAAGCCAGCATTGCCGGACTGCCGGAAATCATCGTAGAAGCTGCTGCCGAAACAGCCAGAAGTGAGGATAAAGAAGGATGGGCTTTCACCCTGCACGCTCCAAGTTATGTGCCTTTCATGACTTATGCCGACAACCGCGAGTTGCGCCATAAGCTCTACATCGCATATAATACAAAGTGTACACACGATAACGAATTCAACAATATCGAAATCGTAAAGAAGCTGGTTAATACACGCATGAAAATAGCCCAGCTACTAGGATATAAAGATTATGCGGAATATACCCTCAAAAAACGAATGGCTGAAAACAGCGATGCCGTATATAAGCTGCTCAACCAACTATTGGAAGCCTACACTCCCACCGCACAGAAAGAATATCTCGAAGTACAGGAACTGGCACGTGAGGAACAAGGTGATGACTTCATTGTCATGCCCTGGGACTGGAGCTACTATTCCAATAAGCTGAAAAACAAGAAATTCAATATCAATGAAGAAATGCTCCGTCCTTACTTCGAACTGGAACAAGTAAAAAAAGGAGTATTCGGACTGGCAGAAAGACTCTACGGAATCACTTTCCGGAAAAATACGGAAATCCCGGTTTATCACAAAGATGTTGAAGCCTACGAGGTATTCGACAAAGACGGTAAGTTCCTGTCCGTACTGTACACTGACTTCCATCCCCGTCCCGGAAAACGCGCCGGAGCCTGGATGACCAGCTACAAGGAACAATGGATAGATCCCGTAACCGGTGAAGACAGCCGACCGCATATATCTGTAGTGATGAACTTCACCAAGCCAACCGAAAGCAAACCTGCTTTGCTGACTTTCAACGAAGTGGAGACATTCCTGCATGAGTTCGGGCACAGCCTGCATGGCATGTTTGCCAACTCAACCTATCAGAGCCTAAGCGGAACAAACGTATATTGGGACTTTGTGGAACTTCCTTCACAGATCATGGAAAACTTTGCCATCGAGAAAGAATTTCTTAATACCTTTGCCCGTCATTATGAAACCGGAGAAGTGCTTCCGGACGAACTGATACAGAGACTCGTGGATGCTTCGAATTTCAATGCAGCCTATGCCTGCCTGAGACAAGTGAGCTTCGGGCTGCTCGATATGGCATGGTACACCCGCAACACTCCTTTCGAGGGCGATGTAAAAGCCTATGAACAGGAAGCCTGGAAAGACGCACAAGTATTGCCGATAGTCAAAGAAGCCTGCATGAGTACACAATTCTCCCATATCTTTGCCGGAGGATATTCCGCAGGATATTACAGTTATAAATGGGCAGAAGTGCTGGATGCGGATGCATTCTCACTGTTCAAACAGCAAGGAATCTTCAACCGTGAAGTAGCAGATTCGTTCCGCAACAATATCCTGTCGAAAGGAGGTACAGAACACCCGATGTTGCTCTACAAGCGCTTCCGCGGGCAGGAGCCTACCATTGACGCATTGCTGATCCGAAACGGCATAAAGAAACAATACAATTAAAAAAGGAGAGAATTGGACATGAAGAAGAGATTGATACTTAAAGTATTAGGATTGCTGTTATTGCTTCCGATGTTTTCCGGATGTAATGATACGGATGATGTAGCCGGCATCTTCACCGGCAAGACATGGAAACTGACTTATATCACAGTCAAAGATAGCCATCAAATGTTTAATTTTTGGGGAAACGACAACAAAGCCCGCGAACAAAGCATGAAATTGCTTGACGAAACAGGTAGGTATGTAATTACCTTTAATGGAATGGAAGAAAGCAATATCATCATCGGGACCTTAAGTGGCACAGTGATAACCTCTACTTTCACTGGATCATGGTCCGCCAATGGAAAGGACAACCAATTCAATGCATCTATCCAAGGAGGTAATGAATCATCAGATATATTAGCAAAGAATTTTATAGAAGGGCTGAACAACGCAACCTCTTACGGAGGAGATGAGCGAAATCTATACCTTTACTATAAACCTTCCGGTAGCCAGCAGACACTTTCTTTAGTTTTTCACGTTGTAAAATAAAAGACACTCTCATGGACACGGAAAAGAAACAATTGGAACTGGACAAACGTTACATACGTATGGCAAGCATTTGGGCGGAAAACTCTTATTGCCAGCGCCGTAAGGTAGGAGCGTTGATCGTCAAAGACAAAATGATTATCTCCGACGGATACAATGGTACTCCTTCGGGCTTCGAAAACGTATGCGAGGACGAGAATAACCTGACAAAACCTTATGTTCTCCATGCGGAAGCAAACGCTATCACCAAGATAGCACGCTCGAACAACAGCAGCGACGGTGCCACGATGTACGTCACCGCCTCACCTTGTATCGAATGTGCAAAGTTAATCATACAGGCAGGAATCAAACGGGTAGTCTACTCCGAACATTACCGCCTCGAAGATGGAATAGAACTATTAAAACGGGCAGGAATCGAAGTTATCTATACAGAAATGAACGAAGATTCTTCTCCAAACAAATAATAAAACGAACGTTTTAAAAAAAAGGAATAGACATGAGTACAAGAAACTCTTCACGTTTTACGCCTATCATCATAGCTATCAGCGTGGTGGCCGGTATTCTTATCGGTACATTTTATGCCAAGCACTTCGCCGGCAACCGTCTGGGTATCATCAACGGTTCTTCCAACAAGCTGAATGCGCTGTTGAGAATCGTAGATGATCAATATGTAGACACCGTAAACATGACCGACCTCGTGGAGAAGGCTATGCCACAGATCCTGGCAGAACTGGACCCGCACTCCACTTACATCCCTGCACAGAATCTCGAAGAAGTCAATTCGGAACTGGAAGGCAGTTTCAGCGGAATCGGTATCCAGTTTACGATACAGAATGATACGATTCATGTGAATGCCGTTATCCAGGGAGGCCCATCTGAAAAAGTGGGACTCATGGCGGGCGACCGCATCGTTAATGTAGACGACAGTTTATTTGTAGGCAAAAAGCTGAACAACGAACTAGCCATGCGCACACTGAAAGGTCCTAAGGGATCGCAGGTGAAACTGGGTGTCAAACGCGTAGGAGAACCGAAATTGCTGGACTTTACCATCACCCGCGGAGACATTCCTCAAAATACAGTAGACGCTGCCTATATGCTGAACGATGATATCGGTTATGTAAAAGTCAGCAAATTCGGACGGACAAGCCACGTAGAATTGCTTAACGCCTTGGCTCAGCTCAATCATAAGAAATGTAAAGGACTGATTATTGACCTTCGCGGCAATACAGGAGGATACATGGAAGCTGCCATCCGCATGGTGAATGAATTCCTGCCCGAAGGTAAACTGATTGTATATACACAAGGACGTAAATATCCCCGTGCGGAAGAATTTGCCAACGGTACGGGCAGTTGCCAGAAAATGCCACTCGTTGTATTGATTGACGAGGGTTCTGCTTCTGCCAGCGAAATCTTTACCGGAGCAATTCAGGATAATGATCGCGGTACAGTGGTAGGACGCCGTTCCTTCGGAAAAGGACTGGTACAACAACCGATTGACTTCAGCGACGGCTCTGCTATCCGCCTGACTATCGCCCGCTATTATACTCCTTCAGGGCGTTGCATCCAACGTCCTTACGAAAGTGGTAAAGACAAGAATTATGAACTAGACATATACAACCGCTACGAACACGGTGAGTTCTTCTCACGCGACAGCATCAAGCTGAACGAAAACGAACGCTATCTCACCAGCCTGGGACGCACTGTTTATGGTGGTGGCGGTATCATGCCGGACGTATTTGTACCACAAGATACTACCGGAGTCACTTCTTATCTCTCATCAGTAATCAACCGCGGACTAACTCTTCAGTTTACTTTCCAGTACACGGACAATAACCGGAAGAAACTGAGCCAGTATGAAACGGAAGAAGACCTGCTGAATTATCTTCGTCACCAAGGTTTGGTAGAGCAGTTCATCCGCTTTGCCGACTCGAAAGGTGTAAAGAGAAGGAATATTCTGATCCAGAAATCGTATAAACGACTGGAAGCGAATATATACGGCAACATTATCTATAATATGCTGGGACTGGAAGCTTATCTGAAATACTTCAATAAATCGGATGCTACAGTACAACAAGGTATAGAACTGCTCGAAAAGGGAGAAGCTTTCCCAAAAGCACCCGCCGAGACAGAAGAGGAAGTGACGAAAGATAATAAAGATGGAAAGAAAAAAAGAACTGCGCAAGCTTATGGCATCACTGAAGATCCGACACGCATCTTCGACTTTGCAGAAGCTTCAATCAGCTAAAATACTTGCCGCCCTCGAAGCCCACCCGGCTTTCAGGGCGGCAACTACTGTATTGCTCTACCATTCGCTCAAAGATGAAGTAGACACGCATGCGTTTATCCGGAAATGGAGCAATGAGAAACGGATATTGCTTCCGGTAGTTGTCGGTGATGAATTGGAATTACGCCTCTATACCGGTCCCGAGGATATGGCAACCGGCACTTACGGTATTGAAGAGCCTGTTGGAGAAACATTTACGGACTATGCAGACATAGACTTTATTGCCGTTCCCGGTGTAGCTTTCGACCGGAAAGGAAACCGGCTGGGGAGGGGAAAAGGCTATTATGACCGTTTGCTGCCACGTATCCCCGCAGCTTATAAAGCAGGCATCTGCTTCCCATTTCAAATAGTAGAAGAAGTTCCGGCAGAAGCATTCGACATCTGCATGGACATAATTATAACAAGTAATGAGGACGAATTATCACACCCACACCACCCGCTGCCTCCATGCGACAGGGAGTGACGAAGAATTTGTTTTAAGTGCCATCAAAGGCGGCTATCAGGAACTTGGTTTCTCTGACCACACTCCATGGAAATACCATACCGATTATGTATCCGACATCCGGATGATTCCCGAAGAACTGCCGGAGTATGTAGAAAGCCTCCGCTCGCTACAAAAGAAATATAAAGATCAGATCAGCATTAAAATCGGCTTGGAATGTGAATATTTTCCGGAGTATATTCCCTGGCTGAAAGGAGTTATCAAGGAGTATCAGCTGGATTACATCATCTTCGGCAACCACCATTTCCATACAGATGAGAAGTTTCCTTATTTCGGGCGAAATACCCATACGTTAGATATGCTTGAACTTTATGAAGAGAGTGCGATTGAAGGTATGGAAAGCGGTTTGTTTGCCTATCTGGCACATCCCGACCTGTTCATGCGTTCATATCCTGAATTTGACCGTCATTGTAAACTTGTCAGCAGACATATCTGCCGAACGGCCGCCCGCCTGAACCTGCCCCTGGAATATAATATAGGCTACGAAGATTACAACGACGAACATGGAATAACAACCATTCCCCACCCTGATTTTTGGGAAATAGCAGCGCACGAAGGCTGCACTGCCATTATCGGAGTGGATGCCCACAACAACCAATATCTGGAAACTCCGTTCTACTATGACCGGGCAAATGAGACGCTCCAAAAGCTGGGGATGAAAGTGACAGACAGAATTCCTTTCCTCAACGAAAAATAATGTTTGTGATAACCGTAGCCCCTACTCTCTGATTCAGAGTACGCACCAAAAGTTCCCGTCCCATCATCAGTTCCTGACGAAGGGCGGCGGAAGTGAGATGTACATACAGCGTCTGGTTACGGATATAGAGATTACTGGTATAGCTTGCCGCCGGTCCCAACACCTGCGGCCAGGCATCCAGCAACCGCTGCTCATTGAGAGGAGACTCCAGACTCTCCTGACGCAGGTATTGCTGAATCAGTTTTCCTATCTGCTCGGCATCGTTACGTTTCATTGTTCAGCTCCCATTTCATTAATTACACCCTGATCTACGCGAAATACTTTATAATCGCTGCCTACCTTCTGCAGAATACGATCCAGATGTTCACGGTTAGTATCCGTAATAAATATCTGTCCGAAGTTATCACCAGCCACCAGCTTGACAATCTGCTCTACCCGCGAAGCATCCAGTTTATCAAAAATATCATCCAACAGCAATAAAGGGACGGTCTGCCCCGTACGTTTCAAGAAGTCGAACTGTGCCAGCTTCAACGCTACCAGATACGTTTTATTCTGTCCCTGCGAACCTTCCTTCTTGATCGGAAAGTCGCCCAACAGCATATTCAGTTCATCTTTATGAATTCCCCGCAAAGAGAATCCCATAATCTTATCCCGTTCCCGGCTTTGCTTCAGAACTTCCAGTAAAGAAGCATCCCGTGCATGCGAATCATAAGACAGCCCCACCTGTTCTTTATCCTGGGAAATAAAAGAATAAAACGACTGGAAAATAGGAATAAACTCTTCGATAAACGCCTCCCGCTTGCGAAAAACAATTTCACCCGCTTGCGCCATCATCTCCTCCCAAACCAGGAACAATTCCTCTTCTACCGGAAATTCACTTTTTAATAAGGTATTACGCTGTGCCAATGCCTTATTATAGCGTATCAATGCTTCCAGATATTCCTTATCATACTGAGAGATCACGACGTCCATAAAGCGGCGCCGTTCGTCACTTCCTCCGGCTATCAACTCCGAATCGGCAGGCGAAACCATCACTAACGGCAGAAAGCCGATATGATCGGAAAAGCGGCTATACTCCTTTTTATTCCGTTTGAATTGCTTTTTCGAACGACGCTTCATTCCGCAGTAAATCTCCTCTGGTGTGCCATCTTCCGCCTCATAAAAGCCCTGAATAACAAAGAAATCCTGTTCGTGCCGAATGTTCTGCGAATCAATCGGATTACCCGAACTCTTGCAGAAAGATAAAAAGTACACTGCATCCAGCAGATTCGTCTTTCCCATCCCGTTCTGTCCGAAGAAACAATTCAGTTTGGCGGAGAATCCGATCTCTACCTGTTCCAGATTCTTATAGTTTAATATGGATATCCGTTTCAGTATCATTGTATACGCGTTAATTTGTTCACAAAAGTAGCAAGTTTTTCGAGGTTTTCGAGCGTAAAACAAAAAAAGATGCCTCTAAATTTCGTTTGTAGATATAAAAAAACTACTTTTGCGAGTCGAATTATCAAACGATGAATAATAACAAAAAGAATCATATAAAAATGGCAGAACAAAAGAATCAGAACGAACATCTGAACGTAGAAGATGCACTGACACAATCGGAAGCATTTCTTGTTAAGTACAAAAACGCAATCATCGGCGGTGTTGTAGCCGTGATTATCATCGTAGCAGGTTTTATCATGTACAAGAACCTCTATGCTGAGCCACGTGAAGAAAAGGCACAGGCTGCTCTTTTCAAAGGACAGGAATACTTTGAACAAGATGCTTATGAACAAGCACTGAACGGTGATAGTATTGGTTATGTAGGTTTCCTCAAAGTTGCCGACGAATATAGCGGAACAAAAGCCGCTAATCTGGCAAAAGCATATGCAGGAATCTGCTACGCACAACTGGGTAAATATGACGAAGCAGTAAAGATGCTCGACGGCTTCAACGGAGGCGACCAGATGGTAGCTCCCGCTATCCTCGGCGCAACAGGAAACTGCTACGCACAACTGGGTCAGCTGGACAAAGCCGCTTCTACCCTGCTCTCTGCAGCAGACAAAGCTGACAATAACTCATTAAGCCCTATCTTCCTGATGCAAGCCGGTGAAATCCTGGTGAAACAAGGAAAGTATGATGATGCCGTTAATGCCTACACTAAGATCAAGGACAAATACTTCCAGTCTTACCAGGCTATGGACATCGACAAGTACATCGAACAGGCTAAATTGATGAAGAAATAATATACCTTATTATATATAATAGAAGGTTAGGCACGGATTACACGGATTTCACGGTTTTTAGTACGCACAATATGTACTAATGCAATTATGCGAAGCTACCGTGAAATCCGTGTAATCCGTGCCTTTTTAAAATCATGTATTTATAACCCACTTTAATTACTACAATTATGGCAACAGCATACCATAACTTATCCGAATACGATTTCAACTCTGTACCAAACGCTGAAAACATGAAATTCGGCATCGTCGTATCCGAATGGAATTTCAATATTACCGGAGCCTTACTGAACGGCGCAGTCAATACATTAAAAAAACATGGAGTGAAAGACGAAAATATTCTGGTGAAAACTGTACCGGGAAGTTTCGAACTAACTTTCGGCGCCAATCAAATGATGGAAAATTGCGATGTGGATGCAATTATTGCAATTGGTTGCGTAATTAAAGGAGATACTCCACATTTTGATTATGTTTGTATGGGAGCAACTCAAGGAATTACCGAATTAAACGCAACTGGCGACATACCAGTCATTTACGGATTAATTACCACCAATACAATGGAGCAAGCAGAGGATCGTGCCGGTGGCAAACTGGGTAACAAAGGAGATGAATGTGCAATTTCTGCAATAAAAATGATCGATTTTGTTTGGAGTTTAAATAAATAGTTGTATCTTTGCACCGCAATTGAGAAACAAACCTCCTCAAAAGCACAAAAGGGCAAATACCAGAGTGGCCAAATGGGGCAGACTGTAAATCTGCTGGCTTACGCCTTCGGTGGTTCGAATCCATCTTTGCCCACAAAAATTGCGGAAGTAGCTCAGTTGATAGAGCATTAGCCTTCCAAGCTGAGGGTCGCGGGTTTGAGCCCCGTCTTCCGCTCTTCAAAGAGAATCTGAGAAATTAGATTCTCTTTTTTTGTATAACTTTAAACCTCTAAGAACATGGAAGATTCTCCAACGCAATCACACGTACTGCAATTGGCACACCCCCCTATCCCAATTGTCCGCATCGGAATCATAGGATTGGGGAATCGAGGGCTACTCACCCTGCAACGTTATCTGCAAATAGAAGGAACCGAAATCAAAGCTCTCAGCGAAATCAGGGAAGGTAACTTGAACAAAGCCCAACTCATACTCAAAGAAGCAAAGCACCCCGAAGCCACGGGATATACCGGACCAGGCGGCTGGCGAAAGATGTGTGAATGCAACGATCTGGATTTAATTTTTATCTGTACAGACTGGCTCACTCACACCCAAATGGCAACCTATGCAATGGAATGCGGCAAACATGTAGCTATCGAAGTTCCTGCCGCCATGAATATAGCCGAATGCTGGCAACTGGTCGATACAGCAGAAAAGACAAGACGCCACTGTATCATGCTGGAAAATTGCTGTTATGACCCTTTTGCCCTGACTACTCTCGAAATGGCACGTCAAGGTGTACTCGGAGAAATAATGCATGTAGAAGGAGCATATATTCACGATCTCCGTTCCATGTATTTTGCCGAAGAGAGCGAAGGCGGTTACCACAATCACTGGGGAAAAAGATACAGTATCGAACATACAGGCAATCCCTACCCCACCCACGGACTAGGGCCTGCCTGTCAAATCCTCGACATCCACCGCAATGACAGGATGGAATATCTCGTATCCATGTCCACCCATCAGGCCGGCATGAGCGAGTATGCGCGGAAAAGATTCGGAGAGAACTCACCGGAAGCCCGTCAAAAGTATAAACTGGGAGATGTCAACACCACGCTTATCCATACCGCCAAAGGGAAAACGATCATGCTTCAGTATAATGTTTCGACTCCCCGCCCTTACAGTCGCCTGCAAACAGTATGCGGCACACTCGGCTTTGCACAAAAATATCCGGTACCATGCATTGCCCTGGATTCTCATGAAGATACTCCGCTTGAAGGCGAAGCACTTGAACAAGTATTAACTCTCTATAAACACCCTTTTAGCGCCACCATCGGCGAGGAAGCACATCGTAAAGGATTACCGAACGAAATGAACTATGTAATGGATTATCGGTTAATATATTGCCTGCGCAACGGACTGCCCCTTGACATGGACGTTTATGATGCAGCCGAATGGTCGTGTATCACCGAATTAAGCGAGAAGTCGGTATTGAACGGAAGTATTCCTGTAGAAATACCGGATTTCACCAGAGGTGTCTGGGAAAAACACAAACATTAGATTTTACCTATTTACCCCAATTAAACTATAAAAACACATGAGAACATTCCTATCATTAAAGACATGCTTACTATCTGCACTTTTACTTTGTGCAAACAGCATTTCGGCAAGCAAGATTATTTCCGTATCCGATTTCGGTTTGAAACCCGACAGCCGTATCAACGCAGTGCCATTTATACAAAAGGCAATCGATGCTTGCAAGCAATATCCAGGTTCCACACTTGTCTTTCCAAAAGGAAGATATGACTTCTGGGCACAACATGCTATCGAAAAAGATTATCACGAAACGAACACCTACGATGTTAATCCCAAAATTCTCGCCGTGCTATTGGAGCAGATCAATGATCTGACGATTGACGGTAATGGTTCTGAGTTTATTATGCATGGCCGGATGCAGCCATTCACTTTGGATCATTGCCGGAACATTACCTTAAAGAACTTCTCCGTCGATTGGGAAATCCCATTAACTGCGCAAGGTATTGTCACTCAATCTACCTCCGGATACCTTGAGATCGAAATCGACTCCCACCAATATCCTTATATCATAGAAAACAAACGACTGACTTTTGTCGGTGAAGGATGGAAAAGCAGTCTTTGGGCGATCATGCAGTTTGATCCCGACACCCATCTCGTCCTGCCAAATACAGGTGACAACTTAGGCTGGCGCTCATACGATGCAACAGAAGTAAAACCTGGATTAATACGCTTATCCGATCCTAAAAAGGAGGCTGATAAATTCTTCCCTGCGCCGGGTACGGTCCTTGTGTTACGACACAGCACCAGAGACCACGCCGGTATCTTCATTTACCACAGCATGGACACAAAACTAGAAAACGTAAAACTATTCCATACCTGCGGACTGGGAATTCTGTCACAGTATAGCAAGAATATATCTTTCAATGATGTACATATCATCCCTAACACTTCCAAGAAACGTGTGCTGAGCGGACATGACGACGGTTTCCACTTCATGGGATGCAGCGGATTACTCAAGATTGAGAACTGCAGTTGGGCAGGATTGATGGATGATCCTATTAACATCCATGGAACATGTTCCCGTATTATGGAAGTTCTTTCTCCTACCCGTATCAAATGCAAATTCATGCAGGACATGAGTGAAGGGATGGAATGGGGACGTCCGGACGAAACAATCGGATTTATAGAGCATAAAACCATGCGTACCGTAGCTACTGGTAAAATGAATAAATTTGAAGCACTAAATAAAGCTGAATTTATCATCGAATTATCAGCACCACTTCCAGCCGGAGTGGAAGCCGGATATGTAATAGAGAATCTGACCTGCACACCTGATGCAGAAATACGCAACTGCCATTTCGGAAGTTGCCGGGCACGTGGTCTGCTTGTATCTACTCCCGGCAAGGTTATTATTGAGAACAATGTATTCGAATCCAGCGGCTCTGCCATTCTGATTGCCGGAGACGCAAATGCATGGTACGAGTCAGGAGCTGTCAGAGACGTGCTGATACGTAACAATGATTTCCGTTATCCTTGCAATTCTTCGATTTATCAGTTCTGTGAAGCCGTGATCAGCATTGATCCGGAAATTCCGACATCGGAACAGAAGTACCCCTATCATCGCAATATCCGCATTGTGGATAATACCTTCCACCTATTTGATTATCCGATTCTCTTCGCACGGTCGGTAGACGGACTCACCTTCTCCTCCAATACACTCATACGTGATACGACTTACCAGCCTTATCACTATCGTAAAGAAGGTATTACGCTGGAAGCATGTAAATCTGTGGTTATTTCAAACAATAAGATTGAAGGGGATGTATTAGGACGTACTGTTAAAATTGAAAATATGAAACCTTCGGATGTCAAGATTAGCAAGAACCCTTTCTTTAAACTGAAAAAATAAAAAACACCATATAGGCAATTAAACGTATTCAGGCTCAAGCATGAGCATGAATACGTTTGAGTCTTTATCCCATAAATACAACAAATAAAGGAAGGTTCTCTTTGATGAACTTCAATGCTAAGGTAATCTGCCGTTCTATTGCTTTTTCACTGACTGCACAACGTTCCGCGATTTCCCGATTAGATAGATGCTCTTCGCGGCTCATTCTAAAGATCTGCTGCCGTCTGGCCGGAAGTTGCGAAATCAATTTATCAATATAGTTCTTCAAATCAGCAGCATCCAATTCCTCTTCTATATCATAAGAATTTTCAAGTCCTTTCAGAACTGTCATTTTAAAATTCAGCTCATTAAAATGTCTACGCGAATAATTGAATATAATATTACGGGTAATCATAAAAAGCAACCCATCAAAATTCTTGGTAATATCAAGAAACTCTTTGGACTCCCAAACTTTCACAAAAACATCCTGAACTACTTCTGAAATCACGGAAGATGAAGTGACATAAAGTCGTGCAAAGTTATAAACCTTCAGCCAATAAAGGTCATACAGCAAAGAAAATGCAGCCGCATCTCCCGCTTTTACCTTTTCCAGAATTATTGTCTCCTCCATCTCTTTTCAATTGTGTTACAAAAATAAAGAAATAACCATTAACCACAACATTTTTTTTGATTTTTATTTATAATAAAGTTACCTTTTTTCCTTTAATAATGTCTTCAAAATCTATTCTAATTATTAAATTCAACTAAGTTCTGTTAGAACTTTGTTTCTTTTCCTATCTACACATCTTGCTTTTACTCTTTCCCATATCTGTTCTTTTATTTTAAAATCTATAGCTTTATTTTCTGATTCATTCCATTGTATTTTAAGTTCTCTATCCACTGATTCCAGGTCAGCATAGCTTCTCCGCTGCTTTTTAGTCAGCCGTCCTGCCAGCAAATCTTTAATCAAACTCATCTTTGTATCTTTATCCATCCTATCTTACTTTGTTATTATTCTATTTATTATTACTCGTATATTATAAATACACTTGAGTTAAGTCTACCCCCACATCCCTTCGATAAAAAAAATAGAAAAACTATCATTAAAATCACAATGAGCTAATATTCAATAAATTAACCACTAACCAAAAAGAAGTTTTTTTTTCAAAAAGTCATTTTTTTATCTTAGTTCTAACAGAACTAAGATGGTATTTTGCCGTAGCTTCACTCGCTCTTTTACTAACAATAGGAGGATTTTGGATGAATTCAGTCAGAGATAATATTAACGACGAATTTATAATGGTGATAGCACAACAAAACCAAATGCACGTTTTACCGGACAGTACAAAAGTATGGATGGAATCAGGTAGTTCCATTAAATACACAAAAGCCTTTAACAAAAAAAGAGAAGTATGGCTAGAAGGCAACTCATTTTTTGAAGTATATAAACATGAAGGCAGTTTCTTCCAAGTACATATTAATAAAGCTTTTATAGAAGTAAAGGGAACCTGTTTTCAAATCAAGCAAACTAATGCTGAAAAAAATGAAATCACGCTGTTTCATGGTAAAATAGAATTTAATGTAGAATCTACAGGAGAGAAAATTATCATGTCTCCATCGCAAAAGGTAATGTATAATCCAAACAATGCACAAACATTAGTTGAGAATGTAATGGATATCAATTGGAAGGACGGAAGATACAACTTCAAAGAAACCCCATTACCCCAGCTCATTTCAATTGTAAATCAAATATACCAATCAAATATAATTCTAGAAGGAAAGTTTACTAAACAATCTTCATTCACAGGTAGCATCCGTTATGATGAAACATTGGATGACGTAATAGAGAAGCTTTGTTTCAGCCTTAACCTCACATACAAAAAACAGAATAGTAAAATAGTAATATATAATTAACCATATTTCTAATAATTAACCCAATATTTAACCTCACAACAAGTTAAATCATGAAAAAAAATCACAGTTGTTACCGGAGGCGATATCTGAAGCATATCGCACTCGTTTTGCTCTTTTACCCCTTGTCCGCTCTTGGAGCTCAGGGACACATATCTATCAAGGGGCAATCAATCACTATTATGCAAGCTATCCAGCTTATAGAAAAAAACAGCGACTACACGTTTTTCTACAACGCAGCAGATCTCGAAGACAAACAACGGAAAGACATTAATTGTAATGGTCCTATTGACGAGATTCTGGATGAAGTTTTCAAAGACAGCGGTATTAGCTATATCGTAAAAAACAAAGAGGTTATTCTTAACGTACAAAAAACGAATAACACCCAACAAAAGAAAAAACGTACTGTAACCGGTACTATTATAGACGCAGTGGACGATAGCCCCATCATTGGAGCTAACATCACGATTAAAGGTGACAAGAACACCGGTACAATCTCGGATATTGATGGTAATTTTAGTCTTTCCATACCCGACAATAAGACGATCCTTGTCGTAACTTACATCGGATATAAAACTCGCGAAGTTCCTGTAGAAGATCTAGGGAATATCAAAATTGTACTGGAAGGAGACGATCATACCTTGAATGAAGTTGTCGTAGTCGGTTCCGGTACCCAAAAGAAGGTCAGCGTAACAGGAGCTATCACAAGTATAAAAGGTGCCAGCCTCAAGCTGCCGTCATCTACTTTATCCAATTCATTTGCCGGAAAGTTGGCGGGTGTCATCGCAAAAACAAATTCCGGAGAGCCTGGCTCCGGTGCCGAATTTTACATTCGCGGTATCGGTACTTTCGGTGGACGAGCAACTCCTCTGATTTTACTGGATGATGTAGAAATATCATCCGGTGACCTTAATTATGTGCCGGCCGAGAATATTGAAAGTTTCTCTATCCTTAAAGATGCATCTGCCACCGCTATCTATGGTTCACGCGGAGCTAACGGTGTAATGATCGTCACAACTAAAGGCGGAGAATACAATAGTAAAACATCCATCAACGTTACAGCAGAAAATTCTTTCAACTACTTAGACAAGTTCCCGGAATTTGTGGACGGAGCTACTTATATGGATATGTATAATAAAGCTTCATTAGCCAGAAACTCTTCCGCTACACCCAAATACAGTGCTACAGACATGGAACGTACGGCATCCGGAGTCAACCCATACCTATACCCCGATGTAAACTGGCAAGACGTATTGTTTAAAAACATGAGTATGCGCCAACGTGCCAACGTCAACATTTCCGGTGGTGGTTCTAAAGTTAAATATTACATGAGTTTGGATGTCAGCCATGATTCAGGCTTGCTGAACACAGGGAAAGCATATTCATGGAACAACAATATTAATATAATGAACTATACCTTCCAGAATAATATTGCTTATAAACTGACGCCGACGACGACAATCAAAATGAATATGAACGCTCAGATCCGTCAGAAAAAAAGCCCGAATGTATCAAGCGAGGATTTGTTCAAACAGATTCTGACTACTACCCCCATAGAATTTCCGGTTACTTATCCAAGTCAAGACGGGCGTATCATGTACGGCAACAACATCATCTCAGGAAGTACCTTATACACGAACCCCTATGCCAGGATGATGACATCATTTGCCGAAACGAACGAAAATACACTTAACACAGTTATCAAGATAGATCAGGATTTGGATTTTATCACTAAAGGGCTTAAAATTAATGCTTTTGTAAATTTCAAAACCTGGTCAAGTTCTTACTTTGATCGTAGCATTGCTCCTTATTATTATCGCATAAAAAGCGGAAGCTACGATGAAACCGACCTGGAAAATACGAATTATGAATTGGAACTGCTAAATTCGAATGGCAGCGATTATATCAGTCAGTCGGCTATCGGAAAGTCTTCCGACCAAACATTTGAATTACAGTTCAACCTAAACTATGCCCGTCAATTCGGTCTGCATAATGTAGGTGCCATGTTACTCTACAAACAACGCGAATACAGAAGCGATGTGTTACCCAACCGTAATCAAGGCCTTTCCGGACGTCTTACTTATGATTACGGACAACGCTATCTGTTTGAGTTTAACTTCGGTTACAACGGGACCGAACGTCTGGCCAAAGAAGACCGTTTCGGATTCTTCCCTGCCGTGTCTTTAGGATGGGTGATAAGCAATGAAGCTTTCTTCGAACCAATGAAAAATGTAGTGGACAATCTCAAAATCAGAGGTTCCTACGGTCTTGTAGGTAGCGACGATCTGGCAACAGCCGGCGGAAGTTATTACCTGTATATAGACAAGATTACAAACAACGACCTGTCTTATCTGAAATGGACTTCCGGACAAAATATGGACTACCAATTAGGAGGTCCTCAGATGGCATACTACGCCATGTCCGGTTTGGGATGGGAAAAAGTAAAAAAGCTCGATATCGGTATTGATTTTACATTGTTCCGAAACTGGACATTTACCTTCGATTATTTCTACGACAAGCGTTATGACATCTTCATGAACCGTGAAGCATGGCCACAATCGCTGGCTTATCATATTGCCAAACCTTGGAGTAATATTGGTAAAATGGATAATAAAGGAGTGGAATTCAGTATTAATTATGCCAATAACTTCTCCAGAGATTTGTCTGTCAGTCTACAGGCAAACTTCACCTACAACAAAAATAAAATGGTCTATGTGGATGAACCGGAATATCCGACTATATGGAAGTCAGAAACCGGAAAACCTTATTCACGCATTACCGGCTACATAGCAGAAGGCTTATTCAAGTCACAAGAAGAAATAGATAACAGCCCTGCCCAGAATTTGGGTTCTACACCCAAGGTCGGAGATATTAAATATCGTGACCTTAACGGTGATGGTATCATTGACTCGGATGACCAGACGATGATCTCCAAATATGGAAGTACCCCACGCTTACAATACGGATTTGGCGGAACTGTCAACTACAAGAAGTTTGATTTTGGTGTCTTCTTCAGTGGCTCTGCCCTGCGTTCTATCATGACAAACGGTATTGACCCTTTCCAAGAAGGAATAGCCGTCGGTAACAGAAATGTATTAAAATATATAGCCGATAATTACTGGTCAGAAGAAAAACTGAATTGGGATGCAAAATATCCTCGTTTGGGACTACTTGCAACAGACGTTGCCAACAATACAGTGAACAGTAGTTACTGGTTGAGAAATGGTTCTTTCCTCCGATTGAAGAATGTAGAAGTAGGATATAAAATACCTTATGGACGTATTTTCGTCAGCGCAGCCAATCTATTCACCTTTAGTCCGTTTGACCTTTGGGATCCTGAACTGTCTTCTTGGAACAGTTATCCTATGCAAAAGACTGTCAATGTCGGAATTCAACTTCAATTCTAATTTATTATGAGAAAAAATATGAAACTAACACGCATCTTTCAAAATATAAGTATAGCAGTTATTATCACTGCATTGGGCTTAACCTCATGTGATTATCTAGACGTTGTTCCACCCGAACAACCCAATATCGATGACGCAATGTCAAGCCCTACCCGAGCTTTAGGATTTCTTTATTCCTGTTATGGAGGTGTCAGTACAGACTTACCCAGTGCCTATTTGGGGGAAATAAACTCTACGACAGACGAATATGTATTACCTTATTCATGGAACAAAGACGGTTATTGGGGCGCCTATGCATTTAACACTGCATCATCCACTAACCAAGACTGGCTATGGGGAACTACTTACCAATATATAGGACAATGTTATCTGTTTTTGCAAAAGTTGGAAAATGCGGGAAGCGACATTGCATCTGATGCAGAAAAGGAACAATGGAGAGCCGAATGCCAATTCCTGGTAGCTTATTACCACTTCGCTACTTTAAGAAGATATGGTCCCATCCCAATTACAGACTCGTACATCCCGATGGATACCCCAACGTCAGAGTATAATGGACGTTTTCACTTTGACTATTGTGTAGACTGGATTGCGAACCAGCTGGATGAAGCCGCCAAAGTACTTCCTGCCAACCGCACCGTTACCAATGAATGGGGACGCGCCACATCTACTATAGCCAAAGCTGTAAAAGCCCGTTTACTACTTTATGCCGCATCTCCTTTATGGAACGGAAGTTTCCCCTATCCTAACTGGCAGAATGAGAATTTCGAGACTCCGGGTTACGGTAAAGCTTTAGTAAGCAATACTTATGACAAGAGCAAATGGGAAAGAGCACTGGCCGCATGTCAGGAAGCACTTACATTAGCTACAACTTCCGGTGACCGTGAACTTTACGATGACGACGAATATTACTCCCGACAATCCCTGAACTTACCTTTTGTTCCCGGAGTAGCAGACGTGGAAGATAATAGAGAATTCCTGAAAAACGTAATGAAGATGCGCTATGCCGTAAGTACACGTGAATCTGAAGGAAACAAAGAAATTATCTGGGGATTATCCAATCAGTTTGATTTTTATTCCCGTTATCCGCTTCGTATTCTGAAGAAATCGGATGGAACATGGCATGCTGGTTATAGTGGTGTATCTCCTACATTATATACGTTCGAACATTTCTATACAGCTAACGGGAAACTACCTGAAAAAGACCTTGACTTTACTCCTTCCTCTGAATGGTTTGAGTCAGCAGGTATCTCTTCACGGGAAGACATTATCAAACTGAATGTGGGTCGTGAACCTCGTTTCTATGCATGGATGGCTTTTGACGGTGGTGACTACGGAACTAAATTTGCGGCCGGTTCTCCCCTGAAACTGGAAATGAGGAATTCGGAAATGCACGGTTACAATCCGTCTCTATTCAATCGTGACCATAGTGTCACAGGGTTCCTGACACAAAAGTTTGTTGATCCGGTAACTGAATTCTATACAGCCGGCGGTTCTACAAGCGGAACAAGCGCACCTACTATCTTATTCCGCCTGGCCGAACTCTACCTAAACGTAGCAGAATGCCATGCAGCATTAGGAAATACGCAGGAAGCCATTGATGCACTAAATCCTGTTCGTGAACGTGCCGGAATCCCTAAATTAACATTGGCTGATGTCACAAATAATATGACAATAAAAGACTGGGTACACAATGAACGTTTTGTTGAATTATGGAACGAAGGTCACCGCTTCTTCGATGTCCGCCGTTGGGCAGAAGGAGCCAAGTACTTTGGAGCAAACAAACGGGAAGGATTGAATGCAGAAGTTCAAAGTCCCACATTCGAAGAATTTAATAAACGAACTACAGTTGATGCACCTTATGTGTGGGAAAACCGCATGTACCTGAATCCGGTATTCTACAACGAAGTATACAAAAATCCGCAAATGGTACAAGCACCCGGATATTAATTATTTTTTATTCATTCATAACAATATAGAATATATATGAAACATATATCAATAGCATTGTGTTTGTGCGGGATGATTCTGATGAATACTTCCTGCGACAATTATGACGATACCTATCCGCAGGAATATGAGAAAATACTATCACTGCAGACCACCGGTGAGCAAGCCGTAGATCTTTATAAAACAGGAGAGGCTACTAACTATTCAATAACGGTCATTAAATCCGGAAGTCAACCCACATTGACAGCTTCTGCCCATATCGGTGCAATGGATGCAGTCAATTTTGAGAAGTATATCTCCGAGAGAGGTTTGGACTATGTGGCAATGCCTGCCAATTGTTATTCGTTCAACATAGAAGAACTCGATTATTCTTCTGCTGAAACCTATAAGATCATCAATTTACAGCTGAATACCAACGAGATAGAAATCTTTGAGCAGACTCTTGAAGAGGGACAAACGTGTGTTCTTCCAATCATGCTGACCAGTACATCCGATTCCATCCTGGCGGATAAAAACACATTAGTTCTGAAACCGGAGATTATTACTCCATCTCTTTCAGTCACTGAATCCAGTTCAGGAACCGTGACTAAATATCTGCCCCAAAGTGGAGGCACCATTGCTCTTGATTTAGGATTGCAAGTCGAAAACCAATGGAATTTCACCTGTAAAGTAGCAATTGATGAAACTACTACTACCTTAGAAGGAGCAACGTTAGTTTCGGATATCATCTCATTTGAGCCTGGAAACACATCTTCTGTTCAGGTTAATATCCCTAAGTTTACGAAGACCTCCGGAAATGTGGGTATAAAGATTCTGGAAATTAATGGAAAAGACGGTTTCGAATTCGACACGAATCCATTTATACTTGTTGCATCTGTTGAAAAATACAGTCTGACAGCGGACATGCTTTCCAGTAATGCAATAGAACCGTCAGAGGGTTCCTTAGCTAATTTATTGGATGGAGACGTAGGTACCTACTTCCACAGCGCGTGGAGCGTATCGGTTGTCGGCAAGCATTATGTTCAAGTAAAATTGCCCGTATCAACTAAGACATTCCGTTTCACCTATACAAACAGATCAAATAACGGAAATGCCGCTTTGGCATGGTTCAACTTATATACAGGAACGAATGAGAGCAATTTACAACTTTACAAGCGTTTTGCGTGGGATGAAGATGGTCTCCCGTCAGGTGCTGCAGGGGTTTATGTTTCTCCCGATGTTTCAATAGACAATGCTGCCAACACCTTACGCTTCGAATGTGAAAGCAACTGGACCGGTGGTTCCTTCTTTGTATGGAGCGAATTTAGTCTGTTCATACTGTCCGAATAATAAATGAGAGACAAAGGGTGAGTCAGACTTTTGACTCACCCTTTTATACCTCATCTATCTTAAAAACTAATACAGCAAAAAAATGACAATAAAAAGATTCATTACTAACCTATTAGCCCTTTTTACTCTATTCACAGTTTCACTGGCATGCAAGGATAGCGAAAAATCGATTATAAATAGCTCCTTCAGTATCAGTGAGGAATATCTGACACAAAATCTGGATAAATCAAGTACATCTGTCCAGATTCCAATTAACACATCTATGGAGTTAGCTCAATGGAGTGTCTCTTATGAAGCAAACTGGCTACAATGCTCAAAACAAAAGACAGCAGCAGAAGGAACTTTCCTGAAAATCACAGTGAATGAAAATACAGGCGAAACCAAAAGAACAGCCAATATAAAAGTAACATCAACTACTGCTACCTATACTATCACCGTTAATCAATATGCCAAAGGCGAAGTAATTGTTGAGGGTGACATCAAGGTTACACCAACCGGAGGCAAAGCGAGTGAGCATCAGGAGGGACAGGATATTGAAAATACATATGATGGCAAATTTTCAACTGATGGAGCTGCCCCTTTCCACACTCCGTGGGGACAATCCGCCAAATTCCCTGTCACGCTGGAATACTATTTTAAAGGAGATACGGAAATAGACTACTTAATTTATTATACACGATCCGGTAATGGAAACTTCGGAAAGGTCAAAGTATATACAACAACCAATCCTGACCGATCAGATTATACATTACAGGGAGAATATGACTTTAAAGAGCAGAATGCTCCTTCCAAAGTTTCATTTTCAGAAGGCATAAAAGCGACCGGAATCAAATTCGAAGTATTAAGCGGTCTGGGTGATTTTGTAAGCTGTGATGAAATGGAATTTTACAAAACAAATACGGATAAAACACTGGATAAACAACTTCTTACCGTATTCACCGACATAACTTGTACGGAAATAAAAAACAACGTCACCAACGAACAGATACAAGCTCTGCCAGACTATTTCGTCAGAATAGCAGAAGCGGTTCGTGACAATACATACGACAAATGGGAAAAAGAATTTCGCATTCGCAGCTATGAACCATACAGTAATATTGCCGAATGGGCGGATAAATTAATGACTAAGAAATATAGTGATCTCGACAATCCGACTGGTATATCCGTCAAGGCAGGAGACGATATCATCGTATTGGTTGGTGACACATACGGACAGAATATTTCAATGCAGTGTATTTGGGAAACAGGAACAGAATACAAGCAAACAGCTTCTTCAGGCGATGTCTATATGCTAAATCCCGGAGTCAACAAACTGACTATGAAAGGAGAAGGACAATTGTTTGTCATGTACAACACCGAACTGACTTCAAATACAGCAAAACCCATCAAAATTCACATACCACTCGGAAGTGGCACAGTGAACGGTTTCTTCGACCTGAAAGAACATAAGACAGACGAAAAATACGCTGAATTATTGAAAAAATCAACACACAAATACTTCTGCATACGCGGTGAAAAGATCATGTTCTATTTCCACCGCAACAAATTATTGGAATATGTACCCAACAACATCCTCTCAGCCATCCATCTATGGGATAACATTGTCGGCTGGCAACAAGAATTAATGGGAATTGACGATGTACGCCCATCACAAGTCAACAACCATTTATTTGCCATCTCACCGGAAGGAAGTTATATGTGGGCTTCTGACTATCAAATCGGATTTGTCTATACCTACTTAGGCAATATCTTGTTGGAAGATAATGTAATGGCGGCGGAAGATAACGCGTGGGGACCAGCTCATGAAATTGGCCATGTTCATCAGGCAGCTATTAACTGGGCCAGTTCTACCGAATCATCTAATAATCTGTTCTCTAATTTCATTATCTATAAATTAGGAAAATACAAATCGCGTGGTAACGGGTTAGGAAGCGTTGCAACCGCCCGTTATGCCAACGGGCAGGCTTGGTATAATATGGGAGACGCAACCCACCAGAACGAAGACACAGAAACGCATATGAGAATGAACTGGCAATTATGGATTTACTATCATCGATGCGAATATAAAACTGATTTCTGGCAGACACTTTTCAAACTGATGCGTGAAGTGAATATGACCGAAGGTGAAGATCCCGGGAAAAAGCAACTTGAATTTGCCAAAATGGCAAGTAAAGCCGCCAATCAGAACCTGACAGACTTTTTCGAGATGTGGGGATTCTTCGAACCTGTCAATACGACTATCGAACAGTATGGAACATACAAATACTATGTAAGTGATGCGATGATTCGGGAAGCAAAAGAATACATGGCACAATTCCCTGCCCCGAAACATGCTTTCCAATACATTGAAGACAGAAAGAAAAGTGAGTTTCCACAGAACGACTACCGCTATTCGGCAGTTGGAGATGTCGGATATTACACTCAATTCAAAGAAAATCAGAAGATAACCAAAGCTATCAAGGCAGAGCTGGCAGGACGCAAGGTCTCCATCCAAAACGGAGATGAAGCTGTGGCTTTTGAACTCAGAGAGAATGATGAAAATGGAAAATTACTTTATTTTTCTACCTTCACGACTTTCGAGATTCCTTCATCTATATTGATGGTGAATGCCAAATTATATGCCGTACAAGCTGACGGAAAACGTATTCTGTTATAAGAATAATTTAACTTAACACACATTACAGATGTAGAAACGGCATCGCTCACTGTTCGGGCGATGCCGAAAATATCATTATAACATAGCGAATAGTGCGACTCTTTTTCTACCAAAAATATAGACGGGCAATGAAAATATCTACAATAATTACACTGGATTGATTAATTAATTAGTATTTTTGACACCGAAATGAAAAACCAATTAATAACCCCCAATTAAAAATTAAAAGAAAGATGAAGAAACTACTACTTAGCACACTCGTCGGTCTTGCATTGTTGACCTGCCAGACCAGTTTTGCTCAAAAGACAAAAGGAAAATTCTCTCCTATAAAAGTAGAAACTCCGGCCCGTCCGGCAAATCAGCAAGATGTAATCCAACTCGTTACTCCTAAACTTGAAACGGTCCGTGTAGGCTTTATCGGATTGGGAATGCGCGGTCCCGGTGCAGTTGAACGCTGGACACATATTCCGGGAACTCAGATTGTAGCTTTATGCGATCTTCTCCCCGAACGTGTTGAAAATGCTCAAAAGATACTGGAGAAAGCCGGTCTGCCGAAAGCAGCTTCCTACACAGGAGACGAGAAAGCATGGAAAAAGCTCTGCGAACGTGACGATATCGACGTGGTATACATAGCTACAGACTGGAAACACCATGCAGACATGGGTGTATACGCTATGGAACATGGCAAACATGTAGCCATCGAAGTACCTGCCGCTATGACACTGGATGAAATCTGGAAGCTAATCAACACTTCCGAAAAGACTCGCAAACACTGTATGCAACTGGAAAACTGCGTATATGACTTCTTTGAACTGACTTCACTCAATATGGCACAACAAGGTGTATTCGGTGAGGTACTTCACGTAGAAGGTGCTTATATACACAATCTGGAAGACTTCTGGCCGTATTACTGGAACAACTGGCGTATGGATTACAATCAAAAACATCGTGGTGATGTATATGCAACTCATGGTATGGGCCCGGCTTGCCAAGTACTCAATATTCACCGTGGCGACCGTATGAAAACTCTCGTAGCTATGGACACCAAAGCTGTGAACGGTCCGGCATACATTAAAAAGTCTACCGGAAAAGAAGTAAAAGACTTCCAGAACGGAGACCAGACCACAACCCTCATCCGTACGGAGAACGGTAAAACAATGCTGATACAGCACAATGTAATGACTCCCCGTCCTTACAGCCGTATGTACCAAGTAGTTGGAGCTGATGGCTATGCCAGCAAATATCCGATTGAGGAATACTGTCTGAGACCTACACAAGTAGACTCTAATGATGTGCCAAATCACGAAAAGCTGAACGCACACGGTTCTGTATCTGAAGATGTAAAAAAAGCATTGATGGCTAAATACAAAGATCCTATCCACAAAGAACTGGAAGAAACTGCCAAGAAAGTAGGTGGACACGGCGGTATGGATTATATCATGGACTATCGTCTAGTATACTGTCTGCGCAATGGTTTGCCACTGGACATGGACGTTTACGACCTCGCAGAATGGTGTTGTATGGCCGAACTGACCAGACTCTCCATCGAAAACGGTTCTGCTCCGGTAGAAGTTCCTGATTTCACCCGTGGCGGATGGAACAAAGTGCAAGGTTACAGACATGCTTTTGCCGAATAAGCCATTATACCTTATTAATATATAAACTTACGGATAGCCAGACTGGGAAAAAGTCAGGTTATCCGTAAGTTCATGTTCGGCACTTTACTGATTATTATAATCACCTATATGAAAGCAGATATTTTAAAACCCTCTAGACAGACTATCCTTCGGGAAGCCAAAGATTATGTGATGATCGCCGTAGGTATGATACTTTATGGCATCGGATGGACCGTTTTCCTACTCCCCAACGACATTACGACGGGCGGAGTGCCGGGTATCGCATCTATTGTATATTGGGCAACGGGATTCCCGGTACAGTATACATATTTCAGCATTAACTTTTTCTTATTGTTGCTTGCGCTTAAGTTATTGGGATTAAAGTTCTGTATTAAAACTATTTTTGGAGTATTCACCCTGACTTTCTTCCTGTCCGTTATCCAGCAACTGGCATCAGGCGTTTCCCTTCTTCGCGACCAGCCTTTCATGGCATGCGTCATCGGAGCATCGTTCTGTGGCGGCGGTATCGGAGTTGCGTTCTGCGCCAACGGAAGCACCGGCGGTACGGACGTCATTGCCGCTATCATCAACAAATACCGGGACATAACCTTGGGAAGAGTCATACTGATCTGCGATATGATCATCATTACCTCCAGTTATTTCGTTCTGAAGGACTGGGAGAAGGTGGTATACGGATTTGCAACACTTTACATTTGCAGTTTCGTCCTCGATCAGGTAGTGAACAGCGCACGTCAGTCTGTCCAGTTCTTTATCATATCCAATAAATATGAGGAGATAGGACGACACATCAACGAATACCCTCACCGTGGAGTGACGATCATCAATGCAACCGGCTTCTACACAGGCAGAGAAGTGAAAATGATGTTTGTGCTTGCCAAAAAACGGGAGTCTACCATCATCTTCCGACTGATTAAAGATATCGACCCCAACGCATTTGTATCGCAAAGTGCCGTTATCGGAGTTTATGGGGAAGGCTTCGACCATATCAAAGTTAAATAAAAAAAGAAACAAGATTGAAAAACATGAAATACAGATCATATCACCTATTACTGGCAGGAATATTCTCTCTGTTAACAACAGGCGCTATGGCCGAAAAAACATCCGACAAGCCTTACTGGCAGGATGTGCAAGTTGTATCGGTCAATAAAGAATATCCGCGTACTTCCTTCATGACGTACGATAACCGGACTGATGCACTTAGCGGGAAGTTTGAAAAAAGCAACTATTATCAGTTGCTGAACGGTACATGGAAGTTCTTCTTCGCAGACAGCTACAAAGACCTTCCCGCCAATATCACCGACCCTTCCGTAAGCACGGACTCCTGGAATGACATCAAAGTTCCGGGCAACTGGGAAGTACAAGGGTATGGAGTGGCTATCTACACCAACCACGGTTATGAGTTCAAGCCCCGTAACCCGCAGCCTCCCACCCTTCCGGAAGCCAATCCCGTGGGAGTCTACCGTCGGGACATCGATATTCCCGCTGATTGGAAAGAACGGGATATCTACCTCCACCTCGCCGGAGCGAAATCAGGTGTATATGTATACATCAACGGACAGGAAGTAGGATACAGCGAAGATTCCAAGAACCCTGCAGAATTCCTGATCAACAAATACGTGAAACCGGGTAAGAATGTACTTACACTGAAAATCTTCCGTTGGAGCACAGGTTCTTATCTGGAATGTCAGGATTTCTGGCGTATCAGCGGTATCGAACGGGATGTTTATCTATATTCACAGCCCAAAGCTGCCCTGAAAGATTTCCGCATCACATCGACACTGGATGACAGTTACAAGAACGGAGTATTCGCCTTGAACGTCGACCTGCGCAATCATCGTCCGGCTGCAACCAATCTGACGCTGGCATATGAACTGCTCGATGCTCAAGGAAAAGTAGTTGCTACTGAAGAGAAGACAACTTATGTCCCTGTCAACGAAACACGTACCCTTTCTTTTGACAAGAATCTGACTGATGTACACACATGGACATCGGAACACCCGAACCTTTACAAGTTGGTGATGACTGTCAAAGAAGAGGGTAAAATCAATGAGATTATTCCTTTCAACGTAGGATTCCGCCGCATCGAGATCAAACCAATCGATCAGAAAGCCGCTAACGGAAAACCTTATGTATGCCTGTTTATCAACGGACAACCGCTGAAACTGAAAGGAGTCAATATCCACGAACATAATCCGGAAACCGGACATTACGTCACCGAAGAACTGATGCGTCGTGACTTTGAACTGATGAAACAGCATAATCTGAACAGCGTACGTCTCTGCCATTATCCGCAGGACCGCCGTTTCTATGAACTTTGCGACGAATACGGACTTTACGTGTACGATGAAGCCAATATCGAAAGCCACGGTATGTACTACGATCTCCGCAAAGGCGGATCATTAGGTAACAACCCCGAATGGCTGAAACCACACATGGATCGCACGATCAATATGTTCGAACGCAACAAAAACTACCCCAGCGTAACTTTCTGGTCGTTAGGAAATGAAGCCGGAAACGGATACAACTTCTACCAGACTTATCTTTGGTTGAAAGAAGCTGACAAGAACATCATGCAACGTCCCGTCAACTATGAACGTGCACAATGGGAATGGAACACCGATATGTACGTACCCCAGTATCCGGGTGCCGGCTGGCTGGAAGATATCGGCAAGAACGGCAGCGACCGTCCCATTGCCCCGTCAGAATATGCACACGCAATGGGCAACTCTACCGGAAATCTCTGGGGACAATGGCAGGCTATCTATAAATATCCGAACCTTCAGGGAGGATATATCTGGGACTGGGTAGATCAGGGGCTGCTCCAGAAAGACAAGAACGGAAGAGAATACTGGGCTTACGGAGGTGACTTCGGAGTAAATGCACCCAGCGACGGTAATTTCCTCTGCAACGGTCTTGTCAATCCCGACCGGGGCCCGCATCCGGCAATGGCAGAAGTGAAATACGTGCATCAGAATGTCGGCTTCGATGCGATTGACGCAGCCTCGGGCAAGTTCAACATCACGAACCGTTTCTACTTCACCAATCTGAAAAAGTATCAGATACATTACAGCGTACTGGCCAACGGAAAAACCGTCAAAAGCGGAAAGGTATCACTGGACATCGCTCCGCAGGCTTCAAAAGAATTCACCGTACCGGTAAGTGGTCTGAAAGCCCGTCCGGGAACAGAATATTTCGTAAACTTCAGCGTGATAGCCGTAGAACCGGAACCGCTGATTCCCGCCGGATACGAGATTGCATATGACCAGTTCCGTCTGCCCGTCGAAGCCGAAAGGAATACGTACAAAGCCAACGGCCCCGCATTGCAAACTCAAACACAAGGAGACGAACTGACTGTTTCTTCTTCAAAAGTAAATTTTGTATTCAACAAGAAGAGCGGTCTGGTTACCTCATACAAAGTGGATGGAACCGAATACTTCAAAGACGGATTCGGCATCCAGCCCAACTTCTGGCGGGCACCTAATGACAATGATTACGGAAACGGTGCTCCCAAACGCCTCCACGTATGGAAAAAGTCCAGCAAAGACTTCCACGTGACAGACACGAAGGTAAGCACAGAAGACAAAGCCGTCCTGTTGCAGGCAACTTATCTGCTGGCAGCCGGCAATCTGTATGTTGTCACCTATAAGATATACCCAAGCGGAATCGTTCATGTAAATGCCAAATTTACTTCTACCGATATGCAGGCTGCCGAAACAGAAGTCTCCGAAGCTACCCGCATGGCTACCTTCACTCCCGGAAGTGATGCAGCCCGCAAAGCCGCTTCCAAGCTGGAAGTCCCCCGCATCGGTGTACGTTTCCGTCTGCCGGCGCAGATGAACAATGTACAGTATTTCGGGCGTGGTCCGGAAGAAAACTACATCGACCGCAATCACGGAACCATGGTAGGCGTCTATCAGACAACCGCCGATAAGATGTACTTCAACTACGTACGTCCTCAGGAGAACGGACATCACACGGATACGCGCT
This sequence comes from Bacteroides sp. B1-V-101, assembly GCF_023656585.1. Lineage (NCBI taxonomy): Bacteria > Pseudomonadati > Bacteroidota > Bacteroidia > Bacteroidales > Bacteroidaceae > Bacteroides > Bacteroides sp. B1-V-101. The sequence continues at coordinate 13,109 of NZ_JAMOKH010000006.1, read as the reverse complement.
GGCTTAACCTGTCTCCCGATAAAGGAAACGGCCTTGTCATCGTTGCCGACAGCCTGATCGGTTTCAACGCACTGCGCAATTCCGTCGAGGACTTCGACTCGGAAGAAGCGCTACCCCACCCCTACCAATGGAATAACTTCAGCCCGGAAGAAGCTACCAACCACGACGAGAAGGCCGCCCGCAATGTATTGCGCCGGATGCATCACGTCAACGACATCACTCCAAGAGACTTCGTCGAAGTTTGTGTCGACATGAAGCAACAGGGAGTAGGCGGTTATGACAGTTGGGGGGCACGTCCCGAACCTTTCCACCAGATTCCCGCCAACCGCGAATACAACTGGGGGTTCACTCTGGTACCGGTCCGTTCCGGCAGTCAGGCTACCGAAGCCACCAAATATGATTATCGATAACCTTAGTATAAATTTTAAAGAAAAGACCCATGAAAGATTTATCAAGTATTGTAGCCAAGTTCAACACCCAAGGTACTATCACAGAGATCAAGCCTTTGGGAGCAGGACTTATCAACGACACATACAAAGTTAACACACAGGAAGCAGACGCCCCCGACTACGTTCTGCAACGCATCAACCATGCCATCTTCCAGAATGTAGAAATGCTTCAATCCAATATTGCCGCAGTCACCGGACATATTCGCAAGAAACTGACCGAAGCCGGAGAAGCCGACATCGACCGCAAAGTTCTCTCTTTCCTCGTCACTGAAGAAGGAAAAACTTATTGGTTTGATGGAGAAAGCTACTGGCGTGTCATGGTATTCATTCCGCGTGCCAAAACGTACGAGACTGTCAATCCGGAATATTCCAATTATGCAGGAGAGGCTTTCGGAAACTTTCAGGCTATGCTTGCCGACATTCCGGAAACACTGGGAGAAACCATCCCCGACTTCCATAACATGGAATTCCGTCTCAAACAGCTACGTGATGCAGTCGCTGCCAATGCTGCCGGACGAGTAGCCGACGTACAGTATTATCTGGACGAGATAGAAAAACGTGCGGACGAAATGTGCAAGGCAGAACGCCTGTTCCGCGAAGGAAAGCTTCCGAAACGAGTATGCCATTGCGATACGAAAGTAAACAACATGATGTTTGATGAAGACGGGAAAGTGCTTTGCGTCATCGACCTGGATACGGTAATGCCGAGTTTCATCTTCTCCGACTACGGTGATTTCCTCCGTACAGGTGCCAACACCGGAGATGAAGATGACAAAGACCTGAATCGTGTGAACTTCAACATGGAGATATTCAAGGCATTCACCAAAGGATATCTGAAAGGTGCCAAATCGTTCCTCACTCCCATTGAAATAGAGAATCTGCCTTATGCTGCCGCTTTATTCCCCTATATGCAGTGCGTACGGTTCCTTGCCGATTATATCAACGGAGATACTTACTACAAAATCAAATATCCCGAACATAATCTGGTGCGCACCAAGGCACAGTTCAAACTACTTCAAAGCGTAGAAGAACATACACCGGAGATGGTGGCATTCATCAATGAGTGCTTGGTTAATGGATAATGGAGAATGGAAAATGGATAATTAGTGGAAATGGGGCGGAGCTGTTTATTTGGTAAACGCTCCATTCTTCCACTGATAAACAATAGGACGGCGGAGAAACGGTTTAAGTTTTTCTGCCGTTTCTTTTGACATATAGTCGGGAGTGGACAGAGTGACAGCCAGTTCTGTATTTTCCTTGTTCATATCCACTTTCATCAATAAGATGTCTGCAGAACGGGAGGCCTCGTCAAATTCGTATATCGCAGTGGAGTCCGGAGTAAGCAGAAAATCGTTCATGACCGGCAGGGTGATGAATGAATCGGCAGTCAGAGGTTTCCAGTCTGTAGTATAGAAGCGGATGCTGCTGTCACAAGCCGGAGCACATGCCGTAGCTACCGTACAAATCACATTCGTGGTATCATTCAAAGCCAATACTTTCATCTGCCAAGTGGTTTCCGGAGTCATCTGCATCCGGATATAGTCCTTACTCAGATCGGTCATTTCCGATTTCTGTCCGAAGCGGTTTTCCACTTGCGCTTTCATTTTACTGCTCAGAAAGTCGATGCAGTCTTCACGGTTCACCTTCGTAAGCAAGGGACAAAGTGAATCTGGTACGTTGATAAAAAGAGTCTTTGCTTCCTGCGCCTGTGAAGAGACAAAAGTAAACAGACCGATGATGAAAAATGCGATGGTATAAGTGATTTTATTTGATTTCATATTGTACTTTTTATTTAGACCCCAAATATAAGAATATCATTCCGATTAACACGAGGATAAGGTCAATCGCTTTGCTTTTTAAATTCTTTTCACGGAAGAAGAGCGCTCCGAAAATGAAAGATACGATCACGCTTCCCCGACGAACCATCGAAACGATGGAAATCATGGAGTCATCATAGCTCAGTGCATAAAAGTAAACAAAGTCCGCAGCCGAAAGAAATACGGAGATCAGAATGATGGTCCAGTCCCAGCGGAAAGGAGTGGTCGTCTTCCGTTTGGGCCACCAGAGGAGAAAGATAATGGTTCCCATGATAAAGAACTGGTAGACATTATACCACGATTGCACCAGCATCGGATTCAACTGTTTCATCAGAAACTTGTCATACAATCCGCTGACAGCTCCCATGACTGCTGCCAGTATAATAAAGAGAATCCATTTGTTATGCTTGAAATCGATCCCTTCTTTCTTCCCCGAACGGCTCAACATAAAGAAGGAAGCCACTGCCAGCATCACTCCGATCCATTGGTAGAGATTCAGACGCTCGCCAAACACCAGCATCGCTCCTACAAGCACCATCACCGGACGGGTGGCATTGATAGGCCCCACAATAGTAATAGGCAAGTGTTTCATCCCGAAGTAACCGAATATCCACGATGACAGAACGATAAACGACTTGATGATAATATATTTATGCTGCTCCCATCCTGCAACGGGAACATTAAAGATGGTTCCCCCAAGGAGATCAGGTTCAAATGCCGATACCAAAATGAACGGCAGAAAAATTAGACTGGAGAAAAGCGTATTCAAAAACAATACAGGCAACACCGCATTATCTTTCAACGACTGTTTCTTGAATACATCATAAAATCCCAGCAAGGTAGCCGAGAGAAAAGCTAATAATAACCACATGTTGAAATAAGTAATAAGTATTAAGTAATAGGTAATAAGTAATAGGTGTCAAGTAACAAGTATCAGGTAATAGGTAATAAGCACTGGGTAATACTTATTACCTATTACTTAATACTTATTACCTATTACTTATTTCCTCTTCCGGATATTCTACGTTGACAAGGAAGAGCGCATTTCCCGGAGCGGAAGTTCCTGCTTTGCAACGATCCTGTTGTTCTATCACTTTACGGAAACCTTCCACGGTCAGTTTGCCGCGTCCTACCTCGAGCAATGTTCCTACGATGGCACGCACCATATTACGGAGAAAGCGGTCGGCACGGATAGTAAATACCCAGGTGGTGTCTTCTCCTTCCATCTTCGTCCATTCGGCATGGGAGATGTGGCAGATGTTTGTTTTTACATCTGTATGCAGTTTGCTGAAACTTGTAAAATCGATGTATTCGAACAGGGTACGTGCAGCCTCGTTCATCCGTTCATAATCCAATGAACCATAGACACGGTAGCGGTACTGGCGGTTGAAAGGATATTTGGCGGTAGTCACATAGTACTTATACGTCCGGGCAGTCGCGTCAAAACGGGCGTGCGCATCCGGTTTCACCTGACGGACACGATAGACAGAAATATCAGGAGGCAACAGACGGTTCAGCTTGTCGGCAACGGTCACCGTATCGAGCACGTCTTCATGATCAAAATGTGCCACCATCAGCGAGGCATGTACCCCCGCGTCCGTCCGTCCGGCACCTATCACTTCCACATCACGACGCAGAAAAGTAGACAAAGCCTTCATCAAGCATTCCTGCACACTACTCCCGTTGGGTTGTATCTGCCAACCGTGATAGTTGGTTCCATCATAAGCCAAATAAATAAAATACCTTTGCACGCCGATTCCTCATTTTAGGGTTTTCGACTGCAAAAGTAGTCATTTTTTTATTCATACGTAGAAGGAGTCGTACCAAATGCATCCACAAAATGTTTGCGGAAAGTCGGAATGTCATTATACCCCACCATTTCGGCAACTTCCTGCACTGCATATTGTTTCGTTTTCAACAGCACTCCCGCACGGCGCATACGTACTCCTCTGATCAGTTCTATAATGGTATAGTCTGTACTTTGCTTCACTTTGCGGTAGAGGGTAGGCTGACTCATATTCATTTCCGCTGCCAGTTTCTTCACGCTAAAGTCCGCCTCGCAAATATTTTCTTCCACAATTTTGATAACAGCTGTGATAAACGGATCTTCCGTCTTCACTTCCTCACCCGCCTGTTCCGGTTCGCTCACGACAATTGTATCCGTTCCCGGCAATTTGAACAACTTCGTGTACATCTGCTTCAACGTCTGACGACCATTAATCAGACTGCTGACTTTCGCCTTCAGAATGCCCGGAGTAAATGGTTTCAGTACATAATCATCCGCACCCAGCTGTAGTCCGTGAATAATATCGTCGTCTTCTACCTTTGCCGTCAGCATGATAAAAGGAATACTGCACGTTTCCGGATTCTCCTTCACCTCCCGGCAACATTCGAAACCGTCTTTCACCGGCATCATGACATCACAGATGATCAAGTCCGGCATCTCTTTCATTGCCGTATCGACTCCCTCCTGCCCGTTGGTTGCCATCAACAAGTTATATTCATTGCCGAAGAGCACTTTCAGATACAGGCGGATATCCTTATGATCTTCTACAATCAATATCGTCTTTTTAACTCCGCCCGCTACGGGGGATGCTACTTCTTCGGCAGGCAATGCCTCCGCAAAAAGCGGCAGTTGCTGATCCTGTTGCACCACAGCATCCTCTACTGCCAAATCCTGTTTCTGTGTTTCTGCCGATTCGGGTTCCGGCTCTGCTACTTCTGTCAGTTCTTCCGGATCAATAAACTGAATATTCGGATTGTTTTCAAAGACATCTCTGTCGGCGGGAAGATTGACCGTGACCTTCGTCCCCTTTCCTTCAGTACTTTCAAGAGTAATCGTTCCGTAATGAGCTTCGATCATCTGTTGCATGATGGTGAATCCCATTTGCGCAGCCGACATATCACGTTCCGATCCTTCATTCTCGCTCATCAACTGCTCAACGGTTCTTACCTTTTCTTTTCCGTCATCTTCTACTATCAGGCAGACATAGTGCATATTGTCATTCACGACCTCACAAACAGATAAAGAAACCGTTCCCGCATAATGCGTATGGGTGAAAGCATTTGTCAACAGATTATGAATGACGAATTCTATTTTCTTTTTGTCCACATAAAATTCCATCTCCTTCTTGATTCTCTTCTCGCAATGGAAATCAATGGTATACACCTTCAACAAGTCCCGGACACCAAAAAGAGAACTGTCGATCATTTTATCCACCGAATACGGAGCAACTTCCAGTTTTGATTCCATATTGCCCTGCCCGTATACTGCCAGCAACTGGTCGCAGGCATCCACCATGCGGAGTGAGTTCCGGTACGCCACCTGTAGAGAAAGCTGAGAAGTCTGAGAGTCATCCTTCTGCAATTCCTTCAGCGGAGCGATGATGAGTGACAACGGTGTACGCAACTCCTGTACAAAGAGCATCAGCAACCGGTTCCTCATCGCTTCTATCTCTTTCTTTTGTTCCTGTTTCAGCTTTTCGAGATTCAGATTCTCCTTCAGTATCATCTCACGGTCACGATGAATCTGTTTGCGCTGATCTTTCTTTCTGAAATAAGAATAGAAGAAATAAGATAATCCGCCAAGTAACAGAACATACATGATATACGCCCATATAGTCTGATACCATTTGCCCTTCACCACCAGAGGAATCTCTATTACATCTCCTTCTTTACCATCCGGAAAGACCAGTTTTGCCTGCAAGGTATATTTTCCGGCAGCCAATCCGTTGAACCACAGTCCTTCTGCAAGCGGTATCATCTTCCACTCTTTATCCACAGGAAGCAGACGGTAGGCAATCTTGCGCTGCGCCAGTCCGTAACGCAAATCGGAAAAGAACAAATGAAAGTCGTTGTTATCGGAAGCAAACACCAGCTTCTCCTGCTTTTCCGGAGAAACAGACAGAATCATCTGGCCGTTCCGCTTCTCTCCTGCCAGCACCGTTTCGCCGCCTACTTCCACATCGGTCAGCATCAAGCACTTTTTGCTGCTATCCCCTTTGGTAGCGGAAGGATCAAAGAAAATCAGTCCCCATGAATTCGCCCATAACAAGCGTCCGTCATTCAAACGACAGACCGCACTGCAGTTTCCCACCGACAGATAACTATAGAAAGCCTCCTGTCCATTCCTGATGGTCATCACACCGACATTGTTTCCTGCCCATGTGTTTCCGATATGGTCGTCGACCATGCAACCGACATGTCCGTCCGTCAATCCACTCTGCAGTGTATAGACAGATTCTATCTTATCCTTCTCTCTTCCGTCGATGCGAATAACGACGTTCAGATAGGCTGCATAAATCTGATTATAGTTATTCACATACAGGGTTCGCACTCCGGCTTCTTCCAGCCCGTTCTCCTTTTCATAGTTTCCTTCCACCCGTATCTGGTCACCGTTCGTTTCAAGTCTTTTCAGCCCTTTATCCGTACCTACCCATACATTTCCTTCCTTATCTTCAGTGATGGCAAATACATTCTTGATTTCACCGGGCAGCTTTATATTTTTGCATCCGTGAGTTTTAGGATCTACCTGTACCAATCCATTCGAAGTACCTACCCACAAACGATTCCACGAATCCAGACAGAAACAATGGATAACAGCCTGCATCCTCCCGCCTTCGTTGTTTTTCAACTGGAAAGATTCCACATCTTCCGTAAGCGGATTGACAGAGATGATCTCTCCAAAATTGTTGCCCAGCCAGATGTTTCCGTCTTTACCTTTATATATATGATAACGTCCGGAAAGACCGGATACTTTTGTCCACGGCTCAAAATGTGTATCCATCGAAAATGACGGAGTATCACTTCTCATGATTCCCCCGTCGGTCACCGTCAGCCAGATATACCCTTTTGCATCTTCGACCATGCCATCCACTCTGGATTTGAAATTCTGCCGCACCCGGCTGTACATACTGTCGCTGATATCAAACTTTACCACTCCGCCGCCAAAGGTGCCTACCCAGAGAATCTGCTGCTTATCATCCCATAACAGACTGGTCATCTTATTTTCGATTCTTGAATGGAATGCTCTTTCCCCCTGTGTCAGCAGTGTCAATGTAAACGGGCTCTCACACAAATTCTGATTCTCAAAACGCAATTTGTATAATCCGTCCCATGTCGTCAGATAAAACGTCTGCTTATCTTTCATCACCATATCCGTAACATACGAGTTGGAGAAATCCGACTGGTCGCCCCCTTCGAGAGAGACTACACGTTCCTTATGCGATTTAAGGTCATAGCATACGATGTCATTCCATAATCTGCATATCCATAAATTCCCCTGTCGCAAAAAGAGTCTGTTCACCACATCATATTCTCTGATCACAGAACTCCTTTTCGTTACGAGATCATAATGCATCACCCTTTCGCGGTCAACGGCAAAATACAGATTTGTTTTTCCATCCGTGCAAAGATTGGTAATCTTTCCTTTTATCAAAGGCTCGGGATTTAATATACAATAGACGAAATCATCTTTTCCTTCTTTCTTGCGGATAGGGCGTGATTCAAACAACCCCTGTGAAGTAGCCAGATAGAGATTTCCGTCATTCCAGCAGAAATCCTGAATCTCTTTAAGTTTCAACGGCCTGTCGAAACGTACGGGCAAAAACTGTTCAATCTCTTTGTCAAAACAGGTAATTCCCCCCTGATAGAGTAATGCATAAAATAAACCGCCGGAACCTTCCTTCAACATTTTTACAGCCTGATGCAGAGGGGTGGAAAGGGAGTCAATACTCATAATGAGAGGATAATCGCGAAATCTGAAGCCATCATAACGGGAGATTCCCTTGTCGGTAGAGAACCACATAAATCCTTCGCTTCCGTAACAAACATGATAAATAGTATTATTTCCGACTCCGTTTTGAATTATTTGCGGTTCCAGGTCCCAGTGGGTATCTATAGAGTATGACGGAAAAAAAACCGTCAATAGCAACAACAGAAAGAAGAACTTCCTCATATCTTAATTGTATTTTGTTCATGTGTATTGGCTGATAAAGATAGATAATTAAATCATTAGCAAATCGGATAACAAATATTTTTTAGCAATAATTCACAATAAAGTAAAAGCCCGCTGATTCGTAAAAGAATCGGCGGACCTCCCATTGTTTGTTTCTTCATTGCCTGAATGACCAAAGCTATATTGTTTGCTGTCTGGTTCCTCTTTTAGCTTGATGGAATCTCCATGCACGACGCATAGAGTCCTTTTATATATGTTGTATATATTGTAACGTAATACCTTAAATCAATAAATTCCTGTTGTATTAATTAGCTGCTTTGGAAAGAGTGAAGCTATAAGTTCCCTTATTATCCTTAAAGTTGTAGCTACCTTTAAAGCTTACAGGTACTTTTACCAGACAATCACCCTGGTCGCTTACACGGAAATAGAGATAAGAAGTCGAGCTGAATACACTGTTTCTTTCAGCAGTAGTAGATAAGGAAGCTCCGTAACCCTGCCAGTTGAACAGGTCAGTCGAGGAAGAGTATGTAGTACCTATATAAAATACTCCGCCGTTATTATCAATATTAAAGTTGATGGAAACACACAATGCGAATTGTTCTACGAAAGCACCGCTTCTGGTACGGGCCTGATATTCTGCGATCATCTTCACTTCTTTTCTGTCACCACTTTCGTAGTATCCTTCCAAAGTTTCCGATTCACAGTTACGGATGGTATTACCGTTCTGACGAAGCGCTTCAAGCACACTTGCCATTTCTTCTGCAGTCACAGAGGGTACATCGTCTACTTTAGAGTCAACAGTTGCAGATTGTATACCATATAAAGATATCATGGATTCAAAGCTTGAAGAGTTGTCTTCAAAACTATCACTTTCAGCATTAGAACATGCTACAAAAGTTAATGCCAATACACATGCGAAAAAGAATTTAATTGATTTCATATTAGTTCCTCCTAAATTTTATTTGTTTTTTTAATTTGTTTACGAACTGTTGTTTGTTATTTCGTCCGCTTCTTACACTTCATATTGTTTATCTGTTCATGTTCCTTAGGAGGGAATCTTTTAAACTTAACTTGTCTTATTTATCTTTTCTTGTTTGTTTGTACACTGCAAACATAGGCGTTTTATTCAATAGAAAAAACTTTTTAGGAGGCAAAATGAATGAATTACCACTCTTTAACGAACGAAATACAGCTTATTCAAGCACTTGAATAAGATATGCAAGTTCAAATTACCACTCATACGTAATTCATTCAACACAGACAATAAAAACGCCACCTATCATCAATGAATGATATGCCACCTATAAAAAGAATAATATACCACCCTACTTATTAATTTCCATTGAAAGGAAAGAGAAGAAAGATGAATCCACCAATTAACGTCTATTCAGATAACCGCTACTTTTGTAGCATCAACAAACAAAACCCATCATGCGATGAAAAAGAAAAGAATCTTATTTTTGTTCGTTACCTTGTTTGCTTCTACCTTATTATATAGTCAGGTAGTCGGAGTGAAAACCAATCTCGTAATGGACGCGATGAAAATTATCAATCTCGGAGCCGAAGTCGGTCTGAGTAAGAAGTTAACGCTGGACTTGTATGCCAACTATAATCCGTGGAAATACAAAGATCAGAAGATGATGAAGATGCTCGCCATCCAGCCGGAACTCCGCTACTGGTTCTGCGACAAGTTCAATGGACACTTTGTGGGATTCCATGTGCATGGAGGCGTCTATCAGGCTGCCGCCATCAATATGCCCTGGGGCATCTGGCCGGAACTGGAAGACCACCGCTTCAAAGGCAACTTCTTTGGTGCAGGTATTTCCTACGGTTATCAATGGATTCTTGCCAAGCACTGGAATCTGGAAGGGAATATCGGTGTAGGTTACGCACGTGTCAAGTATGAGCAGTTCGAATGCAAGACGTGCGGTGAGAAGGTTAGCGAAGGACATAAGAACTATTTAGGTCCCACGAAGGCTGCTATCAGTTTAATCTATTTATTCTAAAACAAAACAAATATGAAAAAGATATTATACATACTCTTCTGCCTGCTGCCTGTATTGGGCGGGAAAGCGCAGACACTCTATAGAGATCAGGTGCGTATAGAGAAAGAATCTATCACACGCAATGAAGATAACAATGTGCTGAGCATCGATATGGATATCGTGATGCAGGAAAATCTGAAGCTCTCCTCCAATCATGTCGCCACCCTCACTCCGTTCCTTGAATCGAATGGTCGCACTAAGATATTACCGTCCATCGTAGTTTACGGTCGCAAACGGGAAGTAGTGAACCAACGCAATAACATCACTCCGGTTTCGGAGAATACTTACAGCGTAATCCGCCGTAAACACAATAAGGAACAGATTATCAACTACCACCAGCAATTCCAGTTCGAAGCCTGGATGCGTGATGCGGAAATGAAACTGAATATTGATGTATGCGGCTGCTGTGACCTGAAAGAGGAGACCAGCGGTGAATTAATCACCCGTTTGAACATTTCACCACTGGTGATACAGCCGTCTATTTCTTATATAACACCACAGGCAGAAGCCGTCAAGCACCGTGCCATAGAAGGAAGTGCCTTCCTTGACTTCCCGGTGAATCAAATTATCATCCGACCGGAGTACCGTCGCAACACAGTAGAACTGGCTAAGATACGTGCAACGATTGACAGTGTACGCAATGATGACAAGACCACCCTCAGCAGCATAAGAATTCACGGTTACGCATCACCGGAAGGAAGTTACACCAACAATACCCGACTGGCAAAAGGTCGTACACAAGCATTGGTAGATTACGTGACCAGTTATTACAAGTTCGACAATAAACTGATCACTTCAGAGTATACTTCTGAAGACTGGGAAGGATTCCGCAAGTTTATCGCAGCCTCTTCATTGGAGAAGAAGGACGAGATACTGAAACTGATGGATGACTCGACACTGGACATAGACAAGAAAGAACGTCAGATTGCTCAATTGGCAGGTCCGCAAACTTATAAATATATATTGGAAGAATGTTATCCGGCTTTGCGTCATTCTGACTATACCGTCAACTATACCGTACGCGGATTCAATCTGGAAGAAACCAAAGAGATTATCAAAACACGTCCGCAACTGTTGAGCCTGCAGGAAATCTACCGTATTGCGGAAAGTTGCCAGCCGGGAAGCGAAGAGTTCAACCATTCATTCCAGGTAGCAGCCACCATGTTCCCGGATGATCCCATTGCCAATCTGAATGCAGGAGCCATGGAAATACAGAAAGGTGGAGACCTGACAACAGCAAAGAAACATCTTGCCAAAGCTGATCAGAAAGCAGCGGAAACGCTGAATAACCTGGGAGTCATCGCACTGTTGGAAGGTGACTACGATGCGGCAGAGAAATATTTCAATGCAGCAAAAGCCGGTGGCCTTGCCACTCAGGCTGACACCAATATGAAGCAACTAAAAAGCATCAGAAATTACCCCAAAGAATAATAACAAACAATTTTACCCCAAAACACAGACGCACTACCTGAGAAGGCAGTGCGTTTTTTTTATTATAATCATCATATCATCGGCTTAACAATCTCCATTTTTAAGCCTAGTGCATCAATGATACGAAAGAAAAGTCCGACTCCCGGCTCAATCGCTCCTTTCTCAATTCTAGATATATAGGACTTGTTGGTACCTACCTTTTCTGCCAATTCAGCTTGTGTCATTCTTTCTTGTTTCCGTGCATCACTGATCAATTGCCCCACACAATAAGAATATGCCTCTTTACGAAATTCCTCTCTTTCGGGGGTACCTACCTTGCCGTACAATTTGTCTAATACAGCATCCATACTTCCAACGTCAGGGTTTACTTGCATAATATTCATTTTTAAGTGCAATTTTTAATTCTTTTATTTATGGCATTTAACACCCACCAACATAAATATTCATGGAATGTCTTTTTTATTTTCAAGCGTTTCAGCCCTTCCAGCCATCCGCCACAACCGCCTGCCAGCAGGCGAAAGCGGCTGAAAGCCGCCCCCGAAAAAGCAGCCTTTCAGCCTTCAGTCCTTTCAGCCGGAAAATCACCGGAGCGTCGGCTGATCTCTGGATGTCCCGTAGAATCCGGGAACAGGAACATAGATCGGCTGATTACGCAATCCGATATTCTGCAACTTTCCTTCCTGGCAAATCCTCCGGATATGAATCATAGCTGTAGAACGTACCATGCCGCACAAAGACTGGAAATCTCTGCGCTGCATCATCTGATGCGTACTGAAATACTCCTTCAGTAATATATCAATCTCTACTTCCGAAAGTTTGGACGAATGAAAATTCTTCTTCAGTTGCTTTACCTTGATTAATCCGATAGAGTTTTTCAGTTTCTGATCCGAACGAAAGCGGATAGCCTTCAGTTTGATTTTCATATTCCGTCGTGGAGTGTCGGCGGCTATTTCTTCCGTAGCAGTCAGCGTGGGGTAAAAATAACCGATGCCGTCCAAATGCACCTGCCGTCCTTCTCCCAACTCCTCTCCCATCACTTGCGAAAGTGCATCCAGTACAGCAGTCACATCGACTTCATTCAGCGTACAACGGGATTGAATCTTACTCCTCATTTCGTCCGTATCTACCTGACCATTGTAAGCAATGCGGGGATGAAATCTTTTTTTCTTCGGTTGATCCGGTGATACCGGGTTCTCATACCAGTCAAATAATATAGCCATAGCTTCCTCTTTTATTAAATAAGTACTTCTAATCTGTTATTCCTACGAAAACTTCCGATGAAAGAAGCTCAGGGAAAACGCATTATAAATCATGTAAAATAAGTTCCCATAAGAATTCATTATCCCACCCTGCTATTAATCTTTTTCTATTGATTGGTATCTCTCTTTTGTTGTTTCTCAATGTGGCCAAT
>NZ_JAMOKH010000059.1:0-31123 GCF_023656585.1 Bacteroides sp. B1-V-101 | reverse complement strand
TTATTTTACTAAAATTACCCCCTCCAATAAATACCCATTTTACTAAAGGTTACAACAAAAAATACTTGGTATTTTTTGGCGGTATCTTTCATTTCTTTAACTTTGTCCCGAACTCAAAAAAAAAGCCTATGGCGACCAACGACATCACCCTCTATATTCCTCCTACGGAGGAAGAAGTAATGTTAATCCAGCCGAATAACGTAACATTCGGCCAGTACTCCGTGACCGAGTGGCAAGAAAACCTCCTGACGCTGATAAGCGACCAGATCCAGCAACACATGACCAGGGAAAAACAACTGCCTAAAGACCTCTTTAACCAGCCTGTCGTCGAGATCAAATGCGACGAAGCCGGGGGGAAGAACAACAAGAGCAAAGTTCTGAAAGAGGCTATCGCCATGATGCGGAAAAACTTTTCCTTTCGCTGGGTGCATCCCAATATCCACCAGACGGTGGAAACGTTCGGGGTGGTGATAACGACGGTACACAACATCAAAGGCACAAACCGGGTAGCCCTGACGCTCAACCCCTGGGCGATCCCTTTCCTGCTCTACTACGGTACGGGTGTCGGCGGTACAAGGTACGGGAAGAACATCGCCTTAACCCTCCGGGGCAATTACACCAAGCGGCTCTACAAGATCATTTGCAGCCAACGGGACAGACGGGAGTATTATTACTCGATCGAGCAATTCTGTAAAGACCTGGAGATCCCGGCCTCCTACTCGAACGCACAGATCGACCAAAAGGTTTTAAGGCCTGCACAGACACGAATCAAGGAAAGCGAGGCCGATGTATGGTTCGATTACAAATTCATCTGCAAAACGCCTAAAAAGGGGCAAAAACCGAAAGCCGACACGATTATCCTGTTCATCCATGCGAGAAATCCCCAAGAACTGCGAGGCGACCAGCAACAACAATACTCGTTCGTTTACCGTTGGGTTTACGGTGCTTTAAGCTATCCGAGCGACAACACCCCGGTAAGGGCACTCGACAAGATCCTGGAAAGCGGACGGCTGAAAGACGTGTACGACCGTTGCGCCTATTACGACGAGAAGGTTTGCAGCGGTGAAATGAGCACAGCCCACGCACATAACTCACTGGCAAAGATGCTGCGTGAGGATTTCGGTATCAAGGCCAGGGGGAAAAAGAAAGATCCCGACCTGTTTGGTTAAATCCGGAAGATTCTCTATATTTGTGTGCGGCCGGGGTGGTTCCCGTCCGTCTGGGGGCTGACGGCTATTGCACGTCAAGCCTTAAAAGTGGGGCGAATTGACGTATTACGACATCCCCACTTTTTCATATCCCCCCCTATATTGTAATGCACATTACAATAATACTAAAATACTAAGATTAGTCTATACTAATCTTAGTATTTTAGTAAAACGAGTATGCTTGAAATCTGCCTCCGGCGGGGTTTTTACTGGGGGCTTCTGACCTTTGCACTGTTTCCTATTGCTCCGTAAAATCAGTGTCGCACAGTCCGCACCTTAACACCAGCCCGGATTTTCCCCACACGTTACAGCCGCACCCACAGGTGTATTTCTTCCGCTTTCCACTTTTGCTCTCCCCCTCGTCCGGATCTCCCGGTTCTTCCGTTTCGTCCCCGTCGCCTCCGGCGATGCGGATCGGCCGGGTGGGTACGGCCGCCAAAGTCGGCTTGTACCTAAGCCGCAAGTTTTGCAGATCCTCCCGGCTTAGCGTATTGAAAACCTGCTCGAACTTCCCTCCCGGAATGATATAATGCGTAATGCTCTGGCCTGTCCTTTTGCCTCCGGCCTCCCCGGTGTCGGACGGCATCAGTCCGACCTGGATCATCTTGTCAGCCCATTGCGAATTATGATACCCTCCCCGGCTCGGCCTGCCGAAATCCTCCTGCCACAAATGGCACATTTCATGTACCAGGGTAGAATGCCAGTCCCGATCTTCCCGGTTCATAAAATCGGGGTTGATGCTGATCTCGTGAACGACCTTTTTTTCCTGGCCGTCCCCTCTCCAACGGTTGGCGGCGAAAAAGCCGAACGCCCCACCGTGACGGGACATATTCACGATACATTCCGAAAGCTCACCGTTAAAAATTGCGTCGTTGTAAAACTGATACAAGTCGTCCAACGTCTTGAACTGGATCGTCGTTATCATAAGCCTTTTGTTTTTCAATCCGAATACAAAGATACGGATATTTTTGTAATGTACATTACAAAAATACTAAAATACTAAGATTAGTACAACCGGATATAAAAGATACCCATTTTACTAAAATGCTTGAATAAGTACACGTTACGTTTACAAAATACACCACTGTAATGCGCATTACAAAAATACTATTTTTAGTATATACTAAAAAACGCATCTATCCGGAAGATTATTTGAGATAATTTTCCTATCTTTCGGCCGAAGAATTCCGGAACGGAAATATTAAAAATATCCACGTTCCCAATAAACCATATACGCCCATGTTTCCAAATTACAAAGACTTTCAGATAGCTGTTTACTACACCCTGGGAAAAGCACTTTCCAAGCATATAGAGGAAGTGCAGACGGAGATCATCGAGAATTTCGATATAAAATACAATTCTCCCATGCTCGAACACCCGTTACTACGTACCCCCATTTACGAGAAAATCATCCTCCGCATATTAGATACGATGAACGATTTAAAAGAAATCGAAATGTCCGACGACCGTACCCACGTCATCCTTACCGGAATTGGGAAACAACGCCTGGACGAGTACGAAAAAGAGATAAACCAACGGTTGCCTTTCATCCTAAGGCAAAAAAAATTCAAACGTCACACCAAAGAAGAGTTAGAGAAGGCATACCGGGAACTTAAAGAGTACACCGATGCGTATCTCTCCCAGGATTGAGCGCACGAACTAAAATACTAAAAGTAGTATCTACTATTTTTAGTAGATGTAGTATCAAACGAAACGTTTCTTTAAGGCGATGATCGGGTTTATCATCGTCTTGTACATTTCCAGGGATTCACCCATAAGCTCGCACCGGATTAGGTGTATCAGCCTCTCGTCTTTCGGATCTGTCGGCTGCGGCTGGCAGTCCTTTCCCGTCCTGGTCTGATCCTCCAGTTCGGCCACTAAAATATACTGGAGCGTAAAGATGTCGGCCACGGTTTCCACCTCTCCGGCCACCTGTCGGTATAACTTCCGGTACTCCGGCCAACGATCGGTATCATAGATATTCGCCTCGATATAGGCGTTTATCTGCGGAGTGGTGGCCGTCTGCTCGATTTCCACACCGGAAAGCCTGCGGATCACCTCTATTTTAAGTTTTTTCCCGGTAAACTTCTGTTTCGGCCTTAACCTATACTGCGGCATTTCCCCCAGGGAGATAAACGGCTCTTTATCCCCCTTTCTCCGGTAAATGAAATATTCCGCTATCATCGTTCGGGGATATTCAAAACGTGATCCACTAACAGGGCTTTGTCCTCCGGATTTGCCTTTATCCAGAACAGCGACCAATTCAAGGCGTTTCCATACTCGTTAATACCGTTTTCCCGGACGGTCTGCCCGGCTGTCGGGGAAATCCCTTTCAGGCATGAAAGCGCATTATTATTGCCAAACATGGCATATCTGTTAAAGGCTTCCAACTCGAAAGGATAAATATCAAACCTTTTCTTTCCCTGGACGACCTGCGCAACAATCCGGCTATCGTAGTCCGGATATTTGTCGGGTTCGACCTTAATCCCCAGGTTCTCCAGCAAAGCCCGGTTTATCCGATCGTCCGTCCCCAAATAAAACTGAAAGAAATCCCCGTCATACCCCCTGTATTTGCCTAAAAGATGCGCATACAGTTCCGCATTCACTTTGCCGTAAATACAACTCTTTATAAAATCCTCGTCGATACGGTTTCCGTCTATCGCATTGGAAACAACATCAATAATCTGTATAATCTTCGGTTTGTTCATATTACATTATTTTATCTACAAATATATATCTATCCAATCAAAAAACGCATTATCAGAGCTATGAAAGCGAAACGGAGTGTAGCGGCAAAGCGTTTTTTGGTTCTTTTTGGGGCGAGTGCCAAAAAGAACTCACCCCGAAAGGCTGTCCCCCTTTCGGGGGATCTTCCTTGTATCATGCCACCTGTTCCGCTTCATCTGCGGCCGTTTCCTCGCTTTCTACGGAGATATCCAGTTTCCCGGCTATCATCTTGACAATTTTCATAGCGTCGGCCAGTACGTTTAAAATGAACTTGGGTTCTTCCCGGATCGCCTTTATCCAGCTTTTCAGATAAGCGGCGTTTTCAGTGCGTATATGTTCGGCTATCCCGAAAAACATTCCTGCCAGGGCTGCGGCGAACTCGGCCGTTAATTCCTCCTTGCCGTATTCCTCTGATCCGAACGGGTGCGCAAGATCCCGGTTCAATCGGGTGGGGTGTCCCGTGGAATGTCCCATTTCATGCAGAAGCGTTTCGTAAAAGCTCTGCATATCGACGAACTGCGAGCGAAGCGGCACTACGATATAATCGACTAAAGGAGAATAGAAAGCCCTGTCGCCTTGCTGCTCCCGTATCGGGCAAAACCAGCTTTTCGCCTCCAGCATGGCATCTATTTCGGGGTGCGCCTCTCCGGTTGTCCCGTCGGGCTGCTCTGCCTGTCCCCCTCTGAACTTCTCCCTTAACGCTTCCCATTCTTCCGGCCTCACGTCCGAAAAATTGGTCTGATCCAGGTTAAAGACCGAGTAATATTTATAGGTCGGTATAACGTTGTATTCCTGTTGCTGCTCCCGGCTTAACGCCTTGTATTCCTCAAAGGTTATTTTCTTGCGTGTTTCCTTGTGGTACACGTAGAAAAGGAAGTAATAGACCGGAAACGATTTCGATCCTTTCAGCACGGAGATCCCGGCCTCTTTCGCCTGGTTGAATGTCATAAATACGGGTGTCTGGTACTGGAATTTCTCGCAAAGGAAAAGGAGTAAAAAGGCGTTGCCTCCGGTGTACCTGCGTCCTGTGAGGTTCTGCGGAAAGAAATTGCGTGTATTCGCCGCAATGGTGATCCAGGGCTTTTGCCAATTGTCCTCTACCTGCTGGATCTTCTCGATCATCAAATTTGCAAACTGTTGCGCTGCCTTGTCGAAATAATCAGTTTTCATAACTACGTCCCCCGTTCTTTATCCTGGTGGGTGAGCCAGTTCTAAAGGTTGTTATCTCTTTTTCTATACCTCTAATATAGCACTTTTATTTGAGATATGCAAGTATTTAAACAACATTTAACTAACTATTTATCAGATAATTATATGAAAAAGTAGTATTTTAGTATATACTAAATTTAGTATTTACTACCTGATTTTTTCCGATAGTAAACTCCCCACCTCGCACCCTCTCCCCCCCAAAAAACCTTGCGGATGCCTAAGATTCCGATGTTTTTGTATCAAGACAACCTCATTTTGGTTTTTCGGGGCTGTCGGTGTGGTCGTCTTGCGTTTACCTTGAGTTCCGAGGGGTTTTTGTATGAGAACACCCCAAACGTTTTTTTCCATAGCACAAGTTTTTTAGGAAAAATACTACCTGGCTTTAGCCAGGCTGGAGATTTTTTCTAAAAGCCGCTTGCGGCTCAACTTGGGATATGGAAAAAGCCGTTTGACCTTTGCAGACAAAAACCCCGGTCAAGGTAAACGCAAGGCGGCCACGCCGGAAAAACTAAAATACCTCTCTCCCCTGAAAGGGGGTTTAAAACCGGGTTCGACAATCGGCTACCGGAGTACCCGGATTGTGCCGATCAGTGAAAAGTCAGGCGGCTTTTATCCGGCTGGCTTCACCGAACGGCTCTATCCGGAAATAGCCTACCTTAATCGGGTGGGTGGGTGTATTCATGCGTTAGGGATTGCAGTGGAAAGCCCACAGCCTTTAGGCGAGGACTTGGAGGCGGAAAGCCCGACCGTTTACGGGAACGCCCAAATCCTCCAAAAGAAAAGCGTACTAATATACTAAAATACTAAAAGTAGTAAATACTACATTCCAGGGAACAAGCCTCTATTCTTTTTAAAATCAATCCAGAAAAGCCATAAAATCCTTGTATAAACGAGATATACTCCCTATATTTGCGTAGTAATCCCCTGTTGTCCCTGTCGCAAGACAAACTCCAGGGTTTTGTTTTTATATACTCCCCCCCTATACGGTAGCGTATGGATCTTTTTCCTGAATCACCTTTTTAATCTTGAACAGCCGTTCTTTGGTTAGCGGCTTTATAGTTTCCGGATCCTCACCGTCGAATGTTTCCCCGAAGATCAGATCGTCCACCTCCAGGCCATGATTAAAATTCTCCCTGATACAGTCCCTTAGCAACCAAAGGTTTTTGAGGTTCACCCAATCGGCCGTTATGTTCCTGATCCTTCTAAACATGATTATCGCAGTACGAAAATAATGCCCCACATGATCGTAATCATGGCAAACCCGTTTATCCAGATAATAAACATCTATTTCCTGGTTTTCTTCATCCTCCGCGATCCGGCAAAGGCAGAACGGGATCTGCTCCAGTTTATCCCATTCGATATATTCCGTTGATTTCATATTGTCATTATTATAAATATCATTACTTGACCAGCGAGGTTATCACTTTGGCAAATTCGGAAATATCCCCCTCCACGCTGGCCTTTTCCAACGCTTTCATATATTCTTTTCTACGCTCCACCGGAACAACCGTCCAGTTATAGCCTCCAGACGCAAGCATGGCGTTCAAGACGAACCGTCCCATTCTCCCGTTCCCGTCCATATAGGGGTGAATATACACGAAAAAGAAGTGTCCCAGGACAGCCCTTACCGCCGGGTGCGGCTCATTCTTCAAGAGATCGAAAAGGACGGGCATAGCGTCCCTGACCGCTTTCGGGTTCAACGGGATATGTTGCGATCCCCGTATATAGACCTGCCCGGTACGATAACCCACAAGATCCTCCCTTTGCAAGATCCCCACCGTAACGAACGGCATCCACATCTGCATATACCAGACTGGATGATCCGCCCTTACCGCTTCCCCTGCGTTCTTTCCTTTCAGTATATCGGAGATCGTCCCCCTGACAGCCTGGAACGCCTGGTAATACCCACGTGCCACCAGTGCGTTTTTATGCTCCTTATCTTCTTCCTCCGGCTTCCAGTTCCCGACACGCACTTTCTCGATCAGTTCCGGGGAAACCCTATATCCCTCGATCGAGAGAGAATGATAAGCGTCCTCCGAATACTTTTCATCGACGGATCTCAAATACCCCTCCACGTCATCAATCTTTCCAGGGGCTTCGGGAAACAGTTCTACAACCTTATCCCTCATGTTCTCCCACATCAGGCGCAAGCGTGTGACGTAAGGCGACACTTCATAAACAAGGGGCGTTCGTGGCTGATCCTCGAACGGATCCTCTTCTCTCACGTCATACCCGAACCCCCGCATCGTGGAAACGATGCTGTCGGCGATTTCGCTGTTCCCGATGTTCCGGAACGCCCCGGCTATTCTTCCGGCACGAAGCGAAGCCCCGTTTTTCGTCAGTACCTTTAATATATCGGCAGCGTCCCGTATCATGGCCAGGCAGGTGCGGGCTGCGATCTTCTCCACCTGGAAATATCTCGGCGTGGCATATACCAGGGCTTCGGCAAGCGGATAGAGATTAAGGCCGTATTCCGGCTCTTTATATACCTGATCCGGGATCTCGCTTTGAAACACCAAAAGCGAGGTATCATACATCAGCTTTTGCGTGTTGTTATGGCCTTTCGGCGACTTGATAACCACCTGCACGGGCACGGTCGTTTTCCCCGAATACAGATCCAGCGACTGGTCGGCCGTCAAACACCACCGTTCCCCCAGCCGGACGGCCGCATATTTCGCAATAAAATACCAGAATGAGGTGTACCAGATCGTCGTATCCCCCTCTGTTCCCGGCCTGGCCGCAATATACCAGCCTTTCATTACTTCCTGCAACCAGCCGTTATCCAACAGCCGGGTTAAATGCGTCCTCCCTATCTCGGCCGTCCCTTGTAGAACGACACAGCGGTCTTTCTCCTGGAGCTTTCTTAATTCCTCCAGTGAAGCCGCCATTTTCTCCGCCATTGTTGCCATACTACCGTTTTTATTTAGATTCTGATTATTTTCGTGCAAATACTCGTTTTTAGACATGTGCAAATACTCGTTTTTAATTTCGCGCATTTACTCGTATTTGTTGCAAAAATACAATATTTGTTCCGATAATCAGCTATTAATGAAGTCTTTTTTTACTTGTTGTATCGTCGAAACGGCTTTTCCCGTGAGCTTCGCCACGTTCCGGATCGAGTAGCCTTTCTTCAACAAGGCGATCGCCTCCCGGTATTCCTCTTTCCTCTGTTCGGCCGTTTTCCGGCTTCCCGGCTTCCGTCCCAGCCTGCCCCCTTTCTGGATGTACAACTCCCGTCCGCTATTAAGGCGGTCAATGATCCCCTGGCGTTCGATCGCGGCCAGTTCCCCCAATAGGGTAGTAATCAGAGAGGACAAGGGGTTTACCGTCTTGTCCGGCCGTAATGTTTCCAGGTTCAAGTTTTGGATATACACGCATATTTTATGCGTGTGCAGCGTATCGAGTGCCTTTAGTATCTCCAGGGTGGAACGCCCCAGGCGTGAGATCTCGGTCAGCAACAGCATATCCACCCGGTTCTGCGGATCTGTGCAGTATTCCAGGCAACGGCTTAAAACCGGGCGTTCAATATTGGCCTTTCGTCCGCTTATCTTTTCCTCAAAGACCGCCGTCACCTCGTACCCCCGTCCGGCTGCGAACCTCTCCAGATCGACAACCTGCCGTTCGGTCGATTGCCTGGCCGACTGCGAGCTTACACGTGAATAGATAACCACATTCATAAGACAAGGGATATTATAACAGGTCAGTTATCACAACCGCCGGAATATCCAGCTTTGAGAAAGCGAACATCTTTTTCCCCAGATCCTTTAACGAGGCTCCGATATGGTACACGTCCGTTTCATCAACGATCAGGAAACGGTCGTGACTGTCCCGGTACGTCCTGATGTCGATAGGTGGGTACTGGCTGTTATGCCTGTCAAGATCAAGTTGGAGTTGCTGCGTGATACGCTGTGTGTAAATGGTGGCCGAGACACCGACGCTGCGTTTACTCAACATGAGCAAGACCGTTTCGTCCACATAGTTGTCGATAAGCACGATCGAACGCCTGGCCGACTTTACCAGATCGGTGGCGAACTTGTACGCATCGAAAATCTGGCCGTTATAAAAAATGCCTTCGACCGGGGGCAAGGCAGTACGCACGAAAAAATCTATCTTCTCGGTATGTTGAGCGACAGTCCTTTCAAGTTCTGACAAACGTTTATTAATGGAATACCCCTTTAAAAGATAATCCTTTAATACACTATTCGCCCATTTCCTAAAAAGGGTTGCGTTCTTGCTATTAACCCGATATCCTATTGACAGAATCGCATCAAGATTATAATATTTAGTAGTATATCTCTGTTTGCCGTCATTACCCATATGTTCCAAAATGGAACATGTGCTATCTATATCAAGTTCGCCGCTTTTGTAAATGTTGTTCAAATGTTTGGTAATAGCTGGCCTTTTAGTCCCGAACAAGTCGGCTATTTGTTCTTGTGTCAGCCAAACGGTTTCATCTTCCAACCTCACTTCCAACTTGACCGCTTCATCCGGCTGGTATAATATGATTTCTCCCTGTTCCATTGCTTACTTACCTTTTCTTAATTCATCAAGCCTCTGCATCGCACCGCTGAACTTCTCACCAAACATCATATCATCGGGCAAAACAAACCAGGTGGGAATACCTCTCGACTGTGGATTACCTATACATTCATCTTGCCCGTTCTGTTTGCGGTAATCGTCCCATTCACTATAAGCGATGTTCCAACGAATACCTAATTTATAGGTATTTTCCCATTTAATAATAGCCAGTGAATAGGCCGGATCATCTTTGCCGTCATAAATCACTTCTACAACTTCAACCACCCCTTTAGGGGAATTTATAAACTTCGGATTTTTATACGAATAAGTGCTCATGTCTTTTATTTTTTATTTATAGCACACAAAGATACTCAAAAACAAATATATACATATATACATACGTATGATTAACGTATAAAAACATTTATGGTTATTCTAATCTTTGATTAATTCCGGTACAGAAACAAAACGTACCGAAAGACGGAAACAGGATTTATTTCGGTACGCTTCCCCGATCGGCACAAAAAACACGCAAAAAACGAAAAATACTACTTTTAGTATTTTAGTATATTAGTATTTTAACTATATTTGCGGACATGACAACCATTTAAAAAACTGAATTTATGAGCAAAGCAAAAGTAATCTCCGTATTGAATCACAAGGGGGGAGTAGGAAAGACCACAACCACGATCAACCTGGGCGGCGCGTTACGTCAAAAAGGGTACAAGGTTCTTTTGATCGACCTTGACGGGCAGGCCAACCTGACCGAATCGCTGGGCTTCTCCGCGGAGCTTCCCCAAACGATCTACGGCGCGATGAAAGGCGAATACGACCTGCCGATCTACGAGCATAAGGACGGTCTTAGAGTCGTTCCCTCCTGCCTGGATCTCTCGGCCGTTGAAACGGAGTTAATCAACGAGGCCGGGCGGGAGCTTATCTTAGCCCACCTTATCAAGGGCCAAAAGGAAAAATTCGATTATATCCTGATCGACTGCCCCCCCTCGCTGTCGCTGCTCACGCTTAACGCACTGACGGCCTCGGATCGGTTGATTATCCCGGTTCAGGCTCAATTCCTGGCAATGCGTGGAATGGCCAAACTTATGCAGGTCGTCCACAAGGTGCAGCAACGTTTGAACTCGGATCTTTCGATAGCCGGGGTCCTGATAACCCAGTACGACGGAAGAAAGAACCTGAACAAGAGCGTTTCGGAACTGGTACAGGAAACATTCCAGGGCAAAGTGTTCAGCACCCATATACGCAACGCCATTACGCTGGCCGAAGCCCCGACACAAGGGCAGGATATTTTTCACTATGCCCCCAAATCTGCCGGGGCAGAGGACTACGAAAAGGTATGTAACGAACTGCTAACAGAAATAAAGTAACCATATGGCAAAGAAGAACGATTTAAAAAACAGTATGTCGGCCGGGCTGACCGGGGGATTAGACAGCCTGATCCAATCCACGGCCGGGCAAAAAGAGGCTCAAAAGCCGAAGAAAGCGAAAACCGTGCATTGTAATTTTGTCATGGACGAAACCTATCACCAGAACTTAAAGCTGATCGCGATCCGCAAAGGCGATTCGCTAAAATCGGTATTGCAAGAGGCTATATCTGACTACTTGGATAAAAACAGTTCCCTGCTATAACAGCGTATCGGGAATATACAGGGCAAACACTCCACAAAAGAAATTCTCCAGGAAAAAGGTACGCAAAAAGCAACCCTACACATAAATTACAGATGATAAAAGCAATAAAAAACCCGTTGGCAGGGTTAATCTTGCGTATGTTTAACCTGCCAACGGGTACGATATTAATAAACGTTTGGATTAAGGTTTGACGTTTACGTCTTTATTATCTGCATCAACCCAGCCTGTTGTCTCTGCATCAAACTGGATCGGATTCAACACAGCCTTTCCCTGATCAGTATAACCACCACCGAAAATCAACGTGTAGATATGACGCTTGCCCGGTTTCCATATAACTCCGAACGGAACATAAATTATTTTGTATTCACTTGCTGAACCCAACAGATAAACTCCGGACTGCTGGATTTTGCAGGAGATCTCCAGATAACATTGCTTCGCATCGTCGGCACCCTTCTTGGTTTTGCTGGCTCCGGAAACAGTCCAAGCAGTCAGCTCCTGTGGTATATTCAGCATAGGAGAACTTGTGGAAATATCGGTAGCTGTGGTATTACCTTCGACCGTGATGGATTTGTCTTTCACTACGGTAAATGCGTGTGGAAATGTTAAATCAGGCGAACTCCAACTTCCCGTTCCATCGGCTGCCGCAGGCAATGTGAAGACGCCGGAAAATCTGATATTATGAATCTTGATGTCACGGATGTCCACCCGCATGTTAGCGTATTGGGTCTTTGCTTTGAATACGACCTGAGACAGAATATGTTTGAATTTAAATTTCACTTTTCCGTTGTTTGAGTCTTTTGTCTGGTCTTTGGCTATGGCATACATCACGTCGTAGTTTGCATGAGTACCGGCTCCATACTCATCGATGCAGGTATAACTTATCTTTTGAGAAGTCCCGGAGGCTTCCCACCTATAAAACGCCAACATGTCTTCACTAACCGTTCCGGGATTGAACGCGTAAAAGTCCAAAGCCTCGGAAGGCCAATAACGAAGGTCGTTCGCATTTTTATAATCCCACTTATTATCTTTGTACACGATATTCACTCCGTCATGTCCATATTCCGTGTCGACCTTTCCCATGAAGGCAGTACCATCCGCCGTAAAAGCGAACACGTCGAAATCGGTGCTCGTCAAGTTGGAGGGGGTAGTAGGGGTAGCCCTCGTTTCCGCCGCATTACTTAACACGTTAAAACCAATCGCATTCCGCGAGGAGGTTTCCACATTCGCAATCTCCTCGTCTGAGCAACCCATGAGTAGCGCTCCAAAGATTGCCCAAAGCATTACTGTACTTTTTTTCATAAATAAAAACAAATCAAATTGATACATATAATTAATAAACTCGATTACTTAATAGTTGACATAGCGTTTACCCGGCATCCAATCCGCACTGAAAACTCAAATATCCGTTTACAACACTATATCCACATTCACATCATCCCAATCATCAACGTCCACATCAAATCCCGGACCGCCATTTCCCGGCTCGGATGGTACCTCATAATCAAAATTCAACACCAGATGCACATCACCGATATGCCCCGCTACCGGGACATCATGCACTTGGTCGCTCACGTCCTGTTCCAATACAGACATGCTGCCGGAACGGTTCTTGAGATACAGCCGGAAAACATTGGGCTCTCCTTCAAGTGCGGAATGTCCAAACGTATAGAATCCGCCTATAATCTGATTCCGTGAAACCATTCCATCAAAGAGCAGGCTCTCCGAAAGACCGGCGGGCAAACTGTCGCCGGACATGTTAAGCGAGCCGGACATGCCGGAAAGAGCGGCCCGCAAATCCGCCACCCTATCCAGTCCCCGAAGACCGTTCACCTCATACGTGTAGTGACATACCATGTTTACGGGAGTTAGCCGTACTATCTCCGCGCTTCCTCCCGGA
Source organism: Bacteroides sp. B1-V-101 (assembly GCF_023656585.1). Taxonomy (NCBI): domain Bacteria; kingdom Pseudomonadati; phylum Bacteroidota; class Bacteroidia; order Bacteroidales; family Bacteroidaceae; genus Bacteroides; species Bacteroides sp. B1-V-101. The sequence continues at coordinate 17,920 of NZ_JAMOKH010000059.1, read as the reverse complement.
ATGTCCTTGAGGATAACTCTGTCTATATGGTCGCCACACAGCCAGGGTGGGGTGACGGCCATTGTCCGGTTATCCGGCGACCGAACATCACGCGTATCGGCAGTAAAAAGCGTGTAACTGCCGTTTTCTTTCCAAACCATCCCGTCGGTATCGTAGTTGAAGCAAATTACCCGGTAATCATTCTCGGGGAGCTCCACTTCCCCATCCTCTCCTCCGGGGAAATCAAATATCCACGTGTTGCTTTCATCATCGGTCGGATAAAATACGACCCTCATGCCTTCAGGCTTGTCATGATTGGAAATCTTGGTCCAGTCGAATATTACCCGCACCGTGGCAAAGTGCGGATGATCGTAACATAAATCCTTATGCTCACAAGCCGTCAGTCCTATCCATAAAAATATGAACACCAGACTAAAGCGTATCCGTATCACTGCCTGCCTCCTTTCTTCCGGCTATAATTCCCCCGCCCGATCAACCACACCAAAGAGATACCCGCCTTGGTCGGGCCGAACCAGCGGCGGTTTTTAGTGGTCTGCCATACATAGTGACCGTCCAAAGGGATGTACTCCTTGTACGATCCTCCAAGGTAGCCGATTCCCAACGTGAAATCCACATTGAACCGATGTCCCACAGGTAACGAGTAGCCGTAAGCCACGCCTCCCCCGTAACTCCATTTATCCCCCAAGTAACCTTTCCCACCCAATTCGAAATCATAGGTGACGATCTGCCCGTACAATCCGACATGATGCCCGGAAAACGGTTTTTCCACCGCTCTCCGACCGAACCAGCGGCGCAACTCCACATCTCCCCCATAGATACGCCAATAATTATGCTTCCGATCACTTTTCCACCAGGCATACATCCAATTCCCGGCCACAGACCAGTTCTTCCCCAAACAGAACTCAACCCCGATGTCAGGTATCAAAACAGCGTCATAAAGCAAGTTTGTTTTCACCGCCATGCAAAACGGCCGTTTCTTTACCGGAGCTATGACGGTAACGGTATCACGGATGCACAACGTATCACGTGTATGTATATATACCGTATCTCTGACGGGATTTATCGGATCACTATCATAGCATATTTTCACCATCGACGAACGAAGTTTCGGAAAATGGAATTTATACAAATATGAGTATGGCCTCCCCCCTTTCAGTCTTTTCAGTTCTCCCCCCCAATAAGGGCTGTCCTGGTTTTCCAAACGGACGATCTTCTCCAACAAACGAAGGACATCCTCCCTCTCCGGAACATTCACATCCGCTCTCACCATCGTTATAAGTCCGTTCCAGTCGCTTCCCGAAAAATGAAAATCCTTCTCCAATACCGGAATCTTTATATAAGGTGATATATACCGCCACAAAACCTCTGCTCGTTTTTCAGACAGCCTTCCATTCAACAGCCCCCCTCCTTCCGGGGAAGCTCCTCCTATTATTTGAATTTTCCTGATAAGACGGACGGAGTCGTTCAATGCGGAACAGATTTTAGCAAACCGCTCCATCTCGTTCCCATTGTCAAGTAAACATGTATCTATATTTACCTTTCCTTGATGAAAATAGATCCTTACCGAATCACGCTTCTCCTGAGCGGATATTTCTCCGCTTATACTCAACACGAGCACGAACAATACACATTTAATATAAAAAAACATCTTTTCGTCATTTAATCATTTGTTAATATGACAATCCAAACCCAGGCTTTTACACCCCTTGAATTTCGACCGCAAAATACACATCTATAAACCAACCTCCAAAGCAAAAAACAAGTATTTTAAACTTATAAATACTTAAAAAGACAACCACACAACAGCTACAACACTTACCACAGCAGCCAATCACGCTTACACAACAACTAAAAATACTTAACATCATAAAGAAAAGTACTTAAACATACAAAAAACAGTTATCTTTGCAAGAAACATCATACTTAATAGCACTTAAAACAATAAAATACATGATATTCAGCACAAAAGCCGCCTCTTTTCTAAGTTCAATAAAAACTCAAACTTACGACAAAAAAGAAAGAGAAATGATAATAACGTATCAACAAAAACGAGTCTTTCATCTATCCCTGCTCATGCTGGTCTTATGCGCACCCATATACATATATTCAGTTCCATTTCCCAATGAACAGTTTTATTATATTAACAGCGTATTATTCCTGTTTATCATTATGTGCACTCTCGCTTATTTTAAAAAGAGAGTAAATCTGACCACGACCTTTTCCATTATACTGATAGCCATACATATCGAGATTTTTATCGAAATAATTTATTGCTCAATATGTAGCGGATATGAATATAGTTATCAAAGAGCATTGATAATGAGTAACATTACTATCTCTCTCTTATTTACCATGCTTTCCATCTGTGCCTATATGAGTAATATCTCCATCCTATTGTCCTCCCTTACCATAGCTTCCTATACAATCTGCACACTTATCACCGACGAACCGTTCCTATACAGTTATCTGCCTTTGATCATCATCATATACACCATGATCCCCTTATTAGGAAGATCCTTACACAGTAATATCAGCAGCTTGCTAAAAAGTAGCAACTTGCTAAAAGAGGAAGAGGAAATGCTTTTGAAACGTCTCCAAATGAAAAAGGAAGAACTATTCGCGTTCGCCGAGTTGTTAAGCGAGAATAACCCGGAAGAAAAGACAAGCTCCCTGTTAAACATAATAGGGGAACAATCCAAAGAAAATCTTTTTACAGCCCTTGCCGCATACCAGAAAAAGGAAAAAAGTAAACTTGATACAATCAGGAGAATATATCCCAATTTATCCCCGTCCGAATTAAACATCTGCCGTTTAATACTGCAAGACAAGACCGTCAGCCAAATATGCGAATTATTACATCGGAGTAGCGGAAACATAACCAGCCAACGAGCGAACATACGTGCCAAACTCGGACTGAAAAAAAGCGACAATTTAAAAGAAGCATTACAAGAACGCATGAGGCTGTATGAAGAAGAACACCACCGGCAAGAGGAGTTTTCAGCCATGCGTTAGGGATTGCAGAGTAAAGCCCACAGCCTTTAGGCGAGGACTTGAAACGTAAAGCCCGACCGTCCCACGGGAACGCCCAAAAGAAAAAGAATCCCCCGAACATTCATCCGGGGGACATTCAGGCCGTCACGTCAATTATAATACAGATTAAGATCATCCGTACTTATCTCCTTCCCGTCCCGGAAAACAAGGCTCTTTTTCTCGATCTCCTTTCCGTTTTTGTAAACGGTCACTACCCACTGCATCGGCTCGTTCACAACGCCGTCCTCTCCGTCCACGACACCACCGGAAACGGCAAACTCGATCGCCTTTCCCGTCGTGCTTAACGTCACCTTTTCGACGGCCAGTTCTTCATCGCTTAGAATCACCGGGCTTGCGAGGCTTTCCCCCGTCGCCCCGTCTTTCAACTGCGTACCGTTGGCGACTACCACGACCGACTTAATGAAGCTGCGGAAATCTCCCGACTGCTCGATCGTTACCTCATACATCGCCCCTTTTCCTCCCGGTTCGTCGTCGTCCTTGCTGCAACCGACGAAACACAATGCCATGCACACGCATACGGCTGACAAATACAAATACTTTCTCATACCTTCAATTATTTAAGTTTATAAATAGATCACGCACCCCAGGCCGACATGGTTGTTATTCCGGAGAATGGAGTTAAACAACATTTCAAACCTGTATTCGGCAAAAAGAGCCACTTTCGGGCTTAGCAACATTTCCGGCCTTATCCCGACCTCGTACCCATACACGAAAGCCTTGCTTTTCTCCAGGTACACAAGATCGCTTTTCGCCTTGGCTTTCTGGTAGCCGATCGTCCCGGCTGCGATCCCCAGGAGCGAGAATTTCCGTCCTTTCAGGGCGTAATAGGCCAGCTCCGGGCCGACCGTCACGGTGTTTGCCTTTACCAGATCCCGGTTTAGATTCCGGTAATTAAGGTTTGCCCCCACCTTGAAAGCCTTGTACACCTTTCCAAAACCGAACGTCCCCTGCACCTGACTTTCATCCACGATATAGCCCAGCTTCACGTTCATATACTGGCTTCCGATATATTGTGCCCTGCACACGGCCACCAGGCACAAAAAGAGCGATAATACGGCAATTTTTCTCATAACCTCATTGATTTACTTGTATCGTTACATTCTCTTTCACTGGCAGACCGTAACGGCTTGAAACGGTAAACTCGATCACCGCCTGCCCGGTCGCATCCGGCCGGAACGTCACCAGGTTGTTTTTTTCCAGTGCCACGCCCTCGCCCCTTGTCGCATCATACCCGGAAATATACACCCGGCCGCTTCCCTTTACGAACCTGGCCGACGCTTTCACCCCGTAAAGTTCCGTATCAAGCTGCAAATAAAATTCCGCTTCCTCCGATACCAGCATAAGATCCGGCACGTTCTGGAAACGTATGTTTATCTCCGGGCTGGAAACTTTCAGTTTGATGCTGTCGGATCGTGTCACCAGTTCGCTGGCTACCCCCATGACGATATACGCCTCTCCCTCGGTTGCCGGGATAAAATCGAAATCCAGCCGATTGTTTGCCTTGAAATCATATTCAAACGTTTCTCCGGGGCTGTATTCGTTGTTATCCACCAGGATAACGCCGTCCCCGTCCCTGACCTCAAAGCGTGTCAATATCTGATCCCCGTTGTCCGGATCGAGATCCGAGATCGTAAGGGTGCAATTAATGGGCTTCCCCACTACGGCCGTACCCACGTCTATACTTTTCAGCGTCACGGAAAAATCCCGGCTGACAAGTTTCAGTTCGTCGTCGCAAGACGACAAAAAGACCAAAGCGCACAAGGCGGTAACTAATTTTCTCATACGATTTATTTTATTTGTTCACGATAATACGGTCAAACAGAGCGTTCAGATCCACCCCTTTGCTCCTTAGAAAAGCGATGTATTTCACCACCACGGGGGCGGTTTCCGACTGCTCGATGTTGCAAAGCTGCTGGCGGCTGATCCCCATTTCCTCGGCAACGCTTTTCGCCGTCAGGCTTAGCCTGATCCTTTCTACTTTCAATTCATTACTTAGTTCCATAAATGAAATTTAAAGGGTTTATTCTCTTTTGGTTTTTTATCACCTCATAATGCAAATGATTCCCGGTACTTATCCCGGTGCTTCCCACGAACCCGATCACGTCCCCCTTTTCCACCTTCGCACCTTTCCGGGTGTAAATGAGTGTCAGATGTGCGTATCTGGTCTGAAATCCGAAACGGTGCGTAACGACTACCGTTTTCCCATATCCGGGCGTTTCACCTGCGAACGTCACCGTCCCACTGGCTGCGGCGTGTACGGTAGCCGCATACACCGCCGCCATATCCAGGCCTGCGTGAAACTGCCTTTCACCGCTTATCGGATGCGTCCGGTAGCCGTAACGGTCGGAGATCCGGTATTTCTCTTTCAGGGGTGCGACAGAGGGGACGAAACGGTAAATATCCCCGTCCTTTTGGACGATCCCCCACACCGGGGCGATGTCCCCGTAATCCCCTGCGGTCTGCAACACCTCCACGATCAGCGAACGTTTGTCCTGCGCCCCCACCCGGCCGACAGGGATCAGCGCAAGGATCGCAAGGCTAAATATCCTCCACATTCACGATGTCGCTGTTCTCCAGGTCAAAAAGAACGTGACGGCCTCCGTTCTTCTCGTTGATCTCGATACGGAAAACTTTCTCGTCCGGAATGGTGAACTTATCGAAAGCGATCACGTATTTCATCCGGCCGTTCCCCTCTATCCTGGGCGAATAATTCTCCGAGAACAAAGCCTGCTGATCCACTTCCTGGGATGCGGTCAGCTTGGCCGTTTTCTTGTCGATGATGTAATACCGGATATAATCTATATCATAAGGCAGTTTGCTTTTGTTCTCGATCTCAAAGGTAAACAGGAGCAAGTTATCATATATATGCAGGTTGTTCACGGAGAAAACGATCTTGTTGCGAACGATCCCCTTGTTGAATATCCCCCTTTTTGCGTTATATACCCGGCTCATGACCTGATCCCTTTCCCCGGCCGGGATAATGTTGTCGGTCAGGATCACGTTCGCCTTTTTCTCCGGCCGTTTCTCCCCTATCTCATAGACGAACGCCTCCGGCTGCTGCCGATAATCCACGTTGAACGTGTAGAACTTCCCCCCTTCGGTCGCCAGCGACACGTTTGTCTGCCTGGGAAATTCCTCCACCTTTCCCGTGGCTGCGATCATTCGCACGATATTCTCGGTATTCTCGGCCTTGCTTACCTGTATGCAGGTATCGCCGTAATCTATATAAATCACCTTTTCCGGTGCGATCAGGTGCGTTTGCGACACCTCATTCAGATAGATAGTGTCCGGCCGTATGCTCGACATATCGGGCAGGAAATAGTTCGTATGCTCCAGGCTGTCGGCATAGGTCACGTTAAACGAATAGAAAAAACCTCCCTCGGTCGCCACGCTGACGGTCGTCTGCTTGCTGAAACTTTTCCGGTTGGCCTTTATGCGCAAGATATTAGGCACGCTCTCCGGGTTATCGACGGCCACGAAGTCCGTAACGGCCTGGTTATACTTCACGGCCGAGGGGAATACAAGATGTATCGTCTTGGAATAATTCACTGCGATAGGCAGGCTTTCCACCGGGCGGATCTGCGCCCCGGCCGAGGAAACGGCCAACGCCAGGATAAAAGAACAAATAGCTTTCATTTCAGATATAGTTTATAGTTCGACTTCACGGTGACAACGACCTGGTTGTTCTTCTTCCGGAACACGCTCTTTGCCGCATTGCTCACCGCATTAACCCCCGTACTTAGAACGTCCGTCCCGTAAGAGGTAACGTTCATATCGCTAACCACCTCGTCGGCCGCCTCCTTTGTCGCTTCCGCCTTGATGTTCAAGGGCACATATATACCGGGCAGTCCGTCCCTGTCGTACACGGTCTTTTGCATCTCATAGATGCTGTTCCCGATCCGGACGGATTCAACCGTTATATTGATCCTGTCCTGTGCGAGCTTCACCACCCCGAAAACGGCCGTCCCCTTGTTAATCACCATGCCGCCGGGCAGTTGCATTTCTTGGAGCGTGACAAGTTTTATCACGCTCCCGTTCGTGATCTTCTGATCGCCCGACACAATGGCCTCTATCGTGTTTCCCTTGTTCTCCGGTTCTTCCCCCGAAAAGAAACGTCCTACTGTCCTTTCAGGCTCTTCCTTCTTCGGCGTTTCCTTTTTCGGCCGGGCTTTCGCCGTTCTCCGTTTCATGGCTGCGGCCGCTTTCAGACTGTCGGCTCTCTGGTTCTGCCTTAACTGTTCCTGCAAGGCTATCACTTCCGGATCTTCCCGGTACACTTCATCGGTAAAATTCTCGTACTCCGGCCGTCCGTCCGTATTCATCATATCGTCCAGGGTAAAATCGCTTTGCTGCTGTGCCCTAAGCGAAGTGTTCACGCTCCCGTCCTCTTCCCGGTTGTCCCCTTTCCCGGTCAGTGCCAGCGTAACGGCCAGCACCACCAGCACGAAGATCCCCAGGGATGCGAACAGGATTATTTTTGTTTTCGTGGCCTTATCCATAGTGTTACTTTTTTTCAGGTTCTTGTTCTATCCGGACAATCTGCTGTATAAACTGGTTAAAGAAAAATCCCGTCACGTTCTCCGGAAATTGCGGCGTGGTTCTCACGATCTCCCCTTTCGTCCTGATAAGAAACCTTAGCTTCTGCCCCGAAACGCCGTAAATCGTCAGGGTGGAAGTGAAAGCCACCTTGTACGGCTCATTGTCCCCGGCGATCGTCTGGATGCTGTCTATCTCGCATTTATAGACCGCCCCGTTCTGCACCGCATCAAAATAGGCCTTATCATTATAATACTTTGAGAACACGGCATTCAGATCGTTCTTATTGACATAAAAAGCGGCGTGCGCCTGATTTTTTTTCAGGTTCAGGCGATCGAAGCTGTTAGCGTACCCGGTCGCCTCGGCGCACGTCTTTTTCACCAGGGCAAGAAACAGAGCCTCGCTATCCTCGGCGTGCGTTTTCAGGTACTCGCCGGATCGCTCTACCACGACCACCTTATCCAGTGCCGTAAAATTCACCACCAGTCCCCAGGCCAGCACCAGGACAACCACCACCAGGGCAAAGCCCAGGCACAATTTTAAGTTTACCGCTCCTTTGCGCTTGGCCTCGGCCAGTGTATCAAAATCTTTCAGTATATCGTCTTTATTCATAAGATCAGGATTTAAAACAGTTCACGACAAAATTTCACGCTTTTGGCAAACAGGAAAAGTTTGAACACGAAAGCGAAAAGAAGTCCCAGCATGGTATATTTGTTCTGTCCGCACATGTGCATGATATTCTCCGCAATGATAGACCCCAGGGCGTTGGCTATCAGGAACGCCGGGATCGTCATGTAACAGACAAACAGGTTTTTCAGGTATGCGTGCGTATAATGCCTCGTTTTCTCGTCCATGTAGAGTATTACGGCTATCGGCGTGACGATCTCCAGGAGTATAAGATACAGATACCGGGCTGACGCAAAGAAGAAAAATATATATTTCGTTGCGTACAGGAGTATCGTATAAGCCGCAATATTGAACGGCAGCATGATAACCTCCTGAATCTGCTGCCCTACCCAGTTATGCCGCCTTTGCACGTCCTCGATATAGTCCTTTGTAAAGGTTACGATCGCCTCGTCAATGCTTAGATCCACGTCCTCCTGATAATGGCTTATCAATTCGTTCTGAAGATTTCCAAGTGCCGTTTCCACGATCGTAAAGGCGAACGGTGCGACCATGATAATGGCGAACACATAAATATAGATATAGAACAGTTTGAAGAACTGTTTCATATCGACGGGCTTGTCCCCCTCGCTAAAGGCCTCTTTCCAGGCCGTCACGAACTTTTGTATCACGATGATAACGGCGATAAAGGAACAAAGGGCGATGATCCCCTGGCTGACGCCGTTCATCTTGACGGCCTCGTATGCGCTAATCACATTGTCGATCACTTCCATAGGCTCACTTCTTGGCTGTTGATTTCAGGGCTGCGATCCGTTTTATAGCGTCATTGACCGTATTAAACCTCGCTCTCTCGTCGAGCATCTTGTCCCGGTTCTCTTTCAGCTTGTTATCCAGATCCACGATAATTTTTATCCTCTCCCCGTCGGTCATGCTCACCGAGGGCGATATGATCGTCCGGATCAGGTCAAAGGAAAGCACGCTTTCCTCCATGATCTTGTTCAGCACGTTCGTATATTCCCCGTATGCCTCCTGTCCGGTAAACACGTCCGACCGGGTGCACTCTTTCGCCGCCAGTTCCAACATTTCCCCCTGCATGGAAAGCACCTGCAACACCATTTTAGAGTTTTTGATAACCCCGTTCACCTGCCGGTACAGATCCAGGCTCTTAGTCAGTATGTCCCTGGATTCCCCCAGCACTTGAAACTGTTCGTATGCCTGTTTAAGTTCTTTCGCCCAGGTTATCTGCGATAGCTGCGTCAAGGCCGGATCGGACACCACCCACTGGCCGAACGCCGTACAGTAAAAGCACATCATCACAAGCAAACTACATAGACATTTCCGTTTCATAACTTTTCTGTTTTAATTGTTTATACTTCTCTATGGCCGTTTCCATGCTTCCGGCCTCCTTGTAAATCTCCTGCAATTTGTTCCATTTCTCGCCGTCGGTCTGGAATGCAAGCAATTTTTCCGGTGAAAGCTCCAGGCGTACCACCGTTGCATAACTATCCATAAACCGGATGAATATCTCCGAATACGGCCGTACCCCTGAAAAGTCGTTACGGATCGACTTCATCAGGTTTACGTGGCTCCGGTTCTTGATATGGAACGCCTCTACCGTCTGGTCGTAAACGATCTCGTTGGCCGGAAGCACGTATAAGAGTTGCGTATTGGCGATAATGCCTTTCGTGTACTCGTTATCGGGAAGCTGCGCCAATGACTGGACGATCGTACCCACCGCCCCGTTTTCCTTGCGGAGTTTCTGGTAACAGAACGCCACCGTCGAATGTATGTCCGCACCTGAAAAGGTGTCCTTTATAGACTGGCTTTCTGCGTACTCGTCAAAGATCAGCATCCCCCTGACGGAACGATCCGAAAGGATCTTGTTCTCTATCGTATCGAAAAGGATTGTCATAATGACGGAAATCAGGAACGGATCTTTCTTTATCTTCGTCAGCTCAAAGACGATAAAATCCCGGTTCTGCATATCGTTCTCCAGTGGGGACGGCTTGCACACGTTCTCATAAAATCCCCCCGGCATAAATTCCGAACACACGTGCAGGAAGCTGTCTATATCGAAGTATTCCGGCAGGATATTCAAACGCTCATACAGTTTTTTCCCCTCTCTTTGGACGTACCTGTAAAAGTCCGGGAAACAATGGCCGTCGGGAATATCCTCGTAATAACGGCAAATGATCTTTGTCAGCGAAACAACTTGTTTCGTGTCCTCCATGATCGCCTTAGACCGCCAGAATTTAAGCACCAGGTTTACAAGCGTCTTTATCTTCTCGTTGTCCGGCTGCTTCCCGGCCGTATAGAACGGATTGATCCCCAACGGGCTGCTGCCGTCATAATCAATATGCAGCGACCTGTCCGGGTACAACTGCGAAAGCTGGTAAAAGCTCTTTCCGAACTCGACGACGATCTGTTTATAATTCTGCTCGATGTTCTGCTGGATGATGTTCAACGACGTAACCGACTTTCCCCCACCCGTCGATGCGACGATAATCATGTTACGTGCCGGAATGCGTTTCTTATCTGCGTCCCAAACGTCCTTTCGAATCGGTGTTTGATACAGCCGTTCGTTAAACAAGATCCCCTCCTTGTCGCTGCGGAACGTAGAGTAATTGATCCCCATGCAGAGCGACGAATGCAGATCCGAAAGAAACAGGTAGTCCGGATTCAGGTTGTTTTCCCGGCCGATGATCGAGCCTATAAAGATATTATAAAGCCCCTCGTAACTTGGAATGTAATATTTAAACCCGGCGTTCGTGAAAATCATTTTTACCTGTTCCGTCTGTCGGTTCAGGATCGTTTCGTCATCCTCCAACAGCAACACGTTCAGGTGCGTTTTGCAAAGCACGTTTTCCTCGTTGATGATCTCCTGCTCATACGAGGCCAGGCCGTCATAACGGCTTTTTATGGCCTTGTCAAACTCCCGGTAACGGCCGAACAGCTTCACCCTCTCGGCCAGTTCCTCCCGGTAGCTTCCCCCGGCGAATTTCCATATCTGGTTTACCACATGGGAACAGGGCACATGAACGCCGATCCTTTCCAGCATCGACATATAAAGCTGGCTGTTTGCCTCCTGCAAAGTGCTGTCCGTAACATATACTTTCATCCTGTCGGGCAGATACCTTTCATCACAAACGGCAAAGAATATCCCTTTCTTCTGCCCGATCCTTATCATATCGGAACACTGTATATCCCTTAGTCCCTCGTCGTCATGGAAACCGTTCACGTACCGGAAAAGGTGCTGTTTCACCTCGGCCACGTTCAACGGCCGGATCTGCGTGCCACGGATATTCCGGATAATGGAAACTGCACTCTCCACCGATTCCAGAAACTCGGCCAGCCTGTCCCGGTCTGCCTTCGCCAGTTTCTCGCTATACGCCAACGGGTTGGCCTGGTACGCTTTTTCAAGGCTTTGCAGTCCCGAAAGCGTAAAGGACAATATGCAGAAGTGATGCAGGTATTCCCGTCCGTCGAAATACTTCCTTTCGGCCGTCTGTATATAGCCCTCCCCCTCGATCACATATTCCGGCTTGAATTTCCTGCGTAAAAACACGTCCTGCTTATGTATAAACCCGGTTCGGACATACTGGAAAGCCCGGAATAACTCGTTATGCCTTTCCTCCAGATCCGAGCGATCCAGCGAATAGGCCTCCGGCAATTCCAACAGGTAGGAAACGGATATTTCGCCGGATTTGGTAAGTATGGAAGATCCTACCGTATCCAAGATACAGTACGCTTGCGCTGCCGATATTTTCATAAAAAGAGTGTTTACAGGCTGTTTAACAGATCCTTATTCGATATGACAAATACCTGTCTTTTGAACTTGCCGAACTTGCGCTGCATGGAAAGGTTGATAAAGACGATCCGCAAGACCACAGAGGCGAACGCCCCGGCCACCAGCGAAACGATAAAGGCCAAAAAAGATCCCTCCCCACTCATGGCACTTGTCAGGAAGCCCACGACAAAAAGAACAATCACAGCCAGGATAATACAATAGATGCAAAAAAACTTCGTTCTCATTCCATGCACTTTCAGGGGTGTTTCCAGCCCCTTTCTAACCTGGAAGTCCATTAGAGGGACATTTTAAGTTTGCTATTGATAAGTGCGATAACGGCTGCAATGATCGCAAGCCCGATGATGATGTAACCAACTACCCAGAGTAAGTTTACAATACCCTCTTTTCTTGTTCCCTGTCCGTCCCGGTCTATAATCTTATCATAATTCATCACCACACCGATCCCCACTCCCACGATCAGGAGCATGGCGATCACCGGAACGGCATAATCACTAAGGAATGTGTTTACTTCATTTCTGATACCTCCAGTAGCCTGGAGCAAGATAAACAAAGGCGTTTTCATAAGGAGTTTATTTTTAAGTATTTAAGTAAATAAATTCTTATCCGGCCAATCCAAAAACAACCTTTGCTATTGCACTGGAGTTTCAAACTGGAGTGTATTTATACAATTATATTGTACAAAATCCATTCCAATTTGACATAATACACTACTGTTTTAATAAATACACTAATTATCAAACTTTTATAATTTTACCCCTTTTTTATATTCCACAAAAAAGTGTGGAGTTGTCCCACACTTTGTAGAATGTCGCCACACTTCCCTTGTTATTCAATGCCTTGTATATCCCTTATGATCTGCTGGTAATTTTCCTCTATATCCGAGGCCAGTACGGGATGCACGATCGGAAGCGGATCTTCCTTGTCCTCGTACATTTCAAACCTCAAATGAAAGTTCCTCATGTTGGAATGTGCCGCACTCCCCACGAACTCGCCCGATTTCAGGCTGGTAAAGAAATTCGTATCGTATATTTCCTCTTTCTGCGTGGAAACTGTACGGCTGCGGTTCTCCCCTCCCCGGCTGCTTCCGGTGGTCTTTGAAACCCTCTGCCTCTCCTCTTTTCCAAAAACAAGCGGGTAGCTTTTCAAGGCCTCTATGTCCTTTGTCCGGCCAAAGAACTGGTTCCCGAAATTGGATTCTATCGAACTGCGGTCATATTTCCCGTATATCTTCTCGATCTTCGCCGCCGACTGCGTGAGGAAAACGAAACTGCAAAGGTATTCCCTTAGAACGGACGGCAGTTTCTCGAAATCGGCGATCCGGAACGTGGTCGCTTCATCCAGAAAGTAGAAGAACGGCACTTTGTTCGCCAGCGTGAAACGCCGGGACGAAATGGAAAGCATGAGCGATATAACCGGGGAAATCAGGTTTTCGATCTGATAGGCGTTCGATACGACAACCAATTTCGGACATTCCGGATCTATCAGGTTAAAGTCGAAATCATTTCCGGAAAGGACATAACACACCTTTTTTTCGTTGGCGAGCGTGCTTAGACTGTTGGTAAGGCTGCTTAGATAGCTGCTTTGCGTCTTGGGGCTGTCCTTTGCGTCCAGGAATGCCCCGGCCAGTACCCGGCTCTGGTGCTTGCCCTCCAGGAACGACGTTATCCGGACAGTTCCGGCCGAACAAATGAAATTAACGATATGGGGTATCGTGCAAAACTGCGGATAATCGTTATAAAACCGGATCGAAACGCCCCTTAATATCCCCAACGCCCCGTTAAACCACTCGTCCCGTTTGCCGTCCTTTCCCTGGTAGGCGGTCAGCATATCATCCATTAGCTGCAAGAACAAGGTTTCATTCTTCACCACGGAAGGACGTATCGGATTTGTCCGGTGCGTCCGTTCCATATCCGTGAAACTGATCTGGAAGCACCCATAAGGGTAATTATGTTTTTTTACCAGGTGTACGGCTGTCCTTGCCAGATCGAAATCCTTGTAATTATAGACAAATCCGGCAAACCCGGCCTGTATATACTGGCTTAACAAGGGCTTTCCTATGCTTTTGGTCTTTCCGGAGTTCGCCCCACCATAGACCAGGAAATTATCGAACGGATCGGCAAAGGTTATTTTCCTCCCTCCCCCGGCCGACAGTTCAAAACGGTATTTCTGTCCTTTTTGCTGCTGTTTCCCGGAATTTGGAAGCAACAGCACAACAACGATGATCCCCACCAGGCAGGCGATCCCTATAATAATATACATCATCATATCATAACTCTTTAAACGGGTTTAGAAAACTGCCGATCTGTTTTATCAGCATCATTTTTATATTAGCCGGGTTCTGTATAAGGCTGACGGCCTTTTTCACGTTGCCTACAAGCATCCTTTCCGTCCGGAAGCTATCCCCCAGGATCTCGTTTATCAGCTTTTGTTTGGCCTTACCACCGATAAACCCGACCGTCTTGTCTGCGCTTCGGTGCGTTCCCCTTTCCCTTTCCCGGCCTCCGGTATCTTTGGCGTACCCGGTAAAGGCAAGCAAATCCCGGCGTTCCATAAAGAAAGAACTTTCCCCCTTGATGTAGGTATAGTTTCCGGCCTCGTCCCTTTCGATCGTATATCCCCTCTCCCTCATGGCCTTGTTTATCTGCCTTACCGTCCGGTATTCGGGATTTGCCAGGCACTCCCTAAGATCCTCGTTCCTGACTGCGTACCCATGCTTGTATCGGTCTATCAGATTGATCTCATTCTCGTATGCGTATTTCCGGATCGCCGAAATCGGCACATAGGTTTTCGTTTCCCTATCAAACAGTACATCATAAGACACCTCTTTAAGCTCTTTCCTGTATTTCACCGGATCGGGTTCAGGCATGGGCGTTTCCGCTTCGTTTTCCGTTTCTTCCGGATGTGCCTCGCTCCCCGGCGTTTCCTGCTGTGGCTGCTGCGCTTCCTCCTTTGTTTCCGGCTTTCCGGTCACGCTTTTATCCTCTTCCGGCTCGATCGGCACTTTCTGGTATGTCAGGAAAGAAATATTCTTGGCTTCCAGGCCGTTTTCCCGGTAGGCCACGCCCTCCTGCTTGTACTTGTACAGGTTAAACCGTTCGATAATGCCCTCCATGTGGCGGCTCTCCAGTTTCGGATCGGCGAATTTTTTCAGATCCTTGTGCCGTATGCTCACCCGTTCACCCTCCCGTGAAAAGGAATGTACCCCTTTCCGTACCTTATGCGTGTAGCCTTGTTCTTTCATGGCTACGACAATCTGGTTAGCGGACGTAAAACGGTAGTTCTCCAACAGGTTTTTAAGCTCCGGGTTCTTGATCTTCTTCAAGACGGCTTCGGCCGTCGGTTCGCTTTTCACCAGGTTTATTTGATGCTCGTATGCGAACTGCCGGACGGTGGCGAACGATACCGTCGTATGGTTTTGTTCATCATAAACCACTTTATAAGCGACCTCTTTCAAGGCCTTTTCCCCCTTCTGTGCTTCATCTTTTACATATGTCGAGAAACTTATATCCTTTACCTGCAAACCGTTCTCCCTGTACCCGGCCGGGTTCGCCTCGTACTTTGTCAAGTCGAAACGTTCCGTTATGCTTTTTAGCTGCTCGTCAGACAGAGGTTGTTCGAACGCTTTCAAGAGCCTGTGTTCAACCTGGAACACTTCACCCTCCCGTGAAAAGGAATGCACCCCCTTCCTTACCTGGTGCGTGTAACCTTGTTCCCTCATGGCTGCGACGATCTGGTTTGCCGCCGTAAACTGCTCGTCCTGCAATATCCTTTTAAGCTCCGGGTTCGTGATCTTCCCGATCTCGGCCGATACCTGCGGACGTACATAAGTTTCCCCCTCTTTGGCCTGGTAATCGAATTTCCGGTTAAAACATTCCTGTACCCTGACTTTCCAGCCCTCATGTGAAAAACCCCGTTTCACCGTCCCCCTGCCCTCCAGTTCCCAGGTGTTCCCGGCCGATTTAGCCCCCGGAGAAAGTTTCACTTTCCCGTCCAGGCTCTTGCGTGAAACGATTACGTGAACGTGTAAGTTCAGACCGGGTTTAGGCTCTCCGATCCTGGCGATCCCCTGTTTCACCTCTTCATCTTCCGGATGATAGGATCGTTCCGTTTCCACACGTGCGTAATACATGAGATCCTGGCCTCCCCTAATATTGTCCCGTCCGAAGTTCAAGGCGTATTCATCCATAGCCGAACGGGTGAACGCCTCCAGCTTTTGGAAAACCTCTTTTTTCTCCTGTGGTGTAAGTTCCTTAAAATCGTCCACTTTCCGGCCGATAAGGTGCATTTGTTCCGACTGCGACGGATTGAGCGAAAGCATGAAGAATTTAGCGTCGTTAGCCCCTAACGCCTTTTTGTTCCCGTCTATATCCATAATTACCCGTTCGGGTGAAATATCCTGCTCCGTATGGGAGAAAAAACGCTGTCCCTCCCCCGTTTCCTTTTCCAGATAACGCACCAGGTCGTGACAGCTTCCCGTATTTCCGCTTTTCACGTCCTCGGCCGGGTGTACTTTGGCAAACATAGGCTTATCTCTTTAGTTCGTCCTTTAACCTTTTCACCCACATATCCAGCGTATTACGGTCTATCTCATAAACCGTATCGTTGAATGTCGGTATCTTCTTCACCTCGTCGATACGCTCCACGATCTCCAGGATCTTGTGCGTATTGCATCCGACGGCCGGAGTTCCTTTCTCCTGCCGGGCTATTTCGAGATCCGTTTGCAGTTTCCCGGCCTTCTCCCGGTTTTCCCTGGCTTCCTGTTCCAGTTGCTTGGAACGCTCCAAAAGTTCCTGTACCTGTGAGATGTGCATATATTCGTCCGGATTGTCCCCCGGCGTTTTCACTTCCCCGACAAGCGACAAAAGGAGTTGTTCGATGTTTTTCAGCCTTACGTTAGTGGATTTCTCAATGCCCCGGACAACTTCGATCACCCGGCTTGCCTGCTCTTTGGCCGCAATGTTCGGCGGCATTACATTCGACTGCGGGGTGATCCCCGTTGTTTCAAAATAGAGTAACATTTCGGCCACGAACGCATCGTGCGATTTGTTTCCTTTCAGCATATCAAGCCTAAACCTTGTACTCTCCTTTATACGGATAGACGTATCTTTACTTGTTGTTGCCATAATTTCACGTATAGGGGTTTGCATACATAAATATCGGCTACAATATACTATAATTCAATGAATTATCAAAATAATGTATGCAATATGTATGCAATTCGCATACATATAAACAAGTAAACAGTTATATATCAGTGATTTAGAAAATCAGCATTGGACTTAGTCCAATGACTGCTTGCTCACTTTGGTAAACCGTCGTTCTCTCTCTCCTTGCTTCGCTCGTCGCTCCTGGAACGCTCCGCACGGCTTCGCTCCAATACATCAGACACCCAGCCCCCAAAATGCACATTACAAATGTACACCGCCCCCCAAAAAAAGTGTACATTTGTAAAACGGCGGCAATCGTTCCGATCACCTTATATTTTACAACACAAAAACAAAATTTTACACATTTTAACGCGCGGAAAAATCGCACTAAAGAAACGCTTCGCTCATTTTTTCTCCGTTTCTCATTTTCCGTTTTCAAAATGCACATTTTCCAGCCGTTTTTGAAGCCTGTGATTCCCTAAGATTTTCCTTCTTTGTGAGAATAGTCTTTGTAGAGGTTCTTTGTAAGAAAGCGTTTTTTCATTTATAATTAACTGAAATACAAATCGTTATAAGTGAAAAGACACAACCTAAAATACTCATTTTACTAAAATCCGAAGGGGGAAAATACTTATTTTACTAAAATTACCCCCTCCAATAAATACCCATTTTACTAAAGGTTACAACAAAAAATACTTGGTATTTTTTGGCGGTATCTTTCATTTCTTTAACTTTGTCCCGAACTCAAAAAAAA
>NZ_JAMOKH010000058.1:0-31767 GCF_023656585.1 Bacteroides sp. B1-V-101 | reverse complement strand
ATACACTTCTGAAGAGTAGGTATGTCTATATACAAACTTACCCAAGGATACGTTAATGTTCGTAAACTTGGGTAAGATTTTATAGATATTGTTTGGAGAGGACTTAGAATTCACCTTCTTTTTTCATCTCTATATCTGTCATTGACAATAAGAAAACGCCTTCAAATATATGCTTCCGCAAACACTTGAAGGCATTCATCATCCTAACCAATACCTATCCTAAAAACTATCTTTTACCTATTTATTCAAAACGATCGGCCTATTGGCAGAAGCTTTACCAAAATTCTTGGCAGGCTTTTTGCCCATCTCAAATTTTAAAGTACTGCCGTTAATTATATCATCGTACGTAATATAACTTTTATGATAAGGTTTGCCATTCAGATAAACCTTCTGAATATAGATATTATCTTTACTATTATTCGGTGCTTCAACAGTAAACACTTTACCACCACGCACTTTCACTTCTATCTTTTTAAAACGAGGACTGCCGAATGCAAACACACCGTCAGACGGATTCACCTGATAGAATCCCATAGCAGAAAGGAGATACCATGCAGACATTTGTCCACAGTCTTCATTACCGATGATACCGTCCGGCTGATCTGTGTAGAAGTCGCTCATGATGAAACGAACCTTTTCCGCTGTTTTCCACTGTTCGCCGGCATAGGTATAGAGATAGGCTATGTGATGGCTCGGCTCATTGCCATGCGCATATTGTCCGATCAGACCGGTGATATCACTGGAAGCACCTTCACCCATACTGTCATTGTTCGTAAAGAAGCTGTCGAGCTTCGATGTAAACGGCTTGTCACCGCCAAACAGGCTGATCAATCCATACGGATCTTGCGGAGCGAAGAATGTATATTGCCATCCGTTGCCCTCACAGAAATCGCCGACTCCGTGAATAGAACGTGCCGGATCGTACGGAGTACGCCATGAACCGTCTTCCAGTTTCGGACGGATGAAATGGATAGAAGAATCGAAATAGTTCTTATAGTAATGGGCACGCTTCGAGAATGTCTCATAATCAGCCGTCTTCCCCATCTTTTGTGCCATAGCGGCGATTCCCCAGTCATCTACTGCATATTCCATAGCGATGGAAGTAGCTTCGTGGATTTTATCAGCAGGGATATATCCTTTGGCCATCACGTAAGGAACTCCGTTCTGCCCTTCATAAGTTGCTGTCGCTTTCATAGCCGTCAAGGCTTCTTCCGCATCAAATCCGGTAAATCCTTTCAGATAAGCATCTGCAATCACCGGAACAGAGCTATATCCCGGCATACAATTTGTTTCGCCGCTCATCAAAGGCCAGATAGGAAGTTTATCCTGTTGCCGATAAATGGAAAGCATTGAATTAATTACATTGTCCACCATTTCGGGCTGAATGATAGTCATCAGAGGATTCAAGGCGCGATAAGTATCCCAAAGGGAGAGAGTGGTATAATTCGCTTTCTTCGGGTCTGTGTAAATCATATCATTCATCCCCCGATACTCACCATTGACATCACAATACAATGTAGGAGTGATCATGGTATGATAGTGTGCGGTATAAAACACACGTTTGGCAGCCTCATCGTCTGATTCTACGGTCATCTTATCCAACTGTTTGTTCCAGCGGTCACTGCTCATCTTCACCACCTTGTCGAAGTCCCAGTGAGAAAGTTCCGCTTGCAGGTTCATCGCTGCATTGTCACAACTTACGGAAGAAATAGCCACTTTAATCTTTACTTCTTTCACATTGCCGAAAGTAAGCACACTTTTCACCGATTCTACTTTCAGTTGATCCCAAAGTTTGGGGGTATTATCGTCATAAGCCGTAAATTTCTCGATCTTCTGATCGCTCTTCAGCACAAAGTATACTTTTCGCGACGGGCTCCACCCTCTGACATACCGATAACCTTCCACTGTATAGTCATCTACTTTGCGAATATAGCTGTCGTATGCATTGGAACCGTTTCCTTCACGCAGGTCAATCAGTATAGAGGCCGGTTTTCCTTCGGGATAGGTATAACGATGAAAACCTACCCGGTCAGTAGCTGTCAGTTCGGCCTTGATATTGTATCTGTCCAGAATTAAAGAATAATATTCCGGACGGGCTATCTCATTGTCATGTGAGTATTTCGACGCATAACCGTCACGTATATCATCCTGGTTACCTCTGGGAGTACGGATTTCATTGAGAGGCATAATCAGAATATCCCCCAGATCGGTACATCCCGTACCGCTTAAATGAGTATGAGAGAAACCAATCAGAATACTGTCGGAATAATGATATCCCGAACACCAGTCCCAGCCTTTATGGATATTGTTGGGTCCGAGTTGCACCATGCCGTACGGAACACTCGTTCCGACAAATACATGCCCGTGAAAACCGGAGCCGATATAAGGATCGACATACTGTAACAATCCCTCACTCTTTGAATAGTCCTGTTTTGCCACTCCGCTCGTTGCCAGACCTAAAAAGCAGGAAGCAGCCATTAAAAGTTTAAATGCGTTCATCTGTATTTTTCTTGTTAATTCGAAATTGTTTCATGGTAGGATTTACTTCATGAATTATAGTTTTCATGATGCAAATATAAACTCTATTCCGGAACTATCAGGCTGTCGCCAGAGTTTACCGAATGGATGGCAGGGATATTTACTCTTTTGGCAAAAGAAAAAGGACTTGCACTGACTAAAGCAGTTCAAATCCTTTCCATAAATTTCCTTCGGGAAGAGGGGCTTCGAGCTCTATCAGCTCTTTTGACACGGGATGGATGAAGCGTACCTTCCGCGC
This sequence comes from Bacteroides sp. B1-V-101, assembly GCF_023656585.1. NCBI lineage: Bacteria > Pseudomonadati > Bacteroidota > Bacteroidia > Bacteroidales > Bacteroidaceae > Bacteroides > Bacteroides sp. B1-V-101. The sequence goes on along the minus strand of NZ_JAMOKH010000058.1, from coordinate 28,991 downwards.
ATGCAGGCAAATACTGCCATCGGGATTGGAACGCGGAGCGCCATATTTAAGGTCTCCTTTAATGGGACATCCCATTTTTGCCAACTGGCAACGAATCTGATGATGACGTCCGGTTTTCAAGTCTACTTCAAGCAGATAGTAATTCTCCGAATGTCCGATCAGCCGATAATTCAGAATCGCTTTCTTGCTATTCGGCACTTCTTTGTCATAAGCAAAACTCTTGTTCTGCTTCTCGTTACGTGCCAGATAATGCACCAATTCACCTTCCGGCTCTTTGGGGGCATTCTTTACTACTGCCCAGTAAGTCTTTTTCACTTCACTGGTACGGAACATCTCGTTCAGACGAGTGAGTGCCTTACTCGTTTTGGCAAAAATAACAAGGCCGCTTACGGGGCGGTCCAGCCGGTGTGTCACACCGATGAAAACATTTCCGGGTTTCTGATACTTCTCTTTCAGGTACTGCTTCACAGTTTCCGAAAGCGGTGTATCGCCCGTCTTGTCTGCCTGGACAATCTCGGAAGCGGTCTTGTTGACTACAATTATATGGTTGTCTTCGTATACGACAGTCATACTGTTCGATTACATATTCATACCACCATCTACCTGAATCACCTGACCTGATACGTAAGAAGACATATCTGATGCCAGGAAGGTAGCGATGTTTGCCACATCTTCAGGAGTACCGCCACGACGCAAAGGAATTTTCTTTGCCCATTCAGCTCTCACTTCGTCAGAAAGAGCAGCAGTCATATCTGTCAGGATGAATCCCGGAGCAATGGCGTTGGCACGGATGCCACGAGAGCCCAGTTCTTGTGCGATAGACTTGGCCAATGCAATCATGCCGGCTTTGGAAGCAGCATAGTTAGCCTGTCCCGCATTACCGTGAACACCCACTACAGATGCCATGTTGATAATGCTACCAGCTTTCTGACGCATCATAACAGGTGTACAAGCGTGGATGAAGTTAAATGCAGACTTCAGGTTCACATTGATTACCATATCCCATTGTTGTTCGCTCATACGCATCATCAGACCGTCACGAGTGATACCGGCATTGTTCACCAGAATATCGATACGTCCGAAGTCCTTATGGATTTCTTCTACGACCTTTGCAGTATCTTCAAAGTTAGCAGCGTTAGAAGCATAACCTTTGGCTTTCACACCCATTGCTTCCAGTTCTACCCTTGTTTTTTCTGCATTTTCGTCAATGACCAGGTCAGTAAATGCAATGTTTGCACCTTCGGCAGCAAACTTCAGAGCGATAGCCTTGCCAATACCACGGGCGGCACCGGTTACAATGGCTGTTTTTCCGTCTAATAATCCCATACTAAAAGTTATTTAATTAAATTTCTGTTCTATGCAGTGCGCCAAACACAATGTTGGACACATATTTATTTCTTGTTTCTTCGTCCAGATGAGCTCCTATATGCCCACGGATATAAGGAACTTCAATTCCCTTCACACAGTAATGTATCAAATCGGCAGTCATCTCCACATCATCAATGTGAAACACTCCTTTCGCCTGTCCCTCCAACAACACAGCTTTAAAAATCTGGATTTCTTTCGCATCAAATTTCTTTCGCACTTTTTCTACCCGCCATATATCACGGAAGAAATAAGCACGCAGGGTTCCATTCCGATAAACGACCTCCTTTACTGCATCCAATCGGGTATATATCAGTTCCAACAGTTTGTCGTCCGGCGAAATGTTTTTATCAGCCACCCTCTTCATCATATCCGACAAGATATCCAATTCCGATTCTACAACAGCCAAATAGATTTCATCCTTACTTTTAAAATAGGTATAAAGCGTTCTTCTACCTTTTTTCGAAGTGAGGGCGATATCATTCATCGTAGTGTTCTCCACCCCCATCTTTGCAAAAAGCTGGCGGGCAACGTCTACTAACTTGGCTTTCGTTTTTGATACGGTCATAGGTTATACAAATTGCACATTGCTGAATATTTTGAGCAAAAGTAATTCTTTTCTTTAGACCACACAAGAAAACGCACAGAATATTAACATTTGTATATTAATAGGTACTAAAAAAAGTTCCATCAATACCTCTCTCATTTTCAGCACAATATAGATAATTCGATCTTTTTTCTAAAAAATAATTGGAGAATAATTTGTTTTATTCAAGAAAAGCCGTACCTTTGCACCCGTTAAACATCGCGGAGTGGAGCAGTTGGTAGCTCGTTGGGCTCATAACCCAAAGGTCATTCGTTCGAGTCGGATCTCCGCAACTTACTAAAGAATCGCTTTTTAAGCGGTTCTTTTTTTATCTCTCTCCGGTAAGATTCTACTGATTACAGTTCCTTTATTCACAACCCCAATCTTATATTAACCACGTTATCAACAAAGTTATTAACAGGTTAATTAATTAGTAACAAACAAATTAACTATATAAGAGACTCATTTTTAAACAAGCAGGATGTGACTTGTTCACAACCTCAAAAAGCAAAATAAGAATCACCCGAATACAAAAAAGATACTACCTCAAAAATCAGTAGTATCTCCTTAATTCTTCTTCCGAAAGGAAGTACATCCATTCATTACAATCTATATTACCCTTGTCTTTTTTGCCGGTTCTGACGCCCTTCTTTCATCTGTTTCTCACGTTCAGCCTGTTTTTTCACATAGCTATCGTATTGTTCTTTAGTCATAATCTTCTTCAACTGGGCATCATAATCTTCACGGGACTTCTTCATTTCCGCCATCTTCTTTTCCCGCTCTTCCTTAGTCATCTTGGCAGCTTTATTATCTTTCGAACGTCCGCCCTGATTAGCAGCCATCTTTTGCACCCATGTAAGGTTGACATCCTGTAATTGTTGCTTTTGATCTTCATTCAAAGAGTATTCTTTCACCATACGCTCTGTCATACGTTCCGCACGGGTTTTCGGATCCATCTGTTGTCTTCCACCCTGGCGATTTCCTTGTGCCATTGCCACACCACTCATCAGTAGCAAAGCTACCATCCAAAATACGATTCTTTTCATTTCTTTTTTCTTTTATAGTTAATCTGATAATAAACCGATTGCATCATTGCAATATTATATTTGACCAGATTAAAACGGAAAGGTTAAATCACATCGAGGAGATTAACAATAAATAACTTTATGTTTATTCTTCCCGACCGAACGAGCGGTATTCAAGCGGAGTAAGCCCGGTACGTTTTTTGAAAAAGGAGAAAAAATATTCGGTAGACTGGAAGCCCAGAAAAAAAGAAATTTCTTTTACTGACTGGGAAGTTCCCACCAACATTTGCTTGGCTTTACGAAGTTTCAGTTCCTGAAAATATTTGGCGGGTGCATAGCCGGTATATTCCTTAAAAACCCTGCGGAACCATGAGTAACTGATATTCAGTCTCATCGCCAGTTCCTCCGGATCAATATTGCCGGATACATTTTCATTCATAAGTATCTTTGCCTGCTCGATCTTCTGATCGACATCACTCATCTCGAAGACCTTATTCTTGGAAATCGAAAGAATCATACCAATCATGTGAAGTACGATTCCGGAAAGGTATTGCTGGGCAGATATTTTATCCGCTTCTGCCACTTCCAAAGCGCGGGAAAACAAAGATACCAGTTCTTCATTAATACCGACTTCCAATATCTGTCTTTCCTGAGAAAGAAAGGCATCGCCCACAATCGTATCAATCGCCGGACCTTCAAAACCAATGTAATATTCCGTCCATCCGGTCTGCCGCAATGGATAATAAGTATGCCACTGTCCGGGAAACAACACCATCAGCCGACCTTTACAAACTTGTCTTTCAGGAGTAGAATCGGAAGAAAACAAACCGCGCCCTTTTGTAATATAGACCAATTGATATTCCCGCAATACTCTTCCTTTTTCGGCATTGAAATAGTAACCGGACGGATGCTCCTTCAGCGGATAAGGAGAATCGGGAGGGATAGACTGATAGCCAGCCGTATTCACCCACAGACCGAATTTGCGGTCCATGTCATTAACTATCAAGTATTTAAATTCTAATCCCAGATTATTATCCTCAGTCATACAGGCGTGTTTTCATACAATTGAATTGAACAAAAGTAGGAATTATTTTCAAAAAACACACGCTAAACAGTAAAAAAAACATCCGGAGCACCTGTCCAGATCCTCCGGATGCTTATAAAAAACAAACCTTATACAATTAAAATCAGAATGCTTTCCGATATAATACTTCAATCTCCGCTACTGACGTAGGACGCGGATTACCACCTGTGCAAACGTCATTGAATGCAGCCACCGCCAATGCCGGAATATCCTCTTCCTTCACATTGATTTCATGCAATTTCTGTGGGATACCGATACTCAGAGAAAGCGCTTTCACTGCCTCGATAGCCGCCTTCACACCTTCAGCTTCTGTCATACCGTCTGTATTGACGCCCATCGCCTTGGCAATATGGATATATTTCGGAGCAGCCGGAGACTCAGCATTGTACTCCATGACATAAGGTAACAACAGCGCATTGGCAACGCCGTGAGGAGTATCATAGAAAGCGCCCAACGGGTGAGCCATGGAATGTACGATTCCCAAACCTACATTGGAGAATCCCATACCGGCAATATATTGAGCCTGCGACATTGCTTCGCGGGCAACTGTGTCTTTACCATTATCTACCGCCGCTTTCAAGTTCTGAGCAATCATTTCAATCGCTTTCAGTTCGAACATATCGCTCATAGCCCATGCACCCGGAGTTATATAACTTTCGATGGCGTGAGTCAGCGCGTCCATACCTGTAGCGGCAGTCAGTCCTTTCGGCATGGAATACATCAGTTCCGGATCTACAATAGCTACAGCAGGGATATCGTTCGGGTCTACACATACCATTTTCTTGCGTGCATCTTCGTCGATAATCACATAATTGATAGTCACTTCAGCAGCAGTTCCGGCAGTAGTAGGCAATGCAAAGGTAGGAACAGCCTTATGTTTGGTATCAGCCACACCTTCCAAAGATTTCACATCGGCAAAATCCGGGTTATTCACAACAATACCAATCCCCTTTGCCGTGTCGATAGAAGAACCACCACCCAAAGCTACGATAAAGTCTGCACCGGAAGCCTTATAGGCAGCCACACCATTCTGCACATTAGCAATGGTAGGGTTAGCCTTTACATCACTATAAAGTTCATACGGAATATGATTGTCATCAAATACTTTAATGATTTCGGCCGCAACACCAAATTTGATAAGGTCTTTATCTGTTACGAAAAAGGCTTTCTTAAAGCCACGTCTGGCTGCTTCCACAGCAATTACACTCCGGCATCCTGCACCGAAATAAGAGGTCTCATTCAGAATAATGCGATTCATAGTTGTGTCATAATTTTAAAGTTACCGCAACATTCTCCATCGATAGAAAATGCTGCGGTCGCTAAAGTAGATAAATTCAGTGATTAATACAAGTATTATTTAGGAAGATTGAAAGCAACGGACATTTCTTTCATTTGTTCCTGACTCATACCATCCGGTTCGAAGCCCATATTCTTCGCAGCAATATAGATCAGCGCCGACTTATTCAGCACGTCAATCTGATCAAAAGCCTGCATAGCATCGCAGTCTACGGCAAAAACACCGTGTTTTTCCCACATGACTACATCATAGTCCTGCAATTCCTTGATAGTGGCTTCCGCCAACTCTACCGAACTAGGCAATTTATAAGGAATGATACCTAGACCTCTCGGACAGAACGCCTTCGTTTCGGGAATCATACTCCATAACAGATTGGTTGCCACATCTTTCTGAAGGAACTTCTCGCAATGAGTCATAGCAATCAGTTCGATCGGGTGAGTATGGACAGATGCTTTATAAGGAGAATTCTTGCTCAGCAAATCATTGTGTACGCTCAGGTGGGAAGGCAGTTCCGAAGTCGGCGCCACCGCTTCGTCGGCAATGATCACATAGTTGGCGCAATCATCCAGAATGCGGATCACCGAACCATTTTCCATCGGCCAGCGAGCCAGATCACGCATGCGTTTGTTGGTTCCTTTGCAATAAAAGTAACATCCTTTCAGATAAGGCAATGTAACGCCAATGGATTTTACTTCGCTAATCGGTTCCATCCGACGGATTTCATCGTCTACAAACTCTGTGATATTTACGGTGATATTACCACCGTTACGTTCAGCCCATCCTTTTTGCCACAAGTATCCGGCAACTTCAGCTACCTTGTTTACTTCTTTGGCAAGTGCCGGACGATTTTCTAAAATTGATTTCATATCTATTTATTATTAAAACAAGTTCGGGAATACCAGCGAGAAGATCAAGACTACCAAACCACAGATCAACACTGTGATTGTTTTGGCAGATACTCCTTTCCACTCTTTCAGGATGATTCCCCATACATTACTAAAGGTTACGTTCAGCGCCATCAGGATACACCATGAGAAAGCCAGCAACACGGGACTTTCCGTGAGGAAGCTCTTACCCATTTCCAATCCGAAGAACTGCATATACCACAGCACACCGGCCAACGCACAGAAGACGAGATTGTTACCCCATACCTTTCCTTTGGCATAGTCACCGACAGACTTATTAGCTATATTCTGCTGCAGGCAGTAAGCGGCATTTGTCATGAATCCGCCTAAAGTCACGAGGAAGATAACAGGAAGACCTGCATAAAGTCCATCCACACCACCTGCCAAAGCAGCTTCCTTGATAGGAGTTCCGGCATCCAGTCCCAAAGCAAAGCAGGCACTCATCACACCCGCAAGAAGTGCTACCAGCAAACCTTTTGTCAATGCAAAGTCTTTTACGGCAGCCCGTTTTTCTTCTTCGCTCATATTCTGTGCACGCAAGCCACCGGCATAACCAATGATAGCAATACCCGCCAGCGTAATACAAACTCCTAGAAGAAGAATCAGTCCGTTACCTTCGAACAGATTGGTTCCGGCGAAGATGGCAGGAAAAAGGGTTCCGAATCCGGCACAAGTACCTAATGCGATACTTTGTCCAAGCGCAACACCCAGATAACGCATGGAGAGTCCGAAAGTCAATCCGCCTATTCCCCATAATACACCATAAAAGATGCTCATTCCAGCACCTCCGGCTCCCCACAAGTCGAACAAACTGCCTCCTGCGGGTATCCCCAGCAGTGATCCCAGGAACGGGAACACTAACCAGGCAAACACACCTTGTACTAACCAGAAGCTTTCCCAGCTCCATTCCTTCACCTTTTTAATAGGTACATAGGAACTGGACTGGCAAAAGCTACCGATGGCTATAATCAACAAGCCTATTAGAATATCCATCACTTATCGTTTAGAAGTTACTTCCGCTTCGTACTTTTCGATTTCTGCAATGAAATCTTCGCCTACCGGAACGTTGTTCTTCAAGCAGAACATATCCCATACTGCATTCCATGGAAGCGCTTTCTCTTCTTCGAGCAGAGCCAGACGCTGGAATCCCTGTCCGTTAGCTTCGTATTCACGCAGCTTGGCAATCGGTTCGAGCAAAGCACGTGTCATACATTTCTGAGCAGCACGGCTACCGACAACGTAAGCACCGATACGGTTGATAGAAGCATCGAAATAGTCGAGACCGTAGTGTACGCGTTCCAACGCACCGCAACGAACAATTTCACTGAACAGTTCCATTGTAGGATCATCCATAATGGTTACGTGGTCGGAATCCCAACGAACCGGACGGCTTACGTGCAGCATCAATTCGGGCACATAAAGCAAAAGAGAAGATACTTTGTCGGCAACACTTTCAGTCGGATGGAAGTGACCGGTATCCAAAGTTACCATCTTATTACGGGATGCGCCATAACCGATGTAGAAGTCATTGGAACCTACTGTATAGCTTTCCAGACCGATACCGAATACTTTTGATTCAATACAGTCTTTCATGTTTTTATATTCAGTAGCAAATATCTGATCCAGAGAATCTTTCAACAATGCACGATATTTCATGCGGTTTACAGTGATATCCTTGCTTCCGTCATGTACCCAAAGATTCATGATACACGGGTCACCCTGCGCCTTACCCATTTCTTCGGCAACGGCACGACAACGTTTGGTATGCTCAATCCAGAACTGACGGATGCCCTCATCCGGATTAGACAGTGACAAATCACCAGATTTCGGATGTGAGAATGAAGTAGAGTTGAAATCGAGTTTCATGTTATGCTCTTTACCCCATTCAATCCAGCTCTTGAAATGTTCAGGCTCTACCTGATCGCGGTCTACCACTTTACCTTGAAAATCCCCGTAGATTTCGTGCAGGTTCAAACGGTGTGTACCCGGAATATAAGAAGCGGCTTTCAGAATGTCGGCACGCAGTTCATCAATATTGCGAGCTTTGCCCGGATAATTACCGGTTGCCTGAATACCTCCGCTCAGTGCACCTGCCTGCACTTCAAATCCCGTTACATCATCAGCCTGCCAGCAATGAAGTGACAAGTGGAAGTCCTGCATGGTTTTCAGTACCTTTTCAGTATCTACACCTACTGCTGCATAGCGTTCAACAGCAATCTCATACGCTTTCTGAATCATTTCTTCTTTTTTCATGATATTCTATTATTAAAAGTTAATATTATTCTGTCGGTTATTTCTTGATTCTCCGGAATTTATCGAACGCAGTTTTTAAAATGGATATAAGCCGCATCCCAGGCTGCCATATCCTGTGGGTGATAAGTCTTCAACGGAATTGAACGGCTTATCAACTGACGCATACCGGCAACATCCGTCGCCTCTCCCACCGTCATTGCCTGAATCATGACATTACCGATAGCTGTTGCCTCAGACGGTCCTGCCACAACCGGGATGCCGATAGCATTAGCAGTAAACTGATTCAACAAGTCATTACGGCTACCTCCACCGATCACATGCAGAGTTTCGATAGGACGAGGAGAAAGCGCACGCAAGTTCTCCAACACCTGACGGTAACGCAAAGCCAGACTCTCAAAGATACAACGTACTATTTGTCCACGTTGCTCAGGAACCGGCTGCCCAGTAGTCCGGCAATATTCACGAATGGCCTGTTCCATATCCGCAGGATTTGCAAAACAGTCGTCATCCGGATTGATTAAACTACGGAATGGTTCACACGAATCCGCTTCGGTTATTAATTCCGGATAGCTCGTATCTCCCCAATTCAGACGGCAACGTTCCAGCAACCACATTCCACAAATATTCTTCAAAAGGCGAATTGTGCCTTCTACGCCACCTTCATTCGTAAAGTTCAAAGCCTCTGTTTCAGCAGTGATTACCGGTGCATCTGTTTCCACCCCCATCAGCGACCAAGTACCGCTACTCAAATATGCGAAATTACGATCAAGTGCGGGAACAGCTGCTACAGCAGATCCGGTATCATGTCCGGCCACCGCAATCACAGGAATTGCCCCCAATCCTGTTATCTTTTGCACTTCTTCAGTCAATGTTCCTATCTTCTCACCTGGGAAGACAAAACGACCGAAATTCTCTTCTTGCAGTCCGACTGCTTTCAGCAACTCCGGTTCCAGACGTTGCGTATGTGCATTCACTAATTGGGCAGTGGAAGCAATGGTATATTCGGTTACCATCTTCCCGGTCAGCATATAGCTCAACGCATCCGGCATAAACAGAACTTTGTCTGCTGCCTCCAATGCACTGTCATGATTGCGACGCAAAGTATCTAATTGGAAAAGTGAATTAAAATTCATTACCTGAATACCAGTTTTACCATATACCTCGCTACGAGAGATACGAGAGAAAAAGGCTTCCGGTGCTCCTACCGTATGCGGATCACGATATGCATAAGGCTGGCGAAGCAGGTTTCCATCTTTTCCAAGGAGGACGAAATCTACTCCCCATGTATCTATACCGATAGAGGCAATAGATTCTCCACGGTGAGCTACCAATTTCAATCCGTCGATAATGTGACGGTATAATGCATGAATATCCCAATAGAAATGTCCACCCACCTCGATCAAGTGGTTAGGAAAACGATTAATCTCCTCCAGATTTAATCCGCCTTCAATAAAAGAGCCTAAGATTGTACGGCCGCTTGTTGCGCCCAGGTCGACTGCAAAAAAGTTCTGTTTCATGGTATTTTGTCTATATATTTAAGGTATCCATTTACCTACATTGCAAAGATAGGCGGTTCCTTCCTCCTTTTCCTTACGCATTTTGATAGAAAGGATGTGCATTTTGACACAAATCTGCATAGCCAAACCTTACATCAGTATAAATTTTACTTTTTATGCAAAAAAAGCATGATTTATGCATGTTTTCTCCGAAATAATGCATAATTTTGCGCCATTCTTAGAATAATTATACAATGAAGAAGAAAGCAAATCGGTTAGACGCCATCAAAATGATTATCTCAAGCAAGGAGGTAGGCTCGCAGGAAGAACTACTGCAAGAGCTGAACCGTGAAGGCTTCGAACTGACACAAGCCACCCTCTCCCGCGACTTGAAACAACTGAAAGTAGCCAAAGCTGCCAGTATGAACGGCAAGTATGTATATGTATTGCCGAATAACATCATGTATAAACGTTCCACTGACCAGAGTGCCGGTGAGATGTTGCGCAACAATGGATTTATCTCCCTACAGTTTTCCGGCAATATAGCTGTTATCCGTACCCGTCCCGGTTACGCCAGCAGCATGGCTTATGATATCGACAACAATGAGTTCAGCGAGATTCTGGGAACCATTGCCGGCGACGATACCATCATGCTGGTTCTGCGTGAAGGAGTAGCCACAAGCAAAGTACGTCAGCTTTTGTCGCTCATCATTCCGAATATCGAATAACTATACCTATATTATATATAAAGAAATGGACACTCAACAAATAGATGTTATGGTAGCCGACGCCTCACATGAGGTTTACGTTGACACTATTTTGGAAACTATCAGAAATGCTGCTGCCGTACGAGGAACCGGAATCGCAGAGCGCACACACGAATACGTAGCGACTAAAATGAAAGAGGGCAAAGCAATAATCGCGCTCTGTGGCGACACATTCGCAGGTTTCACCTATATCGAATCATGGGGAAACAAGCAATACGTAGCAACCTCCGGTCTGATTGTACATCCCGATTTTCGCGGATTAGGATTGGCAAAGCGCATCAAACAAGCATCTTTCCAACTGGCACGTCTCCGATGGCCGAAAGCTAAGATTTTCAGTCTGACATCCGGAGCCGCAGTGATGAAAATGAACACCGAACTAGGATATGTCCCTGTCACTTTCAATGAACTGACAGACGACGAGGCTTTCTGGAAAGGATGCGAAGGCTGCACCAACCACGATATACTGGTAGCTAAAAACCGTAAGTTCTGCATCTGCACAGCCATGCTGTACGATCCGACAGACCCGCGGAACATAAAAAAAGAACAAGAAAGAAATAACATTTAATATATACAGCACTATGGAAGAAAAGAAGAAAAAAGTAGTGGTGGCATTCAGCGGCGGACTGGACACATCGTTCACCGTCATGTACCTCGCTAAAGAAAAAGGTTACGAAGTATATGCAGCTTGTGCCAATACGGGCGGTTTCAGCGAAGAACAGCTGAAGACAAACGAAGAAAACGCCTACAAACTGGGAGCAGTGAAATATGTAACATTGGACGTTACTCAGGAATACTACGAAAAGAGTCTGAAATATATGGTTTTCGGAAATGTGCTGCGTAATGGTACTTACCCGATCTCTGTCAGCTCGGAACGTATCTTCCAGGCATTGGCCATCGCACGTTATGCCAACGAAATCGGTGCGGATGCCATTGCCCACGGTTCTACCGGAGCAGGTAACGACCAGATTCGTTTTGACATGACTTTCCTTGTACTGGCTCCGAATGTAGAAATCATCACGCTGACCCGTGATATGGCATTAAGCCGTCAGGAAGAAATCGACTATCTGAACAAACATGGTTTCAGTGCAGACTTTACCAAGCTGAAATACTCTTATAACGTAGGTTTGTGGGGTACATCCATCTGTGGTGGCGAAATCCTCGACTCCGCACAGGGATTACCGGAAACAGCCTACCTGAAACATGTGGAAAAAGAAGGCAGCGAACAACTCCGTCTCACTTTCGAAAAGGGAGAACTGAAAGCTGTCAATGACGAAACATTCGATGATCCGATCCAAGCTATCCAGAAGGTAGAAGAGATCGGTGCCGCATACGGTATCGGACGTGATATGCACGTGGGCGATACCATCATCGGCATCAAAGGCCGTGTAGGTTTCGAGGCTGCCGCTCCGATGTTGATTATCGGTGCTCACCGCTTCCTCGAAAAATACACATTGAGCAAATGGCAGCAATACTGGAAAGATCAGGTGGCCAACTGGTACGGAATGTTCCTCCACGAAAGCCAGTATCTCGAACCGGTGATGCGTGACATCGAAGCCATGCTTCAGGAAAGCCAGCGTAACGTTAACGGTACGGCAATCCTCGAGCTCCGCCCGCTTTCTTTCTCTACCGTCGGTGTAGAATCGGAAGACGACCTCGTGAAAACGAAGTTCGGCGAATATGGTGAAATGCAGAAGGGCTGGACAGCCGAAGATGCTAAGGGCTTTATTAAGGTAACTTCTACTCCGCTGCGTGTTTACTACAATAACCATAAAGACGAAGAGATATGATTAAAGCAGGAATCATTGGTGGCGCAGGATATACAGCAGGCGAATTAATCCGTCTGCTGCTCAACCATCCGGAAACTGAAATCGTATTCATCAACAGCAGCAGTAATGCCGGAAACCGAATCACCGACGTACACGAAGGACTATACGGAGAAACCGACCTGAGATTTACCGACCAGTTACCTCTGGACGCAATAGATGTACTATTCTTCTGTACCGCCCACGGTGACACGAAGAAATTCATGGAAAGCCACAACGTGCCGGAAGATTTGAAAATCATCGACCTCTCGATGGATTATCGCATCAAGAGTGACGATCATGACTTCATCTACGGTCTGCCGGAACTGAACCGTCGTGCTACCTGTACGGCGAAGCACGTAGCCAACCCCGGTTGTTTTGCTACCTGCATCCAGTTAGGTTTGCTTCCGCTAGCCAAGAATCTGATGTTGACAGGCGATGTTTCGGTCAATGCCATCACCGGAAGTACCGGTGCCGGCGTGAAGCCCGGTGCTACCAGTCATTTCAGTTGGCGTAACAATAACATCAGTATATACAAGGCCTTCGATCATCAGCACGTGCCGGAAATCAAGCAATCACTGAAACAGTTGCAGAACAGCTTCGATTCAGAGATCGACTTTATTCCTTATCGGGGAGATTTCCCGCGCGGCATCTTTGCCACTCTTGTCGTAAAAACGAAAGTTGCACTCGAAGAAATCGTTCGCATGTATGAGGAATATTATGCAAAAGACTCCTTCGTGCATATTGTAGATAAGAATATAGACTTGAAACAAGTCGTAAATACCAATAAATGTCTGATACATCTGGAGAAACATGGTGACAAATTACTGATTATCTCCTGTATCGACAACTTGCTGAAGGGTGCCAGCGGACAAGCAGTTCATAACATGAACCTGATGTTCAACCTGGAAGAAACCGTAGGATTACGGCTGAAACCTTCCGCTTTCTAAAAACAGAAGAATTATGAAATTATTCGACGTATATCCTTTATATGACATCAATATAGTCAAAGGACAAGGCTGTAAAGTATGGGATGAGAACGGTACGGAATATCTGGACCTCTACGGAGGCCATGCCGTCATCTCCATCGGACACGCGCATCCCCACTATGTGGAGATGATCAGCAATCAGGTAGCAACCCTTGGTTTCTATTCAAACTCGGTGATCAATAAGCTGCAGCAACAAGTAGCCGAACGATTGGGAAAGATTTCCGGTTATGAAGACTACTCGCTGTTTCTGATCAACAGCGGAGCCGAAGCCAATGAAAACGCGCTGAAGCTGGCTTCTTTCTATAACGGACGCACCAAAGTCATTTCTTTCAGCAAAGCCTTCCACGGACGTACATCCCTTGCAGTGGAGGCTACGAACAACCCCACCATCATTGCTCCGATCAACAACAACGGTCATGTGACCTATCTCCCTCTGAATGACATCGAAGCGATGAAGCAGGAACTGGCGAAAGGTGGCGTATGCGCTGTTATCATCGAAGGAATACAAGGAGTGGGCGGTATCAAAATACCGACTACCGAATTTATGCAGGAACTTCGCAAGGTTTGTACCGAAACCGGAACGATTCTGATTCTGGACGAAATCCAGAGTGGATACGGCCGTAGCGGAAAATTCTTTGCCCATCAATACAACCATATCCAGCCGGACATCATCACCGTAGCCAAAGGCATCGGAAACGGCTTCCCGATGGCAGGTGTACTGATCAGCCCGATGTTCAAGCCCGTTTACGGACAACTGGGAACTACATTCGGCGGAAATCACCTGGCCTGCTCGGCAGCCCTTGCCGTAATGGACGTCATCGAACAGGACAATCTGGTAGAAAACGCAAAGGCAGTCGGTGACTACCTGCTGGAAGAACTCAAGAAATTCCCGCAAATCAAAGAGGTGCGCGGACGCGGACTGATGATCGGACTCGAATTTGAAGAACCGATCAAGGAATTGCGCAGCCGCCTCATCTACGACGAACACGTATTTACGGGAGCCAGCGGAACGAATGTACTCCGCTTATTGCCCCCTCTCTGCCTCAGCATGGAGGAAGCGGACGAGTTCCTTGCCCGTTTCAAAAGAGTACTCTAACTGATATTTGATTAATAAACAGCGAACAAAAAAGCAGCCTCGAACAGAAAAACAGTTCTTATTCAGGCTGCTTTTTGTTTTTTCGCAATTTACCGTTACCTTTGTCTGTAAGAATACATTAAAAAAGAAGCGCATATGAAAATAGCTATTATCGGTGCAGGAAACATGGGTGGTTCTATAGCCCGCGGCCTGGCAAAAGGAAGTCTGATAGCAGACTCAGATATCATTGTATCCAACCCCAGCGCAGGCAAACTGGAGAAACTGAAAGAAGAATTTCCGGGCATTTCCACCACTCTGAGCAATACGGAAGCGGCAACGGGAGCAGATGTTGTCATTCTCGCCGTGAAGCCCTGGTTTGTGGAGTCCGTCATGCGCGAGTTGAAGCTGAAGAGCAAACAGACGCTCGTATCCGTAGCGGCAGGTATCAGTTTTGAAGAACTCGCACACTTTGTGATAGCACCGGAGATGCCGATGTTCCGCCTGATTCCGAACACTGCCATCAGCGAACTGGAAAGTATGACGCTTATCGCGGCACGCAACACGAACGATGAACAGAACCTGTTTATGCTCCGCCTGTTCAACGAAATGGGAATGGCCATGCTCATCCCCGAAGATAAGATAGCCGCCACCACGGCACTGACTTCCTGCGGCATCGCTTACGTATTGAAATACATCCAGGCAGCCATGCAGGCCGGCATCGAAATGGGCATCCGTCCCAAAGATGCGATGGAAATGGTAGCCCAGTCCGTCAAGGGAGCCGCCGCATTAATTCTGAACAATGACACCCACCCCAGCGTGGAAATCGACAAAGTGACTACTCCGGGCGGAATTACGATCAAGGGAATCAACGAACTGGAACACAACGGATTTACCTCCGCCGTCATCAAAGCGATGAAAGCATCCAAATAATACCGCAAAATTATTAATAATCAAAAAACAACCACTTGTATGAATGACCAAATTAAACAGATCGCAGAACGCCTTCGCGGATTACGTGACGTACTGGAACTAACGTCTGAAGATATCGCCCGCGACTGCGACATATCTGCCGAAGAATACCGGCTCGCAGAGACAGGACAATACGACATTTCCGTTAGTATGCTACAAAAGATAGCCCGTACCTACAACATCGCACTGGATGCTTTGATGTTTGGCGAAGAGCCGAAAATGAACAGCTACTTCGTGACCCGTGCCGGCAAAGGAGTCAGCATCGAACGTACCAGGGCTTACAAATACCAGTCACTGGCGTCGGGCTTCATGAACCGCACCGCCGATCCTTTCATCGTCACGGTCGAACCGAAGGGAGACGATGAGCCGATCCATTATAACCACCACAACGGACAGGAATTCAACCTGGTGGTTGAAGGCCGTATGCTTATCAACATCGAGGGCAAGGAAATCATCCTGAACCAAGGAGACAGTATTTATTTTAATTCAAAACTTCCACATGGCATGAAAGCGCTCGATGGCAAAACGGTACGTTTTCTGGCCGTAATTATGTAATAACGTTATGGTAGAAAGATTTTTAGCACAGACTAGCTTTGCCTCACAAGAGGATTTCATCAAGAACCTGAAAATAAACGTACCGGAGAATTTCAACTTCGGCTACGACGTAGTAGATGCCTGGGCTACCGAACAACCCGACAAGAACGCTCTGCTCTGGACCAATGACCAAGGCGAAAGCCGTCAGTTCTCCTTCACCGACATGAAACGCTATACGGACATGACGGCCTCTTACTTCCAGAGCCTCGGCATCGGTCGCGGAGACATGGTGATGCTGATTCTGAAGCGCCGCTATGAGTTCTGGTACAGCACCATCGCCCTGCATAAGCTGGGAGCAACGGTGATCCCCGCCACTCACCTGCTGACAAAGAAAGATATCATCTATCGCTGCAACGCTGCCGACATCAAAATGATTGTGGCTGCCGGCGAAGGAATCATACTGCAACACATCAAAGATGCTCTTCCCGAGTGTCCGAGCGTGGAAAAGCTGGTCAGTGTAGGTCCGGAAGTTCCGGAAGGATTCGAAGATTTCCATCAGGGAATCGATAACGCTGCCCCTTTCATCCGCCCGAGACATGCCAATACGAATGACGACATCTCACTGATGTACTTCACTTCCGGCACTACCGGTGAACCTAAAATGGTAGCACATGACTTTACGTATCCGTTAGGCCATATCGTTACGGGTAGTTTCTGGCACAATCTGGATGAGAACAGCCTCCACCTCACCATCGCCGATACCGGCTGGGGAAAAGCCGTATGGGGAAAACTCTACGGACAATGGATCGCCGGAGCCAACATTTTCGTCTATGACCACGAAAAGTTCACGCCCGCAGCTATTCTGGAAAAGATACAGGAGTATCAGGTGACTTCCCTTTGCGCACCTCCAACCATCTTCCGCTTTCTGATTCATGAAGACCTGACTAAATATGACTTGTCTTCACTGCGGTATTGCACCATTGCCGGAGAAGCACTGAACCCTGCCGTATTCGAAACCTTCAAGAAACTGACAGGCATCAAGCTGATGGAAGGTTTCGGACAGACGGAAACGACACTGACAGTTGCCACCATGCCTTGGATGGAACCGAAACCGGGAAGCATGGGACTGCCCAATCCGCAGTATGACGTAGACCTGATCGACAGTGAAGGTCGCTCCGTGGAAGCCGGAGAGCAAGGACAAATTGTGATCCGTACCAGCAAAGGCAAACCTCTCGGACTTTTCAAAGAGTACTATCGGGATGCGGAACGTACACACGAGGCTTGGCACGACGGCATTTACTACACAGGTGATGTAGCGTGGAAAGACGAAGACGGATACCTTTGGTTTGTAGGACGTGCAGACGACGTAATCAAGAGTTCCGGTTACCGTATCGGCCCGTTCGAAGTGGAAAGCGCTTTGATGACGCACCCTGCCGTCATAGAATGTGCCATCACCGGAGTACCCGATGAGATTCGCGGACAGGTAGTAAAAGCTACTATCGTATTGTCCAAAGACTATAAAGCACGTGCCGGAGAAGAACTGATCAAGGAATTGCAGAACCACGTCAAGAAGGTGACTGCTCCTTATAAATATCCGCGTGTGATTGAGTTCGTTGACGAACTGCCCAAGACTATCAGCGGCAAGATTCGTCGCGTGGAAATTCGCGAGAACGATGAGAAATAAGGCATAAAACCCATTTATAAAAAAGCCGGCTGCAAAGGATTGCAGCCGGCTTTTCTTTTCACTATCTGTAAGTATCGGATTCTCTAATCAATTGATAAAGCTCCAACCATCCGCTTAATCATTAGGATGATAGAAATTGTATTGTTCACTCCATGCAGGAATTCCGGTAAGCGTTATATCATTACCGTTCGGGCTATTATCCTTCAATACATTTCCTTTTCCTTCATCACACTTCCAATACCCAATCAAACCATCCGAATCTCCGGATATCTGGCGTGACATTCCTTCCTGAATAGCGTTCTCTGTCAGGCATTTGCTCCAAAGACGAATCTGAGCTAATTCTACCTGCATATTCCAGCCGAAACTCTGTGCTAAAGAAATATTATTGAATGTAAAGTCTCTTGAATCGGCTTTACTATTATTCAATGTACCATCTTTATAGAGGGAAATAGTAGATCCGTCATAAGTATAAGCAATGTGATACCATATATCCGGATACCAAAATTCCTCACTATCAAAATAGTTTCCATCCAACTGACACTGCAAACATGGCGCAATCTTTTTTGCTCCATCCGCCCAATAACGCAATAAAACGCCATTGAAAGAAATAGGAGCCGAATTGTCTGCGAAAATTAATCGTCTGAAAGCAATATTGGCAGGACCCACCCAATCTCCTGTCGGTCTGCCCGTTGTATTATCGAACTTGATCCAATACTCTATAGTCCACTGAGTAACAGGTATTTCGTTTTTAAAGTTCAGACTGGTTTTATTTGCTGATTTCAAAACCACCGCTTTCTGTTTATTAGGGGAAGTAAGCAGATAAAGAATATGGTTTGCGTTACCAACAAGTCCTATCGGTCCGGCTACGGAAGTGATCCGTACCGGAATCGCATAAGCCTCGTTATTGGGGGTGGTAAACGGCTTTATAGTAAGATTAATGACTGGTGCAGACACTTCACCTGCGGGAATCGTAACTGTGCGTTCAAAACTTCTGAATTCTTCCGGCAAAAGTTCGTAAGACGCTTCATGCTGTTGATTATACTCATCAATGAGTTGCTGATCAATATCCAGTGTTACAGTTACATCTTGATCAATAGCACGAACCAAACGGACGGTCAATGTTTTTATCACATCTCCCTCGTCCACCAATTGTGCCTCTATCTGCTGACTAAACGTATTAGAAGGAGCCGCTTCCGCAATATATACTCCATTATCGATAGTTGACAGTTTTGCATCGTTGCATCCGGTGACAACAGCCAAAGCTGCCCCCAGCACAACATATCTTGAAAATTTAATCATCTTCATAATTATCCTTTTTTAGTTATGTTCTTGCAATTAATGATTAGCGGGATTCAGAACCTGAATAACCTCACGCATAAAGAAATAGTCATTCACCGGACGACAAAGATTAAAACGGTAGGCACCCACTCCGCCAATGCGGGCATCTACTCCCGGACGATAGTACATCGCCATTCCCTTCAATGAATAAGTCACAATACCATCACGAGTTGTAAATTCCGGTCCGCCATCCCCTTTATGCTTTTCAAAGTCCTCACACCAAACTGTTTTACTAAGAATCGTAGCTTCATCCTCTATCGAACCGAATTTATTTAATAATCTGTCAAAACGACCATCCAAAGCATCACTATATCCCTCATCCGACCTACAGTAATAGGCTTGAACCACATAATAATCTAATAAAGGGCCCGACTCCTTGTTCAGTGTCTGCGGTTCTCCGTCGACCATCAATATACGTCCAGTTCCCGATTTCGGTCCGAATTCTTTCGATAATTCATCCAAAAAAATATGCATACGGTCCGAATTTCCACTCAGATTTCCGGAATAGCCAAAATTCGGTTCAAAGTCGATATCGAATCCATCATAGTTATACTTATTGATTGAATCAATAATCACCCGCGCATATTTACGGATAGCTTTTTCTTGTCCTTCTTCCGAAGTGTCACCATAATTGCCATACCACCCCCAATAAGCAGCCATCGCTTCATCCTTAGAGTTGTACTGTACGCCATCCACGATGAAATCATTCTCAACAGAAGCAGGCGTATGACTTCTGCCTATATCTGTGATATGCTGACAATACAAAACTCTGAGACCTTTCTTCTCTCTCACTTCCTTAAGGTCACTTTTTTGTGCTTCAGTCAGGTTGAAAGCCCCTCCCCAAAGAGAGACGATATCCATTGAATCGGGAATACCTCTCAACTGGTTGTTCATATTCGTTCCGGTTCCGGTCCATTCACTGTACCAGCCGAAAACAATCGGATGATCGGATTTCTTATACTCTCTCAGTGCCTTATAATAGTCTTCGCCATTGATATTCACCGGTTCGGTGAACTTCGGTTCCATTTCAGTCCAGTCGCTGCACTGTATAAACATCAGTGCACCCATTACTCCAAATATGATATATAATAATTTCTTCATATTGTTATTCCTAATTTAAGCTATTAATAAGTACCATTTTCTTTCATTGCCCACCAAAGATCAGTTCCATTAGAATCTTTTCCATTGCTAAGCATACTGACGGCCGCTTCCACATTCGCCTTATTGTTATTGTATTCACTTCGTGTAAAACGAAGACGGCGTTGTCCGCGCCCCGTATTACAATCGGCATTCATAGATTCAGTTGCCGGGAAGATTCTAGGATAGCCTGTCCGACGGAAATCTGCCCATCCGTTCATCGGGTCGGGATAACAGGCAATCCATTTCTGGGTAAGTACTCTTTCCAGTTTCTTCGCGTCATCAGCTCCATCCTCCCACTTGATCGTAATGGACGACTGGTTCGTATAATTGTTTCCGGTATGTCCGGCAATTAAATTATCCACATAATTTCCCGGTATAGATGTAGCGTCAGCCAAATAATCATCGGCACCCGATACCCCAAATTCCTCAAAAGACAATCGAACTCCCTTTTCATAGAAAGTCTTGGCATCTCCACCCATATTCCAGCCTTTCAGTGCTCCTTCCGCACGCAGGAAAGCAGCTTCGGCAGCGTACATTACCGGTTGTGGCAATGTTTTGTCGGTAGCGATAAAGAGTTTGCTATAGTTGGCGTATACCGTAGGTTCAGGTATTTCTGCCGAACCCGAACGGACACCTACATACCCACCGGCAGCAGTCTGAGTCTGCGGAGTAAAATAAGCAGGACGGCGAGGATCGTTATATCCGTTCATGTACGACACGAGGCAGGCATTGGCTCTTACTTCGGGCCATCCGCTGACAATAGCATATCCATTTTCATTGATTCCGCCATTAGTCGTATCATAAGAACTGTCGCCCACACTTTCCATCACACCTCCAAGTACAGCTTCCTGAGCCTTGGTCTGAGCATATTCCGGTTCTACTCCCGAGATGCGGATAGCCATCCGAAGTTTCAGCGTATTGGCAAACTTCAGCCACTTCGAGCAGTCACCTTTATAGAACTGGTCTACCACAGCCAAATCTTGATTTACGCCGAACGTTGCCGCCGACTTCAGAATGGTGATCGCATTATCCAGATCGTCAAACATGGCATGCCATACAGTCTGCTCATTATCATAAGGGGCTTCCGTTTCGCCGGCCTTCATCTGTGTGTAAGGAATGGGACCTTGCAAAGATGCGAGCAACTGCATAC
The DNA here is from genome assembly GCF_023656585.1 of Bacteroides sp. B1-V-101. Classification (NCBI taxonomy): domain Bacteria; kingdom Pseudomonadati; phylum Bacteroidota; class Bacteroidia; order Bacteroidales; family Bacteroidaceae; genus Bacteroides; species Bacteroides sp. B1-V-101. The sequence goes on along the minus strand of NZ_JAMOKH010000058.1, from coordinate 7,532 downwards.
CATAAACACGGGTTAACTGAGCCATGGCATAAATGACACCTTTCTTTTCCGTAGAGTTCTCGACCAGAAAGAAAGAAGGATAGATATAGCCGTAGAGTCTTCCCCATGAACTGTCATTGTGCCCTTCGGACGCATTATAATAAGCAAAGATATTCTTTCCAAAGCTCCAGTTAGCTGTCGCAGTCACTTGACCGCTAAAGCTGGCCCACATACAATTAATCTCCTGACAAGCATTCTGTTGCGGACAAGCATACACGTTAAACATCGTAGACAGTAAGTTACTTGCCGGTACTTTTGAAGGCTGATAAGGGTTGGTATTAAAATCTTCAAAGTTAGTAGTACACCCCGCCATCATACATACGACTGCGCTTGCTCCGATATATTTTATTATCTTGTTCATACCTATTTATTATTTAAAACTGAAATTTAACATTGAATCCGAAATTTCTTGTACTCGGAAGCATATAGGCATCAAATCCCTGATAGAAGTTAGATGCAGCTGAAGTGGTCAGTTCCGGATCGAAAGGAGCCTTGCAATAAATCATCCATAAATTCTTTCCTACCAGCCCAACAGTCATTCCGACCTTATTGTCAAACCATTTTTTAGGCAATGTATAGCTAAGTGAAAGTTCGCCGAGTCGTACATTGGTAGCGCTATACGTGTAGTAAGCCGCAGTTCCCTGAATGGTCTGATAGTAAGTCTGTGCAGAGACTTTGCTCTGATTAATCTGCACGCCTCCTGCGTCACGTACGTCCGCGCTGACTTTGGAAACACCGGCAGCGTCAAGTACGGACTGCGTCTCACTGATAACAATACCTCCGAAACGTCCGGTGAAAGTCATGCCAAGATTAACTCCCTTATAACCGAATCCTAAACTCCAGCCCATATTCATCTTAGGCAGAATAGAACCTAAGTAGGTTTCTTTGTTCTCCATAGCCAGTCCGACACCTTCTTCATTAAGAATGTAGCCATTCAAGTCACGTTTGAGCAAGCGTTGTCCGTATACGTCTCCCATTGATCCTCCGACACGCAAAATCAGGCGGGCATCCGTATGTCCATAAGTAAGCGGAGACAGTTCCGGCATCTGGATAGGTTGTCCGGTGGCATAGTTATACACACCGTCAGCCAACCGTTTTACCCGGTTCTTATTCCATGTCAATGTATAGTTCGTATTGAAAGAGAAATCTTTCCACTGCTTGTTATAACCCAATGACATTTCCAGACCTTCGTTCATGATGTTTCCACTTTGGATAGGAATATTAGAATATCCCGAAGAAAGCGACAAGTCCGCATAGAATGTCTGATTATAAGTATTGGAACGATAATAAGTCAAGTTAAGACTGATGTCATTGAGGATACGTGCGTCCAAACCTACTTCCCATGACTTGGTACGTTCCGGTTTCAGTTTCGTGTTCGGATAAGAAGAGGTACTGGTCCAGCTCTGTGTCTGTTCATCGTAAGGGTAAGTAACGGTAGTCATGAAGCGGCCGTAAGAGTTACCTACCTCAGTGTACGAACCGCGAACTTTCAGGTATGTCAGCCAATCAGGAGCATTAAACATACTCGTCAGAATGGCGGAAAGTCCTATTGACGGGTAGAAGAAAGACTTGTAATCGGAGAAAGCCAGTCTTGAATCCCAGTCGTTACGTCCGGTAGCAGTCAGATAGATCATCGATTTCCAACCAATTTCCGCATTGGCAAAGATAGCGCGTGTCTGATCATGCCAGCCGGACTGTTTTGCTTTCCATGCTTTATTGAAATCGATATTGTGGACGGCAAAGAAATTGATAAGTTTCAATCCGCCTTCATATCCGATCATTTCATAACGGCTGTCACTCAGTGACACACCAAGGTTGACATTGACCGACCAGTCGTTAAAACTCTTATTCAGTGTAGTAATCGCATCCGCATACGTGTTCTTTGATTGTGTAGAGGTGTCACTGTACGTTCCACGGTCACCCGACACCAGTGTGCCGGTAGAAGCGTATGCCTTATAAGTACTACGATTATCATAATTATCTATTTTCACACGTCCTACCACATCCAGCCAGTCGAACAACTGATATTTGAGGGAAGCGTTGATCATATAACGGGTCTTCTTATTCTCCCGCAACTGGCGATTCTGTATCCAGTAGGGGTTGGCAAGACCACTTGAAGTACCGCCGTAAGGCCAGTATTGCTCCATCAGGTCCATACCGGAATTATAACGTTCGAACATACGTACATCATCGAAATTCTCACTACGAGGGAAACGGTAAAGTCCCGGCAGAGGATTATAGTAATAACCCTGCGACATCATATTCTTGTCATTCTGAAGAATATAACTGGCACCGGCATCGAGTGTCATCTTGTCTTTCAGGAAACTGGTCGTGTTACGGACAGTGAAATTATAGCGGTTGTATCCACTGTTGGGCAATATATTGGTGGTGTTGGTAGTAGAAGCCGACAAATACGCCTGATTCTTCTTGTTACCGGTTGACAAAGCAAATGAGTTAATGACATTCGCTCCGGTCTGGAAGAAGTCACGCGGATCGTAGTCACTGTTTACAATCGGTCCCCAGCTATCCAGGCTGTTGGGCAGGTTACCATATTTGCTCTGCATCTCAGGCATCATTGACACCTTCGAGAAAGTAGTATTATTGGAGACCGTGACAGAAGTCTTGTCCGCAGACCCCTTCTTGGTGGTTATCAGCACAACACCGGCAGCGGCAGCATTACCATACAGAGCTGCGGCAGAAGGTCCGGTCAGCATAGAGATAGATTCGATGTCTTCCGGGTTAATGTCGGCAGCGCCATCCGTACCCTGCTGGTCATAGATACCACCGCCACCTCCATTCATCATGTTATACATCGGTACACCGTCGATCACATAAAGCGCCAGATTGGAAGAAGTGATAGATTTGACACCACGCATCACGACACGCGAAGCACCTCCCGTGGTATTGGACGAATTAATATTAACACCGGCCACCTTACCATTCAGAGAAGAGATGAAGTTCGCATCTTTCACAGTAGTCAGTTCATCACCGCTCAGCTGCTGCACGTTGTATGACAATGCCTTCTCCGAGCGTTTGATACCCAATGCCGTCACTACCACCTCATTCAGTTCCTGCGTCGCATCCTCTAGCACCACATTGGCAACATTTCCTTTTACGGGTACTTCTTTTGACTGATAACCTACATAGGAAAATACAAGAACAGGATTCGCCGATGAAGTGGAAAGCTTATAGTTTCCATCCATATCGGTGATGGTTCCCTCACCGGAACTCTTCTCCCGGATAGAGACACCAATCAACGGCTCTCCATTCTTATCTTTTACCGTGCCGGCAATAAGTCTTTCTTTTCTCTGCTGTGCAACGTCTTTTTCTTTTGCAGCCAGTACTATTTTATTATCCAAAACTTTATATTCGATGCCCACACCTTTAAAGACTTGCTCCAGAACCTGGAATATATTCTTATTAGACACTGACACCGACACCTTGCGTTTCAAATCGAGATTCTTACTGTTTACAAAAAAGCCGAATCCGGACTCAAGTTCGATTTTGTGAAGCACTTCCTCTATGGTACAATCGTTTGCCTTCAATGTGATGGAAGTCTTTTGCGCATATCCATCGGACGCATATGCCAGTCCGAATGAGCAGACAATGAGTATAAATAGTAACTTCATAGATAGTGATATTTTCCTTGAAGACCGCCTAAGAAGGTTTAATCCTCCAAGAAATTGGACGATACAATAATTTTGCATAAATTTGTAACGAGTTTAATTAAAAAACTGGTAGTTATACTTGTCGGGAAACAAGTAGATTCACGATTACTGGGCTCAATACGGGAAGATACGACCAATATCATCCCGTATCTTTTTTAGTTTCAAGGGTCTTTGTTTTTCATGGCAATAAGCTTTTTTGAAATAAGGTTATTAATAACACTAAATAAAAATTTCTATCTTCATCTTCTCTTTACTTCCTTGTACACTGTTCAGATAACGCCAGCGTATTTTCGAAGAAGCTTCTATATAATTCAGTATCTGCTCCAGGCTCCTGCTCGTGAATGTCCCGGAGAACAGGTCATCATCGGGCACATTGCGTCGAACGATAAATTCCACATCATATCTGTCTGCCAAAATCTCCAGAGCATCCTGCAAAGATGTCTGCTTAAAGACGATAATACCATCCTTCCATGCCAGTTCTCCCTCACCGGAAGTAGTATAGAGCTCCGTTTTTCCACTCTGCGAATAATAGATCAGCTTCTGACCGGGTGCCATAGTAATGTACTGAGGCTTCTGTGCGGTATTATTAAATTCGAAATGCACTTTCCCTTCTATCAGAGTGGTAGTAATCTCTTCGGAATCCCTATACGCCTTTACATTGAACTTTGTGCCCAACACTTTAATCGCAGACTGATGGGCTGTGGAAACAATGAACTGTTTCTCCGGGTCTTTCTGAACTTCGAAATAGGCCTCCCCGTCCAGTTCCACTTTACGGGTACGGGAAGCGAACTGACTGGGAAAAGTCAGCGTACTTTTTCCGTTTACCCATACCATTGTTCCGTCAGCAAGCGTCACTTGCGTACGTTGTCCGGCAGGCACATATACGGTCTGCATTTCTACATTTTCCTTTTGCAGAGTTTGTATCAGTATATAACTTAATCCGAAAGCCAAAACAAATATAGCCGCAATCCGCATCGCCTTCATCGTAAAAGTGCGTAGTGAAAGCAGCTTGTCACGCCCCGTTTTCAACTCATCCGCATCCTGCCAAACAAGTGCATCATAACTTTTGCGGAGTGACATAAATTCTTTGAGATTAGCGGCATCGGCATCAATCCATGCTGCAACTTCTTCTTTCTCCCTTTGAGAGGCTTTTCCGGATATATATTTTAAAAGTAAATTCTGATTCATATTATAAGTTGAGTTACTTTATAAGTAATAAACAGGAGTATATTTGCTCCCCCTTTCATATAGAATACCACTCACTAAAAATAATCCCTAGTGAGAAATACAACTTTTTTTGCTGTTATTAAAAAAAGAGGAGAAAAAGATATTTTCAAGATCATCAAATAAAAAATATCAGGAAAGGAGCATACTCTTTCAGATTATCACGCAGCAGCTTCACAGCTTTGCTTATATGATACTCCACTCCTTTGACACTGATACCCAATTCTTCAGCTATTTCTTTATGAGATTTTCCATCCAGACGATCGGATATAAATGCAATGCGCGTCTTTTCCGGCATACCAGCCAACAATGTTTTCACCTTTGAGCGTAATTCTTCGGACATAACTTCCTTCGGATCACAGGCTTCCAAGGTTGAAATACGGATTTCCAATTCCCGTTGTCCCTTATCTGTCAGGTTTTGGTAGACGTTCTCCTGAACCTGCAAATGTTTCAGGTAATTGAGTGACTTGCTACGTATATAAGTGATTAATACAGCTTCGATACTCGGAATTTCCTGTTTTTTACTTAATTCCCACAAATAAATGATTGCTTCCGATACAATATCTTCAGCTACCAAATCATTATGGACGTATGATAAGGTAAACAGGAATGCTCTCCTATAATAGGTAGTATATATCGAATTAAAATTAATTGCAGTCATTTCGATCTATATTAATGGCGCTTATGCGTATAGTTTAAGTATATCCAAAGGTCTTTAATGATTGCAAAGAAATATATTTTAATTGAATAAAAGAACTTTTTGAAGAGAAAATGGGACATAAGCCGGTAAATCATCAGAAGGCTGACGACTAGCATATAGCTTTCACTCCTTTCTCTCCACTTTTTTCCAATGCTAAAAACTGACCAATTTATGCTAAAATCAGATCATTGCATCATTTCTATACTATTATGACTCAAAATTGCTCTAATCTATAAATCCAACTTCCTATATTTGCAGCCATAACAATTAAAACACAAAAAGAATATGATTACAAGTAGAAAGGTTTCTCAGGTCAATGTTTTTGCTGGTAGTCCCTGGGAAGTAGCCAGCGTAAAGAGTTTATTGAAAGCAGCGTATATCGAGGCATCAATGAAAGACAATGGATTGAACAGTATACTCATTTCTGTTCCATGCGAATATTATACAGCAGCAATGCGTGTGATTAATAAAAGAAAAGTTTCATAGGTTTTAGGTTAAACATATAAGATTAAAGCCGGGTACGATGGGAGATCGCACTCGGCTTTTCAGTCTTTGTATGATTCTTTTAAAACGAAGTAACCTTTAGATTGGTTGACTTTCTGTTTGTTTAATCTTCAGTTTGCTCAATTTCTACTTTTTCATTCTTTAGCTTTTCAAGAGCGGCAATCTGCATATTACAGAAAAGGTGTATGTGATGAATCAAGTTAGTATTCTGTGACAAGTAAACGACAGAGTCCATAAGTTGGGCAGACAGTTGGTAGGCTTTCCGATTATTTGTATTTTCGTCCGGACGACGCATATAAAGGGCAAAACTTCGGTATAAGATAGGAATAAAGCGTTCCCACGGAAGTTCTAAGCTAAGCAACAAATGGTTCATATTCTCCAGCATACGTTGAAGAGACTCAAGGTCCGGCTTATCAGATTGCTTGCCATACACCTCTGCCCATAGACGGGCTTCTTCTTCAAAAAAAATTTCATTGGGACTTTCTTTCGCGTTAGTCAAAGCGTTTTCAGTATCCATAAGATAAAAGTTTAATAAAAGGGCAAAAAAGAACGGTTTCGCCTTTCCCGTTGACTAACACATACAAAGATGCTGGAGGTACATTACATACTCCCCACGGGGGTACGAAACCGCCTATGAGGAAAGCTACAGGCAAATAAATGCCCGCAACTTTTCAGAAGCAGGATTCCCTGCACCCTTGTATATTATGTTAGTCACTGCAAATATACTATTTTTCAAATATAAGTAAGGAATATCTGTAGATTTATTGATCAGAATTTCCACCTTTACACTAACCCGCATCGTAAACTTACAGCCGTAAGTCTTACCACCGTAAGTTTACGGGAGAATCAATAAATTAGTTAAGAAGGAGAAAAACAATGAGGTTTTACAATAGCCCCCCAGTAATTTGACAGCAGTTTTGCCCTCATGCTCTAACAAACCGTCTGTATCCCTTTATTCATCGTGGTTTTCGGTGTGGTAGCAACTGTGGTGGCAGGTATGAGAGCAAACGGTTGCTCTCACTCTGTTTCATCCTGATCAGTATTGTTTCCACATTACTATCTTTTGATTTACAGGATGTTAATATCTGACATCTCAACTGTTAACGTTTGATCTCTCAGTCATTAATAACTGAGAAATCAGCTATTAATGGCTGATACCCCATACATTATTAGCCAATAAATGATTCAATGCTTCCTAAAAGAACTGTCAATTGAAACAACTAACACGGTCGAGTCAATCCAAACATACGGTCAAGTGAATCCAATCGACAGGTGTTTGTCTTACCCTGGATTTGGTTGACTACTATAAGTATCAACTAAAATGAATAAAAGATGAAAAAGAGTGACATGACCTTTAGTCCTTATCAGCTTGAACTTCTTGGCGATTTCTATCGTTC
>NZ_JAMOKH010000057.1:0-36487 GCF_023656585.1 Bacteroides sp. B1-V-101 | reverse complement strand
AGTACAGAAAAAGGGTCGTTTTGTGAAACAAAAGATTTTTGGTTAGGCTATAGACCCGTCCAATGGGTTTTTCCTCATTGGACGGATATTTTAGATAGAAACAATAATTTCTTTAGGGATTCCTGTATAATATGCTATTTTTTCTACAGGAATATTATCTTCTCTCATTTTTATTATAATATCAATATTTTCTTTAGTAATAGAAGAAGGTATAAACGTAAATAAAATGTCTGACAATTTGCTTATAGCCTTAATAACTTTTTGTTTGTCAGATTCTTTTTTTAAGTCTATTTCACTGAAAGTTGAAAGTTTATCATGCAAAATAAGATAATATATTCCTCCTATTATTAGTGCAGATATAGTTACAATGTCAATATCTGTATTGGAGAATATGTTTGAGAATTTTTGGCATAAAGGTAACGTGTGCAATTCCCGTAGTTGAGCGGTACGTTGACTAGTTTCATTGTTATTAGCTAGTTCCCATTTTAGAAGTTCTTGCATGATTTTATTTTCTGATAAAGATTGAAATAAACCTACAAGAATGTTCATATATAGTGCTTTATCGTTACTAGATTGTTTTTGTGATTTTACAATATCGCTAAACCAATAGTCGTATTTTTTTACATACTCGTCAATGAACTTATTCAAATCATCATATCTGTTATAGAATTGTACAGGCTCAATTTCAGCTTGTCGCATAATACCTGTAACTGTTAGATTAGAAAATCCTTCAGTTTCAATTAAATGGGTTGCCGCATTAATAATGCTTTCCTTTATGTCTTTGGCACTTCTTCGCTTTCTCCTTTCTTTCATTATTATTTTATTTTTATGTTCTTATTTATATCATTAAGAGTATTGACTAAAGATTCTAATTGTTCAAGTTTATGCGTGGCAAGAACGCTGACCCTTAATCTTGCTTCTTTGGTTCTTACAGCCGGATATACAATTCCAATTGTAAAGATACCTTTTTCTTGCAACATTTTAGCAATTTCGTAAACCTTTTTATTATCTCTTATCATAATAGGAAAAATAGGGGAAACAGATTTTCCTATGTCGAACCCTTCTTCTTTCAACCGTTTTCTAAGATAGTTCGTATTTTCCCAAAGTTTGGTTCTTATTTGTGGTTCTTTTTTTATAATCTCTAAAGCTTTTAGTATGGATGCTGTGACTTGTGGGGTAGGGGCTGCTGAAAACACATTGCTGTCCGCATAAAATTTCAAGTATTGTATTATCTTCTTCGAAGCTGCTGCAAATCCCCCTACGCAACCAAATGACTTGCTGAATGTGCCAGTAATAATATCAATTTGACCTAAACAGTTATAGTATTCAGCTGTTCCTCTGCCATTGGCTCCCATTACTCCTATTCCATGTGCATCATCTAACATCAGCATGGTTTCATAAGTCTTGCAAAGAGTAATAATTTCCGGAAGTAAAGACAAATCCCCATCCTGGGAATATACACCATCTATTATTACAAGTTTAGTTTGATATTGCCCTTTGACTTCTTTTAGTACCTTCTCCAAATATTCTAGGTCGTTATGCCCAATTCGTTTTATACCTAAAATCCGCAGGTAGTTAATTAGGATGTTTAAAGATTCTGATTATCCGTTTATGCACCTGTTATATTCGCAATTACTAGTCTGTCAAAGAGTTTGTCTCCAAAATACCGTCTGTTTAATTTGTAAATAAACTCGTTGAGATACAACTGTAAGTATTTCCTTTTGATTTTATGGTAGTTGCCCAGCAATGTCCGTTTTGCATTACTGATTGCGATATGCACCCATTTGAGTGTTTCCTTGGTGGTTTTGGCGTCTGATTTCTCGGTGACGTGCAATTCCACCAGATCGGAGATGTCAACGTAAGAAGTGCTTTTGTCCGAAAATACGATGGCATCATCCTCCATGCAGTCCCTGACCACGCCGTTGATTCCTTCACTTTGATGGCTATCCAGTACCCTGGCCTTGAAATAACGCACATGCTTCTCCTTTTTGCCCGTTTCGATATCTTCCAACGGGGTGCTTTCGGCCATCACCGCAACGTTCTGCTTTCCCTCGGCTCCCCGGCCACGTGTACCCTTGCCTCGCTCGATTTCCTTACTGGCCACCGAAAAGTAACCCTCATCCAGTTCTATCATCCCTTCCAGTGTATACCTTGCATCCCGGTTGCCCATCGCCCTGCGGAGTTTGTGTACCATCGCCCATACCGGTTCGTAACGCTTCAATCCTAATTGCTTCTGGAGTTCGTTGGTGGAGAATCCCTTTTTTGTGCAACTCATCAGGAACATCGTTTTGTACCACACCAGAAACGGCAGCTTGGAGCTCTCCATGATCGTACCGCTGCGCAACGAGGTGCGGAAACGGCAACCTTTGCATTCATAACTCCATTTACCCTGTAACCAATAATGGGAAGTGCCCCCGCATCGCTTGCAGACAACCCCTTCCTTATCACGCTGCTCCTTGAAATGCAAACGACAATCTTCCTCCGAACCGAAATGAGCCGTAAAACTGAATATGTTCATAATCCCTGCTTTTTGAGCGCTAATATACTAAAAATATTAGGTGTGTTTGCGGAGAATCAGATAGATTTTTCAAAACACTCAAGTCCATACTCGCATTATGAAAAATTAATAAATTAGATGAAAGATATTTAGAAAGTTCGTCTTCCCATAATTCTTGAAAATTAAGGGAAAATTCTACATCTTCATATGAAATTCCGTGTATTGAAGTATGAGTTTTTAAAAACTTTTCTGATTTTGGTGGATTTATATAGTGTTTTGTCGAATAAACTATTGTGTCATTTTTCACGAAGCATAATCCGATTGCACAAGCACTTAATCTACTGTTATTTGCTGTCTCAAAGTCAATAGCAATAAAATCAAATTTATTTTCAAAGTACTCAGGGAATGTATGAGGATTTTTAAATTGATTGAATTTCAATTTTTGCAAAATCGCTTGTTCGTATTGAGGTTTTACTTTATAACCAACTTGTTTTGCTTTTTTTAGCCAAGGTTCAAGAATATAGTTTGGTGTATTTTCGATAAAATTATAGAATAGAAATTCATTGTTTGTTTCAGGATTTATTCCCGAAACTTCCATTTCAATTTGATTTTTTGGTTTAGGTTTAAAAAAGTTAAACATAGTTCATTTTGTATAATTCAGACGAGTTTTGGTGTAATATGGCATATAACGTTTGGCAAATTGGCGATGGAGCCGACTTTTAGCACAAATGTTGAATAGAATTACTAATCTTCAACATTGCACAAAAGTTCAATAGAAGTACTTCACCGGCTCTATTGCCAATTTGTTTGTTATGTGCCGTTTTATTCCATTTTATACATTTAACAATTGCTGAAACGTAAAGTCGGGTTTAAACATTTCAATTTCGTTTTGAGTTGATTCTTCTTGTGCTTCTTTGCCATAGATAAACATTTGCTGTTCATAATTTTTAACAGCCTCTTCAATGCTATTAAATTTTCCATCGGCTAGATTATCAGACAATATCAAGGCATCCACCAACCCACTATTTACTCCCTGCCCTGCAAAAGGCGGCATCAAATGTGCGGCATCCCCAATCATTGTTATGGGTAATGGGCGCTTGCTTTTCCAAGGCTTTTCTAAAGGAAATATCCGTGTAGCCAATCCTACAAATGACAACGTCGTATGAATCAATTCTTTGTAGCGTTCGTCCCAATCGGAAAATTCTTTCAGAAGAAAATCAACGACACTATTTCTGTTTTGAAAATCTACCTGCGTTTGGTTTTTCCATTCATCAGGTGTTTTAAAACTTATTCCAAAATGCAATGCACCATTATTATTGGGGTTAGCAAATAATAAATTACCTTGGTGAGATGCCATTAGCCGGTTTCCATTGCATAGCTGAAAAAATCCAGGACAGTTTATCTCTGGTTGATGAATATCGGCTTGTATATTGAAAGTACCTGTTTCTTCAACTTCCGTGTCGGTAACAAATTTTCTTACCTTGGACATCCCGCCATTGGCAAGAATAACCAAATCTGCTGTTTCACTCGGTTTATTCTCAAAAGTTAGTGTCCACTTCTTCTTACCAGGTTCAAGCATAACAAGTTTTCTATCCCAAATAACCGTGTCGTTTTCTAAACTATTCAACAAGATAGCCCTTAAGTCATTTCTGTTTATTTCAGGATTGTCAAATCGATTTTCGGGCTTTACATTTTTTGTGGATAAAATATTGCCTTTTTCATCAGCAATATTTACACCCATTGGTAAGGCTAAGTCATAATAAGTTTGTAACAATCCCGCTTTTTTCATTGCTTCCTGACCTGAACCTTTGTGTAGGTCAAGGGTTCCACCAAAAATTCTTGCCTCTCGGTCGTTGTCTCTTTCGTAAACTGAAACGTCTATGCCGTTTTGCTGTAATAATTTTGCCATAGTCAGTCCAACGGGTCCACCACCAATTATTGCAACGTTCTTATCACTAAGTAAATTCATTTGTTTGTCTGTATCTATTCGCATTGTCATTCAAAAATGGCACATAACGGGAAACGCATTGGCGAAGTGGCGGATAAATTGGACAAAAAGTTCAATTTAGCGAGAACGTAGCCGATGTGTTTCCACAGAGCTAACTTACAAATAAAAAGCGAATGTGGAACACATTCGGCGGAATAAAATGCAGAAACTTTCAATTTAGCACTTAACCTGCCATTTTGCCAATGCGATGTTATGTGAAGGAATTTTTAGTATCTTTGTATTCAAATAATTCACATTTTATGTATTTCAGCAAGCCTTGGTAATTAAAAATTAAAGTAAATTATTAAATCGTCTTTTTGAGACGGTTGCTATTTGGTACGTTAATTTTTAATTTAAAATAAGGTAATAATGAAAAATATAAAACCCTTAACTTTTCCGTTTAATTCGGAAAATAATACATCCATAAAACAAAGTCTTTTTCGATTTCGAGAATATTTTGATTCTTCTACAATTGTTGGTTTAGGCGAAAACGCACATTTCATAAAAGAGTTTTTTACATTCAGGCATCAAGTTATTGAGTTTTTAGTAACTGAATGTGATTTTGACACCTTGGCATTTGAGTTTGGTTTTTCTGAAGGATTAGAAGTTGATAAGTGGATAAAATCACAAATTCCATTCGACGATTTGGATAAGTTACTGTCACACTTTTATTATCCAAATGAGTTTAAAGATACTTTGCTATGGCTTCGTCGGTATAATCAAGACAATAATAATCAAATTACCTTTTTAGGTGTGGATATTCCTAAAAATGGAGGTTCTTATTTTCCAAACTTTCGTATTGTATCTGATTATTTGCAAAGACTTTCAATCGTTTCTTCTGATGTCTTACAGAAGATTTTAAATCTTGCTGAGAAATTTGATTTCTATTCGACTTCTCAGCTTGCGTTAAATTTATCGCTTTTTGATGAAGCTGAACATAATGAATTAAAAGCATTGCTATTAAAAGTTTACATTCGTTTGATTACTCTTCAACCAAAATTAGAAAGTTTAGAATTTCAATCGATAGTTCATCAAGTTAAAGGCTTGATTTATATGAATTATAATGCTGATGCTATGGAAAGTTTCATTACTGAAAGGGGAATTGAAGGAGATATGGGAGCAAAAGACCAGTATATGGCAGAAAGCATTGATTGGTTTTTGAAAAATTCACTTGGTAAAAAGATTATTTTGGTTGCCCACAATGCTCACATTCAAAAAACTCCGGTAGATTTTGATGGATTTATTAGTTGTTATCCAATGGGGCAAAGACTTTCGATGACTTTTGGAGAAAAATATAAAGCATTTGCAATAACTAATCTACGTGGAGAAACTGCGGCATTGTATCCTGATAATGATTATCAATTTGGCTTTAGGGTTGATAAATTTCCACTTGATTTTCCAGAGTCGGATTCTGTTGAATTTATTATGCAAGAATTTGGAGGAAAAGAATGCTGTTTACTAATGAACAGAAGTACGGAATTAAAAAATTGTAATAAGATTCGATTTGATTCGATGTGCCTAAAAACTGAAATAGAAGAAGCTTTTGACGGAATTTTTCTAATAGAAAAATCAACTGTTTCAGAAGTATTTGAGGTTATATTTGTTCCTTTTAGTCCAGCCATTGCGCTTGTGTGGATATAAGGGTCTATCAATGCAATATCATTTTGACCCAATAAGGCTCTTAGTATTCCGGCATTTGCTCCAAATCCGGAAGAAAATAAAATAGCTTCTTCTTGTCCTACAAAAGAAGCTATTTCTTTCTCTAGCTGTTGGTGTATGTCGAGATAACCACCTATTACTTGTGCAGCGCAAGCACCTGTTCCATATTTTTTTATAGCATCTATACCTGCTTGTTTAGTTTCTTCTCTTTGTGACATACCTAAATAATCATTAGAAATAAATGCAATAACAGGTTCGTTGAAGCCTTCAATTGCCATTGTTGAACCGATACCTGTATGTGAAGTTATCCAATAGCTTTTACATCCGAAATCATTTAGTTGCTCAATGTACTGCTGGAAATCATTTGCTCTCTCAATAGCATTTTTCCCATAGGATAGTTCAAAGTCTTTTAATGAATGATAAGTTTTTTCCATATTAGTATAATTTAGATTGTATATTGCAAAAATAGCAAATATATTATGTTTTTAAGCATTAACAGTGGAAAAAACAATATAATTCTTATATTATATACAATTTGTATTGTATATTTGCGATATGCAAATGCATTTGCTGAATAATTACTAACTTAAAAATATCGTTTTATGAGAAAACAAATTTTAATTTTATTAGGTTTCTCTTTTAGTCTTATTGCTTGTCAGCAAAACGAAGAGATTGGTTCTGTGGAGGATAATGCCAATCCAAACGAACTTACTACTAGAGCTGCTTCTATGAGAAGGGTTCCTACACAAGCGGAAAAGGATAATCTTAAAAAGGATTTCCCAAATTTAGATGTAAATAATATTTCTGTAACAGGAGAAGCAACAGGTACATATAATTGTATTGCTTATTCTATGGGGATAACTAACAAATGGATTGACCCAGAATCTTTTTACAATGATTTTATAGAACAGTATAAAAATGCTAAAACTTTATATGGTTCGTCTTGTAATTATGAACAGACTAGTACAGAAGGTAGCAATGCTACTGTTGATGGTTGGGGAACAAGTAGTATAGATATGACTCATGGAAGTGTTGTATATAGTAGCGGTACTTGGGAGTCAAAACTTGGGCGTTATTTGCGTATTACCCATAAAAGGAGTGAGCTATCTGGCACTTTGTATGGTAGAATTTTGGTTTCTTTTATCGAGAGTAGAACAAAGACTGATATGTCGGAGATAAAGGAACTTGCAAAACAGATAGCACAAGAAGATATTGAACTTTCTGATGCAGAAAAACAAGCTGTCATTGATAAAGCTGCAAATATTAATTGTGAGGTAAAGACTAAGTTTAACGATTTGTTTAATTCATGGAACGAAGAAATTTCAATAAATCCACAAACTAAATATAGTTCAAGTACTCTCGCTTATACAACATTACCACAGTTTAAAGAAATGCAAGCGATGGGTAAAAATATTATTCCGTTAATAATGGAAAAACTTTTAGATGAAGATAATTTCTTTTTGCTTCCTCTATATGATGCTATACAGACTGATTCTCAATTAAAAATAAGCTATAAGAAAGGTGATGCAAAGATTCTAGAAGGAGAACAGAATAAGGCTAAAAGAACAGTTCGTCTTTGGCTAAGTCTTTCGGGAAATTAAGTAAAATATAACTGACTTTTTGGGATAAATAGCTCTTAACGTAATATGCTGTAAGAGCTATTTATATATTTACCTAAAAGTTTTTGGCATCATGGATTTGTTTTCTCTTCGTCCTTTTGTATATGTGGCGTATTCGCGTGCGTCAGAAAGTAAATCTACGTGAACTCTATTGTGTATTTGTTTCTAAGGACATAATTTTAAAACTATATTTATGAAAAAAAAATTCTATTCTTTTTGGGGCGTAAGTCAATTATTGGTAGGAGCAATGACTATTGGTCTTGTCTCTTGTGAAAAAAGTTCTGAACTTTTATATGATTTTTCGGAAACATCAGAAAGTTCAATCCAGTCAAGAGCTATCTCTGTTGCTGACTCTGTGAGTCTGTTTTCTAATATAGATGAGTTTAAAAAAAAGCCAGAAACGAAATCTTATTCTTATTATCCTGAGACAGATGAATTTTATTCATCAAATATGTATGCTGTTAGAGAGCTTCCTTTTGCGTTGAAAGTCAGAGGAGGTGGAGTGGTTGGACAGCCTTATCTTTCTACTCAAGGAATGAGAAAAGAATTGATACTTTCAGCTTATAGTTCTTCAAAATTCTATTTAAAGATTTTGCCACCTAGTAGTGGAATACCATATTTGATTTATTCAAAGTCTTATAATAAGCCATTGGTTTGTGGTCAATATAACAATGACCCAAACAATAAACTTGTTTTTGTTTGGGACTCGGAAGATATAAGTTCTGGAAGTTGGGACCTTATACCATCAACATATAAAGGATATTTTAATATTGAAAATCAGACATATTTAGGAACGGCAGACCCCAATAATCCTTGGAGTGTGTTTAATTATTCTATAGAAGTAAAGAGTAATGGGCAGGTAGGGTATGCAAAATATAATAAGCAACCACAGCAAGAGTTTCTATTAGAGTTTCAGGATAAATTTAAAGTAAAAGAAATAGCATTTGAACCTAAAGCTGTAGTGACGGAATTAGACCCTGTTGTTGTGTATTCAAATGGTCAGACAGGAGCAGTTGCTGGACCATCAAATATTACAATTTATGCAAAAAAAGATGTAAAAGATACTTCTTGTTATACAGAAAAAGGAGCTTTGAAAATTCCAATGGCAAATGAAGAACAAATGTTTTTACGTCCTGCAATAATAGCCGGGCAATTTATTGCCCCTGGCAATTTTAGTAGTGGGGAAATGCCTGATTCAACAATATTTTTGCCTAGAGCTCCTTATACTTCCACAACGTATGAGATACCTAAAACATTATCGGTGACTATTCCGGTAGAAGTTGATGAGCCATCTTTAATTAAAGTAACGACTTATTTAAAGAAATATAGTGTAAAGGCTGACTATACTATTACTATGACTTATCGTAATGGAAATGAGGCTAATGATAGAGAAGTTAAATTTAAAGGTTCTTGGTATGGAATAATAAATACTACATCAAAGGCAAAACCAGACGAAATAGTAACAATTCCTTTAGAAGAATATATGAAAAGTTTATCTAATAATAATCTGCAATAAGAAAAGATTATGAAATCAATATTATATATAATAATTTTATCTGTTATAGCTCCATTGTTTATAGCTTGTTCAGAGGATTTGAACTTATGCGCACAGCAAAATACAGTGGTTGAAACTGATTATTCATGTGATGATGTGATTCTTCAAGAACGTAATCCATCTCTTCCAGATGTTATTACAGGACAACCTTCTTTTGATGAAGAGTTGACAAGAAGTGGTGAGATGATTGGGGGAACTGATAAATATCTAGGTTATGGTTATAAATTGCTTAAGGGGAATTATATACCAAGTGATTTTGATAACTTTACGCATTCCATACTTGATATTGAATCTCTAAAAGAATATGATGAATCATATATTGATGAAAATTATCCTAACTGGAACGACCAGTCATCGTTTGCTTATTATGATTTTAATAATTATACGCATTTTTCATCAATAAGTAAAACTGTGAAAAGTGGATTTTCTTTAAATCTAGGATTTTTTTCTATAGGGAAAAAGAAAACGACAACCGAAACATTTAGAACTTTTATTAATGAATCAAAAGAACAAGCTTATGGGGAAATGAATATATTGTTTGCTCATGGCAAATTTACCTTGTTAAGTTCCAATGGTTCTAATAAAGTGTTTGCAAGGCAGTTTTTAAGAAGGTCTTTTATTAATAATTTATATACCTCTCCTATATCATCTATCATTGATTCATATGGAGATTTTGTTGTTGTTGGTTATTATACAGGTGGAAGAGCTTTTGCGCAATATATGGGTAATGCGGATTCAAATACGAATGTTGAACAGAAAACTAAATCCTTAGAGAAAAATATTAATGCTTCACTTGTATATAAAGGTGATTCACTTAATGGGTCGTTCGGATTTAATGGAAAGGATGGTACTTTTGATTCTACAGTTTACAAAAGACAAGATATATTTATACGTGTAAAAACATTGGGTGGTATTCAAGATGAAACAGGTGTAGTGAATACTACAATGGCACTTAAAGACATAAATATAAACTTGCAATCTTGGAGAAAATCATTAAATGATTCAAAAAATCATACAGTGATTGATTTAATAGAAGAAGGATTATATCCAATGTCGGATTTTGTACTGGAAAGAAACTTTCAAAGACGTTTTGATGATACTTCTAAGGAAATTCTTCTTCCTGTTACAAGACTTTATACTCCGTCTATTACGATTGCAAGAGTATTGACAAAGACATCTGCTTCGGGAGAAAGTTTATATGATGTAGCTGCTGTGTTAACAACAAGACAGGGTGACCAAATAGTATTGAGTAAAAGTAATGCTACGGATGCGGAATTAAGGCAAAATGAAGATGATAATGTTTTTATCAAAAAAGCCCAAATTATATCGGCAGAAATATCAAGGTATTTCAGCTCTGATATTCAGATAAGTTATAATACTAGAAAGCGTATTAATCCTCAAATGCGTTCTCCGCTATGTATGGTTTTGGAGAACTTCAATGAAAAAGGTTTCTGTAAGTACTATCATGAGGCAACTAATATGGAATATTTATACGACCCAACTACCAAACTCTGTTTTTCATTTTTTGCAGATGAAAGAGATGAGAGTTTGCTGGAAGTATATGGTCTTAGTTCATGGGCTTCTAATTTAGTAGAAAAACAGATTTCAATAGCAACATTAGCAAATCTATACACAATTATAGGATTGTAATTTTGAAGTCTGGTATTTATATTAATATAATCTATTTTAATACATGGTACA
Organism: Bacteroides sp. B1-V-101; assembly: GCF_023656585.1. Lineage (NCBI taxonomy): Bacteria > Pseudomonadati > Bacteroidota > Bacteroidia > Bacteroidales > Bacteroidaceae > Bacteroides > Bacteroides sp. B1-V-101. Next base: position 25,469 of record NZ_JAMOKH010000057.1, on the reverse strand, counting down.
TTATTTTAAACAATCTTGCTTATTAATGCTTTGGGCATTATTTTTAGTAAACATAAGTTTTACAAGTTGTGATGATAAAAATCCAGAGGTACAAATAGGAGAACTTACTCCCCAAAAACTATATCAAACCTCATGGCGTGGTACAGGTCGTTGTGATGCTTGGGTAGTTCCCAATATGGGAGTAGGTATGCAATTTATAGATACTCAATCGGGGAAAGTAAATTGGGAAAGTTACGATGAAATTGATATTACTTACAAAATAGAAGGAAAATATATCATATTTAATAGCAATGCTTTATATTTAGGTGGTGCTCCTTGGGTTATTAAAAGCTATACCCAAAAACATATAACTCTTATACAAAATGAAGCAAGTCCAGATAAAGAGAAAGTAGCTATAATAGAATTAGATAGGATAGATTGATTTCGATTGTATTGTTAAAAGGTATGTATTTGGATGCTCTCTTTTCATATTATAAGTATTTGTTATTATACTGGTATCATTTTTATGAAATGGACATAGGGAAAAGAAGATTCTCGTGTTGCTCTTTCTGGGTTTCGGGGAGTGAAGGATATTAATCACATATTCATATTATTTATATATAATATGGCATTTTGTCCTTCTTCTTTTTCCCTATAGTTTTATGGTATCAATTCTTTGTGTCCGGCTTCCAGCAGCTTTTTGTATTTGGTATCAAAAAGGAGTTCTTCAGGGTGTACCAGGGACGATAATTCGGTATCATTTCATCATGCTATATACGCCCATCAGTGCCAGAACTCCAAAAGAATAGGTATCACAAATTCTTTAAAGTAATATTGGAAAATAAAAGAGAGTATTTTGTACTCTCTTTTATTTTATTAGGGCTGTAATAAATTGATGGCTTTTTGAAGATTAGCTTCTAGCTCTTTTTTAGCGTTTGACATAGCATCCTCATAGTTTTTTTCTGATTGTCTTATAATTTCTATTATAACAGAATTATAATTGGCTTTTTGCGCTTCATCTTCTTCTGTATTAGAAATCAGATAAAACTTTTCACTAAATATTAAATCTATAAAAACATAGTTAGAATAAAAATTCAGCACTTGAAATAAAAGTTTTAGGCTGCCCCCTTTTCCTAGTTCAAGATTTGAAATCGCATTTTGTTTACAGTTCAGCTGTTCTGCTAATTGAGCTTGGGAATATCCTATATGCTCTCGGATTTGCTTTAACCTTGTGCCTAAAATTGGTAATGTAATGTTATACATATTGTTCTATTACTGTTTCTACTTCGTCGTATATTCTCTTAAAGTTTTTTTGCAGTAATTTCTCTCTATTATCTGCTGTCCCAAAGTTATATACTTTTGGCAGTTCTTTGTAGGCTTCTTCTTCTTTCTTAATTTTTTTTAAATCTAAATTGGTTTTGCAATGGTACATCGCTGTTGGAAAATTATCTTCTTGTCCAAAATCTAATGCAACTTGCCCTACTAATGTACCAGCTTGTAATGAAGATATTTTGGATGCCGGGATAACAAAATCCATTTGTTCATTCATATTAATTGTTGTTTCGTTTCTTCTGATAGTAACACCTTCTTTTACTTGCTTAACTTTTCCAAATAGTTTTTGTAGCCAATCTAAAGTTTCAGGAGCTTTAGCTTGCCCGGATAAAGTGTTACCTATAATAGAAGTTATAGTTTTTGCGGTAGCTTTGCCGTATTGTTCTTCTAATTGCGGTAGTTCCTGTAATCCCAAACAAATTGAAACCTTATTGCTACGTGCAGTAGAAAGTAGTGTTGCAAGTTGATAAAAATATAATGTGGGACATTCATCTACTATGATTGAAGTAGGGTAGTTACCTTTTGTATTGACAAGTCTAGTTAATCGGTTAATGATAAGTGCATTTAAAGCACTATTCATGCTTTGTGTTTTAGGGTTATTTGCAATGATAAGATAACTAGGGTCTTTTTTATCTGATACTTTTAAATTGAAATCATTGCCACTAAATACCCAAAAAGATTCTTTAGTAGCCAGTCTTGATAACTGTACTTTTAGACTTGCCATCTGTCCTTCTAATTGGTCCACTGCTCCTGATTTATATGCAGCTTCAAATGGGGAAACTAGTGATTTTAATTCAGGTTCGGAAAAGAGGACTTTAAAAAGTACGTCATATTCTTGATTAAGGAAAGCCAGTACATGCGGTAAATCTGAATATTTGCCATTCTCGTATCTAGACCAAAAATAAATAGAAGCTGCTAACAAGTTTACTGCTGATGTTTTAAAAAAATCGCTATTACCTCCACTTCCTTTGTCGCCTTTTTGTAAACTCTCATATAATGCTTCTGCCGTTTCTGTTGCATCTGCTAGGATTTCTATATATTCTCGTTTCAATGGGTTTATTCTTCTACTATATTCAATATCAGAAAAATTAATGACATTGAACTTGAAATTACTTGGTATTTTTCCTAATTGCTTGTTCTTTTGATAATTATAATATGCAATTTTGGCAAGTTCAGGAAATTTGAAGTCGTAAACAACTTCTGCAAATCCTTTAGCTGAATGTTGTCTTATAAAAGAATTTATAACAGAAAAAGATTTACCACTTCCAGGCGTTCCTATTACGAAAGTTCCACGAAAACAGTTACATATATTCAGCCACCCATTATGCCACTTTCTATTGTAGAAAAACTTCATCGGAATATTGACAGAGAATTCTGTTTCTACCTTGTCTTTAGATTGTTCAAAGCTTTCATTCTCTATATTAAATCTATCTTTCATAAAGTTTGATTTAATACGTTTGGAAATGTTATCTAGAGCTGAATTTATTAATGTCGCTCCAATTATTGATAGTATAATGTAAGCTATATTATACCATTCTAAACTAGTTTCTCCTTTTTCTTTAAAGAAAAGAAAGCATATACTTCCAAAGAACATTATGAATCCAAAGATTAAAGGAAAAATGATTTGTTTAGTCGGGTCTAATTCTAAATCCTTTTTTGAACGTGTTCCAATGCAAGTAACCATTATAATAAAGAATGTAAATAGTTTACTATAAAGAATATTAGAATAGATAGGAATTTTTGCCATTTTTGATAATAAGGGCATAATTTGTTCACTAAAGGGAAAATGAACAAATAGTAGAATCTCTATGCAAACAGTTATATAAATGAATGCTTGCATGAATCCATATAGTTTTTGTAATTCTTTGCTTTCTTCCATGATTTAATCGGGTATTTTAACTTTTTCAGGTTCCTCACATTGAAAAGCCTTGAAATCTTCTATAGCTAATTTCAAGTCTTCTAAAAAATTGCTATTGCAACCTTTTTCTACTGCTATCTGGTAATATGCTTCCATTGCTTGGACGGAACAAATATCTGTTCCGCATATTACAAAAGCTGGAATGTCTTCTAATAGGCACTTGTGTAATAATCTTTTTTGGTCTTTCATTTTATTAATTCAAATGAAAATACCACTCTTTTATGCAGTGAGAGTGGTATTGGTTTTTATTTTTTGGTATCATAATAATGTTCTCTTATCGTCCATGCCGGGCAGAACCCGGAAAAGTACGGTATCAAATACCTTCCCGGTTTCTCTCCAGTGCAGGCAGAAAAGGTATCAATTCTACTGGTAATTTTCCTGTCCGAATATATGTTGAACCATTGCATAATTTTCACCACTGTTAGACTTATGCAGCTTATCATCAATAAAAATTTTTACTTCGACTGTCTTAGGTAGCTGTAAATTTTCAAGGTTTTCTTCATCTTTAGGTATAGGGTAGGCAGATAGCCATAAATATGTTCCTTGTTTGGCTTCTTGCTCAAATGTGAATGGACTTTCTACAATAGTTTCTTTGGCAGCTTCTTCGGGAGCTTCGGAAGAAATATCTACTCCTACTGTATAATGTATTAGAAGTTTGAAATTTTCTGGGTCGCTTACGGTAGCTTCATAACGTACTTTTCCTGTATCTCCTGTAGGTGGAGTATCAGGGTCGTTGTTATCGTCTTTATTGCATCCAGACAACATAAGGCTTAAACCAATCATTACTAATGATAAATACTTTTTCATATTGTTTCTTTTAAATAGTTGATAATTCAATGTGTATCGTTCCATTTGCAGCATTATATGCTACTTCCTCAATATTGGTGAACCGTCTTATTGATTCTTTCCATTCTTCTGTTTGTGGATTGTGGTAATATTCTTCTTCTAATAGACTTATCAAATTATTTATTTGTTTGTCAGATAGATAAATCTTTTCTCCAACCCTTGGAACTACAGGTAATTGGATTGGTATAGAAATATTGTTCACACCATCTATAGGAATATGGATGTTTATTTCTATCATAGCCATTTCATGTTTAGTATATTTTTGGACGGCTTAAATTTAACAACTTCCTTTTCTGGAACTTCTACAGGTTCTCCAGTTGCCGGATTTCTAGCTATCCGAGCTGGCTGAATAATCTTTTTGAAAGTACCAAAATCTTTTATAGAAACATCTTTTTCTCTTAGATTTTGAGATAATTCTTTGAAAAAACTATCAATTATTTCTGCTACTTCTTTTGTTGGTTTATTTGCCTTTTCAGCAACCATTTTGATTAAATCAGTCTTATTCATTTGCATATCAATAATATTTAATTACTTAAATCACTTAAACAAATTTCAGGAATAATTTGGGTATAGTCTTCTGTATCTGGTCTATAATGTATTGATTCAACTATATTGACCTCACAGATAACATCATATACCCATGCTTTAAAATTCCCTTCTAAATCATCTTCACCATCATTGAATTTATTAAAATCACTTTTAGCTTCATCTGTTAGATATTCTAATAAATTTTGATAGGTAAATTCATTCTGAAACATTATAATGTGAGGTGAAATTTCTTCGCCTATCCTTGGAAGATGCGGAAAATTCCAATCACCCTTTACCTTCATTCCTCTCTCTTTAAAAAAATGGCTATAAATTATAAATTCTATTTTCATATTAGTTTTATTTTAAAATCATCGTTCAGTACAAGCTTTCTTTCCATCGGTTGCCCGTTTTTATCATGAAATCCAGTTAACACAGGTGTTTCTTTTTTCTCGCAAAGTTCTATTGCTTCTTCGGGAGTTATAGAACGTCCTGACATTTCACGCCAAATGACAAAATCACATTTTATGGCTTCATTTCTATAGTTGGAACAATTATAGGCTTTTTTGTTTATATATAAGTTTCCTCCACACTTAGGACACTTACACAATGTATTGTCAAAAGAAATATCTAAGTTCTCTGTTAGAACCAGCCGTGAAGAAAAATCATTTCCTTCTCTTGATTTAAATCCAGTCATAAACGGTGTTTTTTTTCCTCTGGCAAGTATTTCTGCTGCTTCCAATGGTATTTCTCTTTGTGCAATAGTTTTGGGTATATAGAGGTTACAAACTCTGTTGTTGTCCTTGTCCTTTTGTGAATACCCTTTACAAGCATATCCATTTAGTAAAATTTCAATTTCTCTACCACACACAGGACACGGAGTTTCTAATACTTCATTTACGAAAGAAGGAATAACGATTCCATTTTCGATAGTCAGATATGCAGAAAAAGGAACTCCTTTTTTATTATGGAAGTCATGAAATATATCTGTTTTCCCTGTTGTTATTAATTGCCTGGCTATTTCTTCTGTAATCTCTTTTCCCCAATATGAATGATAAATATTAAATGTACATTTGTCATTCATGTTTTTGAAGTAATTACAGGAATATCCTAAACTGCCTTTCATTATGTGTCCTTTCTGGCAAATAGGGCATAAGCCTAAATCTTTGATTGTATCATTATCCATTTAATATCCTCCTTTACTAATCCATTTAATACCGTTTAAAATATTATCTACTTTTTGTTTCCCACTATTTACATATTTAAATTGTCCGGGTACAAGTGTTTTTAGTACTCCAGCCCTTTTAGCGGATTTCATTTGTCGGCATACAGCGTATGCAAGTCCTCGCATTCGTCTAAGTTCATTGACCACATGAATACATAAATCTATCCTTTGCTTATTATCCATAAGATTTTTTTCACCGCCTTGCAATGCTATATTGTTTATGTATATCATTAAATCTACACTTCGACTGATAAGCTCATACTCTGTTTTTGCAATTATGGTTAATAATTTAGGGTCTCCAACTGCATATTTAGCTGCTTCGGATTGGTATTTAGCTATGTCTCTAGCTAAGGTTGAAGCATAAATAATATCTTTTCCATTTTTCACAACTGCATTAACTGTAGAAAGATAGTTGTATGTCTTCTCCTGTAAGGATTGAATTTGATTCATTTTTTGTTGGATTAAAATTTGAAAGTTGCGGATTTTTGTTTCCTCACTTTGTATGTCTTTCAATACACCTTGTTGCTCCTGATGGGAATAAACCAATGTTCCAATCATTACCGGGTCAATGACAATAGATTGTGCTAGTCCTTTTATGTTGCCTAACAGTAACATTAGGGAAAAAAATAAAAGCACTCTTTTCATATCATTATCTGTTTGTAAATTCATATATTCCTTTTTTCTTTTTTTGTTCTTCTACTCTATTTCTGATGGTTTGAATTATATCACTATTAGCTTTAAGACCATTCATCAGTAGTTCTGGTGTTGATTTATCGCCAGAATAAATGTAGATATTGGTGTTGTTTATTAAAGACTGGATAAAACTTTGCTTTTCTTCATAATCATATACACGATATAATTCTATGTAGTTAATCCTTTTTGAAAGCACTCCTTGATATATTTTTATTTGCTCTCTAGTTATAATCCATTTTGTACAAAGTAACATTGAAATATATCTGTAGAAAATTATAAATATCAACAATACTAATATCGTTCCACTGATAAATTTTAATAATTCATGTTCTCTTATATATTTACTAAAAATGAATACGAAAATCGCTAATGTGATTAAAAGGAAATTCTTCATTAACCAATATCGGAATTTAGGCTTTAATATAATATCATCAGAAGCTATGTTTGTTCCATCATTCATAACTTAATACTTTTTTTTTGTTCATGTTGTTTCATTAGAATTTCATTGAAATCTTTTGCTTTTTCTGCTTTATGAGAAATCATAGGAGCTATTATTTTGCTTTTTTCCCTAAAACTTTCTAGTGAAACGTCATTTTTGTTAATAGTGAATTCTCTACCCTTAGTTTTAAACAGCACATCATCTTTATTTTCTTTTATTGTCATTTCTGTATTACTAATGATTCCAGACACTTTAATGTCATACAAATTACCGTTTAAATCATTATCAAAACAGGTATGTACTTTAGCTTGTGGGTATCGCAATAAAGTGTTTTTTATTTGATTAACTGAAATGTACCCTCCTACACTACAAAAAACACTTTCTTCTAATTTGATTTTGTTAGCATTGAGCTGATAGAAGCTCATAGCATCTAAAGCGGATTCTGCAAAGTATATATGTTTTGCCATTTGGGGGTGTGGGCAAAAATCAGCAATCCAAAGCGAGTTACTTTTATCACCTCCGGCAGCCATTCCTTTGAATCCATAGTTTCTTAATTCGTAATTTGTTACTTTGTTGTCTTTATCTTTTGGATTAATATAGGGAAAACCTATATTATAATAATTGCCGTTTCCTTGTAAGTCTTTAACCCTTGTGATAAATGGTAGAAACTTTTCTACGACTTGATGATTTATATTTCTTTCATTTGTGAGAAATCTTAAATCAGCGAGTGTAGTAGGAAATTCTTTATATCTATCTCTGTCAAAAGATTTGTTTTCTGCTTTTACAACTTTGAATGCTTCATATTTAGGACTATAAGGCTCATTTGCGTAATGTCCTAAAATCATATTGATTCGCACAAATGTATTTTGATGTTGGAATTGTGGGAAGTCGTTAATATGATTTTTGATGAACTGAATTAAATCTCCACCTTTATAATTCCTATCATAGTAGTGTTCTTGTACACTATGAGGATTCTTGATGATGATTTCATCCAACTTGTTACCTGCTCCGTCTGTCAGTTTAAAAACAGGCGAAACCTTTCCTTTGCTAATGTCTTGTTTATATCCTAAATCTTCAAGTATTTGAATGATGGATATTTTAGCCTTATAATCGTCAAATGTTAGCATAATATTATAGTTTCATTGTTGGAGTATCATTATTTTTTCCGTAGGTTCTACCATATCCGAGAATAGATGCTTCTTGCTTCGCTGTTGCTTTAATAGAACTATCTATTTTATCCATTTGGGTAGATATTTGTTCTCCGACAGTTTGTTTAGTAGCTTCCCTAGAGCTGGAATATGTTTTTTCTACTTCCTTGTAAGAAGCATAATCTTTAGAAAGTTTATGTTTCTCTAAAAAGGCAGCCATTTCGGTGGGTTTATCTTTAAAAATTTCATCAATCCCTTTAGCTCCTTTTTGGGCTACAAACTCTAATCTTTCTTTATCAGATATATATCTTTCTTTCCCTATTGTTTGTTCTTTCTTTTCAGTCGCTTTAATTTCTATAGTATTTGCATCTTTGATTGATAATCCATTTCTGGCATTCAAATCTAGTTTTACTTTTGCAGCTTTGTTTAGTTCCTCGTTTACAATGGTAATTTCTTTTCCATTTTTGAGATTTTCTTGCTGCATAGGAGTAAGCTCTATTCCTCCAAGTTTTTGGGGAATATGAATGTCTTTTGCTTTTATTGATACTATCTCATTAGTATCTTTGTCACGTTGGTGCAATGTTCTTTCTCCTTTTGAATTAGTCTTTACTACGACATTATCAGCTTTTAGGGCTTTTATTTCATCCTTAGTAAAGGATAAATCATTTTTTATTTCTTGTCGTTTAGGAATGAGCAAGATAGCAATCCCAGCGATTGGGTAAACTACTGTAATAGCTGCGATTGCTAGTTTTCTAGCATTGATACCATCAATTTTGATGCGTTTACCTTCTTCTTTGAAATCAATTTCGTTGGTTTTTAATTTAGATTTATTTTCAGGTGTATTCTCGGCTGTTATATATTTAAGAGTTGTTGCTTTCCCCTCAAAATGGAGTTTTCCATTTTCTGTTTTATAAGACACTTTTTCATTGTCTAGAAGTGTTCTATTACCGGGAGTATCTTCAATGGAAAAATTTAGCATACCTGTTTTTTTCCCATTTTTGATGTTTGCAATATCTTCGGGGCTTAAATTTTCCGGTTTAACTCCTACTTCATTAAACTTGTTCCAGTCTATATCAACATATGAACCTTTACCATCTAGGGTTTGGTTTTGTTCATAAGCATATCGATAAAGGTCTTCTCCTTTATATGCAATTTTATTTTCAAGGTCAATGACTGTAAATCCGTCTTTATATCCTTCATTCTTGTTAGTACCTTGTTTTATATCATCCCATTTTATAATTGCAACATTGTGGTTTTCTCGTAAATATTGGCTATATTCTTGGAAATTATTGCTAGCTTGTTCTTTATCAAAGAAACTGATTATTCTTTCTTTAGATTGCTCTAATAAAGATTCTCTATTATCTCCTAAATTGCCAAGTTTAAGTGTATTCAGTGGATAAGTATATGTTTCATTACCTTTGGAAAAGGTAATATCACCATTCCGATATTCTTCTGAATATCCAAGAATTGCTGCTATTGCTCGGAATTGTCCGGCATTTTCATAACTATATTGCAAAGCTTCAAATTTTTTCTTTTCTTCCATTTTATAATTTGAATTTATGTTCTACTTTAGATTGCGATTCATTTCCAAGTGTTGTTTTTTGTCCTTTCATGTATTCTATATATTCATTTCTGTTTTTATCAGTATGAATAGTTCCTATAATTTGTGGGTTATGCCGGTCATAAGCTATTTTCTGTTTCTGCTCGAAGTCTAGGAATTTTATTCCTCTTGGATTATTTAAATCTAATCTTATGGCAATTTTTTCTTTGTCAACATTCAAAATTAATTCCTTACCTGATTTTAGAGTTTCCTTTTGTTGCTTATCCAGCTCAACACCTTTTATGTTTGAAGGTATTGAAATACTTTTGATTTTTGTTTTAAGCAATTCGTTTGTTTCAGGGTCTAATTGTACGAGATATTTTTCATTGTTAATAGTTTTTGTTATTATCTCGTTATCTTGAAGTCGTTCTAACTCCTTTGGTTTAAGGTTTATATCATTCATTATTTCTGGTCTGACTGGATGAACTTTAACGCCAGCATTGTTGCTATCTTTCCAGTACAAACTTATTTTTCCTTTCATACTTATTTCTTCTCCATTATTATCGTGAAAAGAAAGGTCTAGTAAACTGGTTCTCTTTCCAGATAATAGAGCTGTGATATTTGCCTTATCCAAAGACCATATCTGTTTTTTTGATATTCCTATTAGTTCTAATTCTTTATATGGAATATCATTTTCATTAAAAATAGCTTGCTTTTTATCCATGTAATGTATATTTTTGCTCAAAAGTAATAAAAATATCAATATGAAGAATAAATTTATCATGTTTTTTACTTATTCATTGTTTTTTTCAGTGAATGGCTACTGTCAGTTTAATACGGTATTACAGAAAAAGGATATTCCTAAAGCGGAACCTGTATTAGCAACGACAGAAAATAAATTGATAGAAGAAAAAGAAAAGGCTGTTGTCGTCAATGATGCTTTGACTACAGAACGACTTGCATACTGGAAGCAAAGAAGGTATTTATCTTTGCCCATTGATTCAATGGTGATAACTTCCCATTATGGTAAAAGAAAAGACCCATTTACTGGAAAAATAGCAAATCATAGAGGGATAGACCTTAAAGGCAACAACGACTATGTTTATTCGATAATGCCGGGAATGGTTGTAAAAACAGGAAAAAATAAAGGGTTGGGCAATTATGTAGAAGTGCGTCATGGTGATTTTACTTCTATCTATGGGCATTTATACAGTGTGCTTGTAAATGCGAAACAAGCTGTTGAAGCTGGGCAACCAATAGGCATTAGTGGAAGTACCGGGCGCAGCACAGGAGAACACTTACATTTTCAAATGGAATACAAAGATAAAACTATAGACCCTAAGCCAATTCTTGATTATATTAATGAGGTAATCAGAACCGTTAAAGGACAAATTTCACAGCAAATAGATAATGAGTTAAGACGCAAATAAATAGAAAAAGAGGATTGGAAAAGCCAGTCCTCTCTTTTTGGAAGAATCAGAAGAAACCTTTTTTTAATCCTTTTTCTTGTCTTTGAACTTTTTCTAGTGAAGATTGAAGTTGTGACAGAGCTTCTTTCATTCCTTTTTTTACTTCAGGATTCGTTACGGATTCAATAAGCTCTTTTCCTCTTTGAATGTTAGTGTTAAGTATTTCTTTATTCTTCATCTGTTTTGAACGACTTTCATCTATAAAAATAGATGGCATACTTTTGCAACTCCATTCACCATTTACTAGATTGAAATCTTTAATTCTTTCTTTCGCTAAGTAGGTGTGGATAGAAATCTTATCTACAGCCTTATCACTGTATAATTGATTTGCAGATTTCATTAGTCCATTTACGGCTTTGTTATGTGAATCAATATCGGCTAATCGTCCTTGTCCTTTACTTAGTACTTCTTCTTGATACCTGTTGTAAAGTCCTAGTTGGGTAAACTCCTTGGGGGCTGCAATAATATATGCTTCAACTCTAAATCCTGCATCTTTAAATTTTTGTGCTGTCTTTAAAGGTACATCTGGATTTCTCATAGTTCCTTCTATAATAATATTGCATTTCCGTTTAATGGCTTCTTCTATTAGTCTTTCTGTAAAAACGCTAGAAAAAATCTGGGTTTCAATGGGGTATTTAATAGGGTCTTTTATTAGTTCCTTATTGGGGTGAAACTGTCTGTAAAGGTCACCATTAACAGTGAGAAAATCTAAGTTAGGATGGTCTTTCTTTGCAACATTTATAAGAGTGCTTTTTCCGCAAGCTGGTTGTCCACCTAAGATTATAGCAATAGGCTTTTGTGATGATATATTGATGTCCTCAAATAAGCCATCTTTTTTTTGTTCAAAGATGGCTTCTACTTCATAGCGTTGCATAATATGCTTTCAATTTAGGTGCGTAATAGTTTTGTATCTTATCCATGACTGATAAGCGCACATTTTCAGAAACTTCAAACTGCAACAATCCATTTGCTATTTTTTCTTCTGTGTTGAGAACAGAAAGTTCTTTTTGCAGTATTTTTTTTCTGTTTTCATCCTTCTCTTCTGATATTTCATCTATCTTCATCATGCGGAGTGTCCCGATAATGTCGAGCGCAACATCCAAGCTCATTTCTTTATTCATGGTTCATTATAGTTTTATGATTTATACTTCAATAGATTCTGTGAATTTTAATAATGGAATAACTTTCACTGTATGAAATGAAAGTTGGTTAAAAAGCTTATGGGTCTTTAGCATTTCAATCGCTGCATCAGCCGTAACAACACCTTGTTCATAAAGCCGGATTGTTGCATATAACTGGTCATTGGCAACGGGTCCCATTATTAAATCATAGCTGTTTTTTCCTTTTCCTCTGCGGTTATTAACTACAAACTCCAGCCACTCTTTTGTAGCCCCATCAAATCGAAGGACTGAAAACTCTCTATCAAGAATATTATCGGGGACTTCATAAACTGAAACGACCGCTTTTTTACCATGTTCCCGATTTCTTTTGAGTATTGCCCACTTCTTAGCCTGTTCAAAATTAGTTGTCGTATAGAATCCTTTTCCAAAGTCAGTAGCTTTACGCCCTTTCTGTATATTAGGGGATTTGACGGTAACTGTTGAGCCGTGATATAGTTTCATGCCTTTTTATTGATATAAGTTATTATAGTATCTAATATATACTCTGTATCTTGTGTGTGCAGCATTTCAAAATTTTCATATAGAAATTCAAAAACGCCATGATTGGAAAACAGCAAAAGAGTTTCTTTAGCACTTATATTTTTAGTTTCCCTGTAATTTTCAGCACAAAACATTTGAAAAAGCAATATCTTTGGATTGTCCTTTTGTACTTTCTTCTGTTCTGTTTTCTCTTTTTCTAATGCTTCATAAAGTGATAATGTACTTGAATACCATAGTTTTGTGTTCTCGTCCAATAATGCCTTGTACAAATTGGAAGAATATATATAGTATAACGCATCTTCTAAAGGTAGCGTTTTTCTTTTCATGACTGTATCAACCAATTCTCTCATAACAAATGGGAGCATAGCCGAACCAAGTTCATTTTGATATGTTTGATTAGTTTCCATAACTATTTATTTTCTAATTTTATATAGCTATCTTGCTGATGTCTTTAGCAAAGATAGAGAAAAAACAATCATCATAGACCTATTGTATTGATTAGTTTGTAAATAGGTTCTTTGTATTTCTTTAGATTTTTAATTTGTATAACATACTTATTGATTCCTAACTCATTAAAGATTTCTGCGTACATTTTTATTATGGATTTTCTGTAGTAGATGGTTAATCCTACTATTGCAATGCAAATAAAAATCAAATAGACTAGTTCACTATACGCATAGATTGCTAATACAAAAATTCCACCCATAGCCCATAAAAAGCTACTTAAAAGAAATCTTAAGATATTCATGATTTTGTTTGCTGTTCTTTATACTGGCAGCCAAACCAGCTTTAAAAGTTTATTTATCTCTTTATTTTCAATACTCAAAGATAGTAATTTTCTATAAATGTCGCAAATAATAGGACAATTATTTTTGTTAAAAATGGTTTTAGGTTTATAGACTGCCGAAGTTTTATTTTTCCCTAAAGTTTTTGGTATCATAATAATGTTCTCTTATCGTCCATGCCGGGCAGAACCCGGAAAAGTACGGTATCAAATACCTTCCCGGTTTCTCTCCAGTGCAGGCAGAAAAGGTATCAATTAGATGCAATCCTTTTGCTGATGGGCGATAGTTCCTGAATGGTGTCGGTATCGTTTCTTTTATGATGCAGCCGTTTTTCTGTATTCAGATATAGAGAGAAACGACACAAAGAACTTTAGGGAAAAGAAGATTCTTCGTGTTGCTCTTTCTGGAAGTGGAGTATATTAATCATATATTATATGTTTATAGGTTCATATATTATATATTCATATATTATTTATATATAGTGTTTTCTCTTTGTTCTTTTTCCCTAATGTTTTGTGTCCGGCTTCCGGCAGCTTTTTGTATTTGGTATCAAAAGGTCGTTCTGCAGGGTGTGCCAGGAATGATAATTCGGTATCATTTCATCATGCCATGTTTGCCCATCAGTGCCGGAACTCCGAAAAGTACGGTATCAATTTCTTTCCAGACTATAAAACAAAGACCGAGAGTTTTACCTCCCGGTCTTTGTTAATAGAAATCTCTCTTTTTAATATTCATCATTTGTGATAAATATTTCTACTCTCCTATTTTTAGCACGTCCAGCTTCACTTGTATTGTCTGCAATGGGTTCGCTATATCCTTTTCCATCTTCTGTTATGTTGTTTGTTTCTATACCAGCGGTTCTAAGGTAATTTCCTACTGCTGCTGCTCTATTTTTAGAAAGTATGATATTGTATTGTTTTTCTCCTATATTGTCAGTATGCCCAATTATTTTAATCTTAGTATTGGGTATTTCACTAATGATATTACATAAGTCAGAAAGCATTTTTTGAGCTTCTTCATTTAATTCATATGAATCAAATTTGAATAGGATTTCACTTTGAGCTGTTGCTTTAAACTGTTCTTTTCCATTTTTATCTTTATAGCTGGAGATTGATAAGCCATCAATAGCTTTTAGTTTATTTCTTCTAGCTTCTATCTTTTCTTGGATAGCTTTATCTCTTTCCTCTTTAACTAATTTTGCACTTCCACCAACTATTGAAGCGGTTGAATAGTTACTATTATTTTCTATCATGTCTTTTTCTTTGTCGCTTAGTTCAGCGTTACTGAAAGTTATCATATGCGTTGAAGTACATGCGGTAAAAAATGTAACAACGAAGGCTGCTAGTATAATTATTTTCTTTTTCATGATTATCTTATTGCTATAATAGGTCTGATTTTAAATGAATTTCTTTTGCTTGTACTGGTTGCTCTTCCTTTTGTTAATGAAGAAATTAGTGCAAACACTTTAGGAGTATCTTTTCCTGCTCCATCTTCTGTAGAACTCCAGTACCAACCATCAAAGTGCGTTCCTCCAATGATTGAGAAAGAAGAATATACCTTTTCAAGATTATTAGAGATTGCTTTGTTTTGTGCGATAGAGCCAATAAACCAACCTGTAACACCTTTTGGTGCGTATTCTATAGCTTTTTGAGCTGCTGGATAAGCTAAACTATCTTTTATAGCAAAGTTCATTATTGCGGCAGTATTAGCTGCTCCATCAAAGCTGTTTTCATCTTCCGAAACATTAGCTATATCCTCGTCTGTATCTATTAAAGGATTTTCTTCTAAATCTTCTAATGAAACGGCATAAGCGGTTTCTTTTATATCAGGATTATTCCCATCATTACACCAAAATACAACTCCAATGGCTTCTTTTTCATTGGGTGAAAAAAGTGAGGGATGCACTATACTTCCATCACTACATAAGATACTACCCGGCTGTAATGATGTGTCTATAATATCTTCGTGTTTTGTACATGATGATATTACCCCTATAATGGATAATAGAATTATATATATTTTTTTCATACTTAATTATTTATTGGAAATTTGACACCTACTAATAATCCATTTCGGAAATGGTCACGTGTCCAAAAGACAAAATCATTTTTTTGCATTACAAAGACTTGCATTCCATTTCTAAATGAATAGCTATATTCTAAACCTATATCAATGGAAGCCTGAAACCCTTTTCTGTTAGCTCCTAAATCTGCTCCAAACCGCCATCTTAAATTACTGTTTTTGCCTCGTGAGATTGTAGGTTTATATGCTGCACCTATGCCGAATGTTTTATAGCTCCAGAAACTATCAGAGCATACCTTATTACATACCGGGCATTTATCATATGCTGTAGCTAAATCAATATATAGTTCATAAGCATTGTGATATTTACCTTCAAACTCCAGCCCTACAACTGCATTGACGGTATTTTTCCATTGCCAACCTCCTGAAATATTAAAAAACTTATCACCATCACCAGCCATTGACTTTAGGGAAAAAAATAAGGTGATAACAAGAAATGCTATTCTTTTCATAATCGTAAAATTTTATTCAGTAAAAGCATCTGCATGAAGAATGTCTGCATAATCAATTCTTAATGTTATAGTACGTCCTGAAATCTGTTTTTCAGATATTTCTATGGTAAGAACTTTTTCGTCTGGGAAAGTAAATTTTTCAAAGACAAAAATATTTCGATAGTTCTTCTTGAAAACAAGATTCTTATTAACTTGCATCAATGGAAGTATTTCTATAGATTGAAAATTAGTAGCCTTTGTTTGTTTTTTATCTTCTATTTTGAAGCGTATTTGGTCTATATCATATCGTATTTTTGTTTTATTAATCATAGAAATATCAATAAAGAAATACTTATCTAATGTGTAGATATTGTTTAGTACAATTTTCATTAGGTTACTTTTACTGGAAACATCATAGAATTTATTTTTTGAAATAAACATTCTATGTGCGTAATCATACATTTGTGCTTTGGTTAAGTTCACTTCTGGATTCATATAGCTACGTAAATCAGCATAAGGGATATTAAAGCGAGTGTATGCTTTTGCTAAATCGCTACTATATACTAGCATATATTGTACGAAAAATCTTTCTGTAACAATGGTGATAACTCCACTAGCTCCTTCTTTTGTGGGCTTTATTCTAAGAGAGTTACCAGTAGGAATATCGCCAACAATATCATTGACTGATATATCAACATATTTTATATCTTCCATAGCTATAAAATGCGTTGAAACATCTTTGTTGACGTATATAACCTTTAGTTCTTCTGGGTTTTCACCTGCAAGCTCGATGTTTTCTCCAATAGGGGTGTTCTGTGCATTTCCTGTAATAACAGAAACCATTGTGCATAATGCAATAAAAATCTTTCTCATATTATTGTTCTTTATCTTTGTTGTTTACTAAAAAAACTTGTGTGTTATATTTTAATTTGGCTTTGTTTTTTTTGATGTTTTTGGAAAGAGCTTGGGTTGTACTACGGTAAGCATCTTGTAAAGCACCTAAAGCGAATTGTTCTACTCCTTCTGATTGGCTGTTCATTTGTATAGTTTGGCTTCCTATTTGCGCTCCAACATCTTTACTCAAATCTCTAAAAGCTGATGAAGGAACAAAGAAACCTTCTTGTCCGTCATTATCATATACAGATAAATCTACTTTCATTTGTCTGCCATCAACCATTATAGAGGAAATATTAATGTGTACTCTTTGAGCTTTAAAGCCAGATACATTCCCATATAGGTAAGTGCCTTTAGTTAAAAGAGCGTCATTAATCATTATATCATCTAGAAGCCGTATGCGTACTCGGCTACCATCTGTTACTTTTAAAGTTTCATCTAATATAGCTGTGATTAGTGAAGTTTTTTGTTCTTTCCCTACAGTATTAAAATATACTTCTGCGGGATTTTTCGCTTTTACAACTTCTATAGCCTTTTCTTTTGGCTTTTCATCTTGTTTTTTTTGAGGTGTTCTAGGACGTGGATTTTGTAATGAATCTATATAAGCCATTTGCATTTTAAAAAGCTCCATTTCTTCTTGCATCTTGGATTTTTCAGGAGCTTTCCTAGTTTCTGTTTGACTTGATTCATCTATAGTAGGAAATCCTTTTATTTGTTGTTCCAATTCCTTTTCTCGGATTCTAGAAGCTTGATTTAAACTGTCAATTTGCCTTATTTCATCATTGGAGTAAAGAGAACCAGAACTTTCAATTTCGCTAACTTCTTCTTCTTTATCTATGGTTTGTATTGATGAATAATCAGAAGATTTATTGAAAGCTCCTTTGAGTGATTCAAATTTACTTTTTATCTCTCTTTTTTCTAAATTAGCATCAGGAATATCAAGATTTAATTCTTCCGTTTCTACTAATGTAGTTTCTTCTGCTGGGGCAGAGTTTATCATATCCTTAACTAGCCATCCTATCCCTAGAATAAAAGGTAGGATGAGTATCGGAATGATGTACTTAGGCTTTTTAATATCAATCTGTTTCATACGCTATTTATTTAATTTATTGTATAAATTTTTTATTCGTATAGTGTCTTCTGGAGTTAATTTCCCATTTTTTCTTAGCTCATTAATTTCATTTTGCATTTTAATCACTTCTAACAAGTCGTGAACTCCTACTTGTTTTTTTTGTAGGGTACTATCAATGTTAATTTGTACTTTGCTTTTTTCTTCGTTGAAAACTTGCATTGGCTTTCTTTCTGGACGCATTACTAATGATAGAATTGTGACGAAAGAAAGGAATGAAATCGTAATTCCAAACATAGCTTTACGGTGTATATCAGCCCACGCCAATAAGCGTTCACAAGCGTTATTAACTCCGAACTTTTGAAATATTTTAGTAAGAAGAACAACTGTAGCTTGCTCGGCTTTAGTCTTGATACTTTCTTTTCTATCATTCTTTTTATGTTTAAACAGTTTCATTAGAAATTCTTTTTTACTTTATAATCTAGGTCTTTGTTTAGTATCGTTTTCCAATCTGTGATAATAAGTCCATGAGGATTATTTTCAGTACGTGGAATTTGTCTTAATTTCCCTGTAGTTACAAGTTGCCTTTTTAGAATAGAGGTTTCTCGCTCTATACGTTGGATGCCATAGTACTCAAAAGATAGGTTGTTCATGTCCACCTTGATACTATCTGTCATAATTGTTACTGTTGCAGAACTCGCTAATATGGTGTTGAAATATCCTTTTTCTTTTAAATTATTATATTGTTTTAATCCGCTATCATCAATTAGATACATGGCTTTTTCCATGTTGTATTTTATAAATTCATCGTCTGGTGGTAATGTGAAAAATAAAGTGTGGAATAGATTTATGTGGCTCTTACATTCGACTTCCAAGTTGACTTCTGTACCAGTTTGTTTTACTAGTACAGGGACATCATTATCCAAAACATATATTTTTTTTCTTTCAGCTTTTACTAAAGAGAAACAAAAGGCTAGTACCATACCTGAAATAACTATACTAGTTGCAAAACAGCCAATGGATAAAATTCCGGCTAATTTGATTTTATTTTCTAAGTTTTTAATAATCATGATTATGTGAATTTAAAATTTAATGAATCTTTTTACATAGCTGCACTGGCTCCACCTGTAGCCGGAGCTGCTACAGCTTTGGTTGCGATGGCTGCTCCTCCAACCATGCCTCCTACTGCTTGCCCTACTCCAGTTGTACTTACAATCCATGTAGAAACAAAAGGTATTGTAAGCATGGCAAATGCTCCAAGTAATGCTGTAAGAAGGAAGCTATTGACACCTCCAGAGGTCATTCCGACATACATGACAAATGCAGCTTCATTTCTAAGCGCATATTCTAAAATTTCAATTTCTCTTTCTATCCCATATTGCATTACTACTAAAGAAATTGATAATACTATATATGCAATACATGAATATAAACTAACACTGACAAAACGAGCTATCCATTGTATATAAGCATCCCGAAAT
The DNA here is from genome assembly GCF_023656585.1 of Bacteroides sp. B1-V-101. Taxonomy (NCBI): domain Bacteria; kingdom Pseudomonadati; phylum Bacteroidota; class Bacteroidia; order Bacteroidales; family Bacteroidaceae; genus Bacteroides; species Bacteroides sp. B1-V-101. The sequence goes on along the minus strand of NZ_JAMOKH010000057.1, from coordinate 5,952 downwards.
GCAGGTAAAACAGAGAATGCAAAAGCTAGTGGACCAAGAATAACTAATATTCCTGTGAATATGATTTGTAGGAAAAAGACAAAATAGGTACATACTTGCCAAAAAGTAACGACAATAAATTCAATGATATTAAACATTATCATTTTAACCTTAGCGACTACATATACATATAATCCAGCTATCTTGTCTCCAATAGCTGAGAAGTCTATACTAAAATCATACCATTTCTTATCCTTAACTTCATTTTCGGCTCTTTCAACTTCTAATGAAGTATGTAATAACTCTACTGCTACGCTATCAATGAGTGCATATCTATTACGAGAAAGTAATTCTACTTCTTCTATCTGATTCGTAAACATAGCCTTGCTTCGTGCTGTTAATAACTCTCCGGGATAACTGATTAGATTAATAAAGGGAATCCAGAACATAAGAACCAATCCCAGTGCGAATGGACGCAATAACGGGATAATCTCTAATTTTTTATCTCCACTCATCATTTTGAAGCTTTCTACTCCAAAATATAACAACATAAAGATTGCTGCCAATGCTTGTGCATCCGCAATAAATTCTCCGAATAGAACAGTTGTTTTATCTCTTAGTCCATCAAATAATTCAAATAAGAATTTATCTATTAACTCATTCATGGCTCATTATTGTTTTATTTATATTATTCAATCTTGTTATTAATGAAAGAACCTCTATTAGTTCTTTATCAAAATCTAAATAGGCTTCCCTTTTTTTAGAGTTACTCATATGTGAATCATGGATTATATCTATGTTCTTTTTTATTCTAGTAACTTCATCAGTTATAACTTCAACATGTTCTTTATTACCGCCATTAGAAGAATATTCGACAAGTTTTTTATTTATATCATTAAGAATATCATTTCTACGATTTTTAGTTAAAGTATATTGATAATCAATTTCTTTATCTCCAAATTTGAAGAGTTCCTGTCTATATATGGTATCAACATTATACCCTTCTTTTTCTGTTTCTGATTTATTGTACTCTACGGCTGCCATCATGGGAATTTCTTGTAACTGGAAATTACGTCTATCTTCCTTCCCGTATTTGTCGTGTAACCCTAAGCCCGGCAAAGGAATTTTAATACCCAAAACCTTTTTATACCATATCCAGTAATGATACCATTCTGGTTGTAGTCGTACTCTATCCATAAATTCCATATTATTAAGCACGCTCCATTTCCCTTTATCCTTTACAGGCATTTGGGAATAGGTATTAGAAGTACCAATAATCAACATTAGGGAAAAAAATAAAAGCACTCTTTTCATATTATCTTTTAGGTTTTACTTTATAATTCTGTAATAAATCATCAACTAATTTTGAACGATTATCTTTGTATTTAAATACCCCCGGAGCTAATGTTTGTAATACTCCATTTCTTTTTGCTGTTTTCATCTGTCGGCATACAGCGTATGCTATACCTCTCATGTTTCTTAGTTCATTAATAACATACTTAAGCAAGTCTATTCTTTGCTTATTATCCATAAGGTTTACATCTGTCCCGACAATAGCGACCTGATAAATGTATTGTGTCAAATCCGCAGTGCGATTTACTAATTCTAGCTCTGTTTTTGCTGACACCAATAATAAAGCCGGGTCACCTACAGCAAGTTCAACCATTTGTTTTTGATATTTACCAATATCTGCTGCAATATCAGTGCAGTAGATAATATCTTTTCCTGTTTTTATGATGGCTTCTACAGATTTTAGGCTATTATAAAATTTGCTTTGGAAAAATTCAATCTGAACCATTTTTTCACTGATTTGTTTTTGTATAAGGCTTATTTGAGCTTCATTCTCTTTCACTTTAGAGAAAGAAGTATGTTGCACCTTATGATTAGCTATAAGTGTTTCCATACAGGTTATATCCAAGACTGCCTTTTGCGAATATGCAACTTGGGTTAAAGTAGATGCTACCACTAAAATAAATAGGATTTTCTTCATGATATTATCTTTAACGGTTTGTAATCCATTTGTATTTATCTAGGATATACTTATATAATGGTTGTTCCCCTATGATGTTAAGTATATCTTTTAGGCTTCCATCATCGGAGTGATACCCTAGTACCTTATTGACTTGTAAAACCCAATCCATATTTTTTAATTTGGAAGATTTTAGGTCTATTATAAAATTATCCAATCCTGTTTGGAAACTACCATAAATGATATGATAATATCCAACAGCATCTTTTTCAATTCGTTCTGTAGTAAATGTGAAATATTCGTGTAGAGAAACCTCTACTCCAAATACATTTCCATAATTTCCTCTTTTTATAAATACTTCATTAAACCGATTACGGTTTTCTTTATTGGGAAGTTGATTTATGGTAAATATTTGCTTTTGATTTACTTCCGTTAGGGATAAAAGATTTGCTATTTCTTGATATTTGTCTATAAATTTACTTTGGTCTAATAGGCATATAATATCGGAGTTGCTGATTATAGAGTTTTTGACTACAGGATTACTAATTATGTCCTCCAGTTCTTGAGTAACAACCATTGCCATACCCCAAAATTTACGAACTGTTTTATACAAATAGAGTATATAGCCAGCCATCATAGGGCTAGCTATGGCTTTCCATGCTTCTTCAATTATTAATGCCTTTCTGTTCTTTTTTAATCTCATTTTTTGAATAAAAACGTCCATAATAATTAAGGTTACTATTGGAAATAATTCAGGGTCATCTTTAATTGCATCAATTTCAAAAACTATAAAGGGTTCTTCAAAAAGGGAAGTGTCAAAATCCTCATTAAGAGTTTTTTCTAACTGTCCTCCTTTATAGAATTTTTTTAATAGAAACTTATAGTTAGTAATATCAAAATCAATTTTGTTCTCTTTGCAAATGATAGGTATAATGCGTAGGGAAAATTCGTAGAAAGAGTTAAAAGATAAGCTTTCAACTTTTATTTCTTTCAATATATCTTCCTTCTTCTGGATTCGTCTTTCTATTATAGAAAGTAATCTAGTTTCAGGATTATCAAGCTCTTGGCGTGTAAAGCCTTTTTCGATGAGAATGTTTTGTATCGCTTTTTCTGCGTTGGTTTTTTCTCCGCCTTCTCCTTTTTCTACTAGTTGCTGTAATTTCTCTATTTTTTCGGAAAGTATCTTGCGTTCTTCTTTTTCCCTTTCGTTTTCAAATTCTTCTTCATTGACTTGAAATTCGAGTAGTAAATTTTCACGTATGGCTTCTTTTTCCGCATCTGAATAACCATTAAAGGGATGAAAGTAGAAAGAATAGTATTTTTCTATGGTAATATCCATAATTTCTTCTTCTTGCTTTTTGACCTCACCATTTGCACCTTTCCATATCAGGAAAATTAATGATTTAAGAAAGTTTTTCTTTTCTACATTATACTCTTCTTCAGTAATTCGGAAAGGATTCATAGATATAGGCTTGCTTTCAGAATAAGTAATGTATTTGCCATGATAGTATTCGCACATTCCTGAATAACTATGCCCTGTATCTACCAATACAATATCAGTGTTATCTAAAACCCATTGTCTTACTTTGGAGTTGACATAGAAAGACTTACCAGAACCACTTGGACCTAAAACAAAGAAGTTGGAGTTATTTGTATATTTTTTCTCACCTTCTTTCCCGGACATATCTATTCCAACAGGCAATCCTTGTCTGTCTGTAAAATAAGTAAGAAAAGGGCTGTTTTCTGTTACTTGTAATTTTTCCTTGAACAAAAGACAAATTGCAGCATCGGAAGTTGTTAGAAATTTGTCATAACTGTTTAGGTTGATTGCGTTTCCTGGCAGTGCACATTCGAATAATTCTAATTGGTTGAAGCATTGTTTATTAATAATAATGCCACAATCAAAAAGAGATGTTTCAACATAGTTGATAGCCTTACTAATATCATCAAGACCAGCAAGAATTATATTATAATGTGCATATACAAGCATTTGCCCTTCTCTGGCAATATCCGACTGCACTCGTTCTATGTCTTCTACACATAAATCATTTGCAGGGTCAGGCATTCCTTTATGTTTTTTCTTTTTGCCTTCTAATTTGTTTGCTTCGTTTCGTTGGTCTGGAATATTTATTACTTGATTATAGATAATTGTGTCTATACCTGGTGTATCATGCAAAAAAGAGAGTAAGTCAACAGGAAACCTTAGCCCAATATTGACCTCTTTATATGGTTTTATAACAGAAGGAAAATTAACTTCGTCAATATCTACAAGAGAAATGCACTGTACGTTTTTTTCTCCAATTATAAGATTTTCTTCTCTTGCTTTGATATTTTTTAGGCTTACTGTTTGCTGATTGAAATTGATAGATAGAAATCTTTTTATATATATTTCTATTTCATTTTCATTTAATAGTTTAGCTCTTATTCCTCTGTTAGCGAATAGTCCTAATACTTTTGTGATGTTTCTAATAAAAGTATCAAACCTTCGAGGGTCAAAAGAAAAGAATTTAGACCTTTCTACTTCTCCTGTAATAACAAGATAAGTAGAAATATCAGTATATATTCGTCCTTTAAAATGTTCAAAATAACGATTTGATAAATAGTCGTTCTTCCTATTCTGGGGTGGTAAAAATGATTTTTTACATAGAATATCCTGTTTTTGTATTGTATATCCAGTTCCTAATACTTTGAGGATATTAGTAAATAAGTGGTGAAAATCATAGTAAGCATCCATATCTGCTGAATACTGTATTATAGGATTTTCACATTTAATGATAACAGAATAGTCGCCCCTTCGGTTATAGAATATAGGAGTATTGTCTATTGTTTCAATACCAATATAAGGAGCTTCAAATTCACTTTTCTTTTTCATAAGCTTTATTTTTTTCTATCTCTTATAAAAGTGCGTGATACTATATATATGCCTTTTCGTTTATCTTTCCTGTGAAGCCCTTTTCTTTGTAATTGCGATGTTATTCCTAACCCTCCAAACATAACTATTACAAGAGTTATACCTCCCCACATAAAAGAAGCCAGAGTAGAAACAATAGCACATAAAAGTAAAGCACTAATAATACAAGCTCCACCGATATATATGAACTTGCCTTTAAATCCTTTGAAAATAAGGGGCTTTTGTAGCCCCTTATATACATTGTAACTTGGATACTCTTTCGACATATTAGATTCCGAAGAATGCTTTTACGACAACACCTGATACAACCAGAAAGATACATGACCCCATCCAGCCCATAACAGCCTTTTGTACATCTTGGTCACCAGAGTTCCATTTTAAATAAACTCGCACTGCTCCAACTAATCCTACTAGACCTCCTAGTATCATCATCATGTTTCCTAGGGGGTCCATGTAGGTTGCAAGTTCAGAACTAGCTGCATCAATTCCCGCAGCACCTTGTGCAAAAGTGTTAGTTACTACCATTATGCTAATGGCTAAAGCGAATGCTCTTTGAGCAATTTTTGAAAAAAACTTTTTCATTTGAATAAAAATTAGTTGTTTATTTGTTAAAATTTACGTGTGAAAACATGCTTTTCCCTTTAGCAAGAAGTTGTTCCATTGGAATACCTTGTGTTTCAACTTCCATTTCAATAGATTCATTTACAGATACATAATTCTGTTCAGATTCTTTTTTTTCATCTTCTTTTTCGTATGAGCCTGTTTCAAAATCTTCATCTACAACTTTGTGAGGTATTTCTTCTTCCTCTCCTATTGAAATAATTTCTTCTTCTTCACCTGTATTGGTTTTGCTTTGCTTTAGGAAAGCATCATACAGGATGTTTGCAGCGTAGTAAACTACATAAATGGCAAATACAGCCATGATAAATTGTGAATAACTCATATTCTTAAATTTAAAAGTTTCATTAATCGACCCTTTTTCTGTACTTTTGATTTATAATAGTACTAGAGGTAATAACAGGGGGGAAAGCCCTAGTTTAAAATAGTTTCGCGAATAGTTGAATTTATGAAACTTGGATTTAAATAAAATGGA
>NZ_JAMOKH010000056.1:0-36689 GCF_023656585.1 Bacteroides sp. B1-V-101 | reverse complement strand
TCCCCAGGAATCACCGAAGAGGAAGTAAATGCCGATCAGCAGGAGGGAGACAACCATCCCCGAAACTCCGTAATAGACCAGTTGCTTGCGGCCGACCCTGTCGATGATCACAAGAGCAAGAACAGTGGTCAGAGTGTTGACTAGTCCTACGAGAACTTGGTAAAACAAAGAATCTCCTCCTGAAAGTCCTGCGTTTTCGAAAATGGAAGGGCCATAATAAAGTACAGCATTCACACCCATGAACTGTCCCAAAATAGCAATGCATACACCAATGATAACCGCTTTAAAAATTCCGGGTTTCATTAACATAGCCCATTCAGATTTTGTTTCAGACGTCAATACAGATTTCGTTTCTTTTAATTGACTTGCAGCCTCTGAAACTGAATTATATATCCTTTCTAATATATTGACAGCTTTTTCTTCTTTACCTCTTACGATCAGCCAACGAGGACTCTCCGGAATAAAGAAGATAATGATGAAGAATAACACAGCCGGCAATGTTTCCATTCCCAACATTCCTCGCCAGACTTCAGTAACAAATATCTTATTCAACCAGTCCATACTTAACTGATTACCACTTTCAGCATAAGCCAGCAATTGATAGTTAATCAAATAAGCTCCTAAAAATCCAACTGTCACAGCCAATTGATATAAAGATACCAAACGCCCTCTATATTGTGCCACAGCCACTTCAGATATATACAAAGGGGAAACAATCGACACAACACCAATACCAACTCCACCAATAATACGATAGACTACCAATTGGGTGAAGTCTGCGGAGATCGCACAACCTAAAGCCGATGTAGAAAACAGAGTCGCTGAAATAATCATCGTCATTTTTCGTCCCAGCTTATCACTCAGGATACCGGCAAAAAGAACACCGACGATAGAACCTATTAAAGCACATCCCACATACCACCCCTGTTGCAACGTATCCAGTTGAAAAAGTTGAGTAACCTGAGCGATTGTTCCGGATATAACAGCAGTATCATATCCGAACAAAAATCCTCCCAAAGCTGCTACAACAGAAAGGAAAATAAGATAGCCAAAGTTAATTGTAGACTTCATATCACTCATTTAATTTCAAAATATTCTCTGTATCTATCATATAAATGTCCGGCCTGCAAGTAGGCAGATTGAGGACTCATAAAATGAGAAAATTCGAAAGTAATAGCCTTATCATACCCTGCACGTTTGGCAGCTTCCAGCTTCATCCGGAGCTTATCAAATTTAATGGGTAGAAAACGGATAGGCATATCACGGTCAAAAGACTCGGCGTTGGTCCAGCATTGCATACCATACTTATCTGCTAATTTTTTATTTACAGTAAAGAACGCATCCAACTCATCATAATCGATATGTCCATCCTGAAAAGCACAAGCATCTACCACTTCATGAATTCCATCAAAAATTTCATTCCATTCTTTTTCGTGTTGTTGTACAGAAACCGCATCTTCTCTTGTCAGTTTCCCTGTTCCCATAATAGCCTTTTTGCCATCAATCCACGGAGAGATAAAAGTCGGGAGTCCGTTCGATACATCTTTACATTGCTTTCCCATAGCGCGGAAAGCATCAATAGCCCCTTTCGTGGCGCGGCTAATCTCGCCGCTGATGTACCAGCCTCCAAAACTTTTATACTTCTCTCCGTACATCTTCCAAACCTCATCAATCACATACTTGTTATCCTCAATCTCCCAACTTAAATCACCTGTATCCCAATACCGTCCTGAATCATACAAACCAAAATAAAATTTCATGTTATACTTCTCCGCCAGACGCAAATACATATCTACCAAATCAACCGACGGCATATAACATCCTTTTTTCAGCAAATAGGGTGAAGGGTAAGTCATAAACTTACGATAACCGGAACGAATCATAATCACTGTATCGATACCGATTCTTTTCATATGCTGAAAATCCAAATCCCATTCTTTCTCACCCCAGTTCTGATGAGGAATATCATGAGATATTTCATCCAAAAAAGTTCCTGTAATTTTTAAGCCATTATTTTTGGGAACAATCAATTTGCTTTCCAAATCGCCAGCCTTGATCTTCGGGGAGAGTTCCCCTCTCCCCTCTCCGTCAGCTGCAAATAATGAAGGGGCAACCAAAGCGGAAGCTCCGGCCAAAGCTGCCTTCTTTAAGAAATCTCTACGATTATTAGTTTCCATAGTTTTAATTTTTTGTTTTTACTTAGATATATGTTAACCTATTGAATATACTTACCAGTGATATCGATCTGTTTTTTATTGAAAGGATCCAATACTTGATCAATCATTACAGCCATCTCCCCTCTCAAAATATTCCGTTTCAAATCCGGTTCTTGCATTCCGTATGCTTTCCAAAGCGCTTGCGGATCAACAGTAGTATGTAGTTTTTCCGTTTCTACTATCTTCTGAACAAGTTGAACTGCCTCCTCAATACTTAATTTATCCGCTCCTGTTTTTTTGAATTCATCTTTGGCAGCCGGATACACTTCAAACAGGCCATCCAGTTCTGACGCCAACAATACCGTATCCGCTCTCAACCAAGTCTGATTGGACCAGTCCACATTCTTACCGACGCTTTTAAGAATCCCCGTAGAGCCAATCCGCTGATAAGGAGCAAACTTCACATCCGAGACAGGGACATCCAGATAAGGAAGCAAATATCCTTTAGCATCCAGAATAGCATTCTGAACATCACGAACAGAAACATCACTTATCTTCTGATTATTCTTCACAGCAAGTGTAGCCAAAGCTCCCGCTGCCTGACCGATCTGCAGTACAACCGGTTGCAAACGAGTCGTTCCATTCATAATATTCGATACGGAAATAGATTTCTCTGCAACAATCAGCCCGTCTACCTCCTGAGGAATCAATGTACCTAACGGCAACCCATACGAAGGGATCGGATGAAAATACAGATTAGGCAACTCTTCATAACCATGATAGCGGGTATGGTGATGATCTACCGGATAATCACCCACAGCAATACAAGTACGGTACAGCTTTTCATCCTGTGTATATGGATTGAGTGCATGATTCAAGTTAAAGCGGACTAATCCGTGAATTCTTCTGGACTCTCTATGATAAGGGATAAAGGGCAACTTATCCTCTGTCGGATATTCATCATCCGCCAATCCAAGTGTATTATACCCCAGTTCATGTTGCAGGAAGTAAACAAAACACATCGTATAATGTTTCGCATATTCCAATGCTTTCACGCGTTCTTCCGGAGTCATTTCAATCAGATTAATATAATAATCATTACCTTCTATCGGCCAATTAATCATATATTTATGATTCGGCAACCGCCCGTAGGTAATCATCATATCTTTAGACCAGACGCGATCCGGCTCTTTAGGAGTTATGCATACCGGACTGGCACAGGCACAGGCAAATTCTTTAGGATCGTATCCTTCAGGTTCCGGAATAGTCACATCCTTACCATAATCTTTTAATATGGCAACATAAGTAATATCCTGCACAATATTATTCTTCTTTTCCGGAGCAATATCCTCGTGCGTGTCATCTCTGCTTTCCATACCAATATCGTACTTCACTCCACAAATTTTTGCCACATCACCCAGTTCGGTGGCATCAATCATGACCTTCGCCCGAACCGTTTTCACACCTTGTCCTTCCACCTTCACTTTAGCGACCCACTCATCTCCCGTCCTTTTTACTTCTTCAAGGCAAGCCTGTTTCCAGACTTTCAGATTATTTTCCGCCGCTACCATTTCGTGAAGAATCTTATTTCCAACTGACGGTTCAAACAATACGTTACTTACCCAACCCGTCTTCAAAGAATCCAGCCCGCCATAATAATCAGACAATCTCTTCTTAAATTCTCCCCAAAGTCCGGCAGGCAATCTGTAATTTCCATCCACAGCACTCACACCGGCAGAAGTCAGCATCCCACCCAACCAGGTGCTTTCTTCGAGAATCAGTGTATTGGCTCCCATACGAGCAGACTGGATGCCGGATGTTACACCACTGGCACCTCCACCTATAATAAGTACATCTACCTTATCTTCCTCTGAGTGCATACAAGAAGAGTATGATACTACCAGAAACAGCCCACAGAGTATTTGGAATAAGTTTTTCATCATAATACGATTTGGTTACGGTACATCTTAATTAATATCACGGTACAAATATAGCTATATTTATTAAACAAACAATAGATAATAAAATATTTTATTAATAAAGTTGATTTTTGCTTATTTATTCATTAATAAGACTATAAATATGAAGCTATTCAGATACCAGTACCCTTATTACCTTATTATATAAGAAGATTTCAAATAACTATCAATGAGAGAATTCACTTTCTATAAGGAATCAGCACAGCATCATCTCAGATTCAATTCTAATTTTTTCGTCAAGAACCTTATTAGTTAATAAAAAAATTAATTATCTTTGTAGATATTACAAAATATAAGAGACGTATGAACCAACAATTCTTGAAAGAAATAGAAATGGGCTCTAAAAATGCCCTCGTTAAAAAGAGGATCATTACACATTATATATATAATGGTAGTTCCACTATTCCCGATCTTTCAAAAGAACTAGATCTAAGCGTGCCCACAGTCACCAAGTTTATCGGTGAAATGTGTGAGGACGGATATATCAATGATTACGGAAAACTGGAAACCAGCGGTGGACGCCACCCGAATCTCTATGGATTGAATCCGGAATCCGGTTATTTTATAGGTGTAGACATCAAAAGATTTGCAGTCAATATCGGACTGATCAATTTTAAAGGTGATATGGTAGAGTTAAAAATGAATATCCCCTATAAATTTGAGAATTCGATAGAAGGGATGAACGAGTTGTGCAAACTCATTCTCAACTTCATCAAAAAACTTCCTATCAATAAGGAGAAGATTTTAAATATCAATGTAAATGTATCGGGACGGGTAAATCCGGAATCCGGATATAGTTTCAGCCAGTTCAATTTTGAGGAACGCCCGTTGGCGGATGTCCTGTCGGAAAAGCTGGGTCATAAAGTAACCATTGACAACGACACCCGTGCCATGACTTACGGAGAATATATGCAAGGGTGTGTAAAAGGAGAAAAAGATATTATTTTCGTCAACGTCAGCTGGGGAGTCGGCATCGGAATTATTATCGACGGCAAAGTCTACACAGGAAAATCCGGTTTCTCGGGAGAGTTCGGTCACGTCAATGCATACGACAATGAAATCATCTGCCATTGCGGCAAAAAAGGGTGTCTGGAAACAGAAGCATCCGGCTCTGCCCTTCATCGCATTCTTTTGGAGCGTATTAAAAGCGGAGAAAGCTCTATTCTTTCCACCCGAATATCCGGTGAAGAAGACCCCATCACGCTTGACGAAATCATCACAGCCGTCAACAAGGAAGATCTGCTTTGTATTGAAATTGTTGAAGAAATAGGGCAAAAGCTGGGAAAACAAATTGCAGGATTAATCAATATCTTCAATCCGGAACTGGTCATTATAGGCGGAACTTTATCTTTAACGGGAGATTATATCACCCAACCCATCAAAACAGCGGTACGTAAGTATTCACTCAATCTGGTCAACAAAGACTCTGCCATCATTACATCCAAATTGAAGGATAAAGCAGGTATTGTAGGCGCGTGTATGCTGGCACGCAGCAGAATGTTCGAAAGTTAAACTACCGTTACTTTATGCAAAGAGTTATGGTAAAGGAAGATTTTAAATTAAAGCTCAAAAAATATTCAGAATCCTTTTGTTTTCTCAAATAAAGCTGTAATTTTGCACGCCGTAAACGAGAAACAAACCGCCGCTATAGCTCAGTTGGTAGAGCAACGCATTCGTAACGCGTAGGTCGCCAGTTCAAGTCTGGCTAGCGGCTCTTGACAATAAAGCGCTAACTACAGAATAGTTAGCGCTTTTCTTATTAACCCCCAAAGCAAATCGCATGAAACGAGGTAAGAGCAGGAGATTATTTAAGAAAAAGAAGTCACATTCCAATCAAAGATTAGGGTGTATCATCGCTATCATCGTACTTATTCCCATTTGTTACGGGCTTTATCTGTATTATCAGCAATACAGTGTCCAGCACAGTAGCAAACCGCAGATAGAGACTTCCGTTTCCCTCCCCACTCCATCCGGCAAAGATTTAGAGATTCCCATTTCATTGATTCCCCGTCAGGAGCAGATCATTCGTCATAAAGGTTATACGGTTTCCTACAATAAAGATCTGAAGATTCCGAATTGGGTTTCTTACGAGCTGACCCGTCAAGAAACTAAAGGAAAAGAAAAGAGAGGTGACAACTTCATCGCCGATCCTTTAGTAAAAGGCGCCATTGCGACCAATGCGGATTATGCACGTTCAGGATATGACAAAGGACATATGGCACCAGCCGCCGACATGAAATGGAGTCCGGATGTCATGAAAGAATCCTTCTATTTCAGCAATATGTGTCCGCAGCATCCTCAACTGAACAGAAGAGGCTGGAAAAATCTGGAAGAAAAAATAAGAGACTGGGCGGTAGCCGATAGTGCCATCATCATCATATGCGGTCCTATCATCGACAAGCCGTCCAAGACCATCGGAAAAAATAAGGTGGCAGTGCCCGAACGATTCTTCAAAGTAATCCTCTCTCCTTTTGTCAAACCGGCTCGTGGCATCGGGTTCTTATTCAACAACAGACAGGCGGTAGAGCCCCTTTCCACCTATGCGGTATCAATTGACAGCATCGAGAAACTTACCCATATGGACTTCTTCTCTCCCCTGCCCGATGAAATAGAAAATGCAGTAGAAGCCAATGCCGATTATTACCAGTGGCCACGCTAATAGTTGACAAAATCAGCCGAATTTCAACTATTCACCGTTGAAAGGAATCGCTCCTATCCAAAATCTTCCTATCTTTGACGCAATTTTTAAAGTTACGTCACAAGATGAAAAAGAAAACAAGAAATATCTTATTATCCGTTCTGACCGGAGCTCTCCTTCTTTGCGCCATTGCCGGAGGAACAGTCTATTATTATCTCTTTGCTCCTCAGTTTCATCCCTCCAAAACCGTCTATGTATATGTAGACCGGGATGACACGGCAGATTCAATCTACAATAAGATCAGACAAACCGGTCATGTCAACAAATTCACCGGATTTCAATGGATGGCAAAATATAGAAAATTCGACCAGAATATACATACCGGACGTTATGCCATCCGCCCCAACGAAAACGTATACCATGTATTCAGCCGCTTCTTCAGAGGTTATCAGGAACCGATGAATCTCACTATCGGAAGCGTACGGACACTAGACCGGCTGGCGCGAAGCATCGGCAAGCAACTGATGATCGACTCCGCCGAAATAGCCCGCCAACTATTCGATTCCGCTTTTCAGGCCGAAATGGGGTATACGCCGGTCACCATGCCCTGTCTTTTCATCCCCGAGACCTATCAGGTATATTGGGATATGAGTGTCGACGACTTCTTCAAACGTATGCAGACAGAACACAAACGATTCTGGAATGACGAACGTCTTGCCCAGGCAACCGCTATCGGCATGACACCGGAAGAAGTCTGCACCCTCGCCTCCATTGTTGAAGAAGAAACCAACAACAACGAAGAAAAGCCGATGGTAGCCGGACTATACATCAACCGCCTGCACACAGGTATGCCCCTGCAGGCAGACCCTACCATCAAGTTCGCTTTACAGGATTTCGGGCTGCGACGCATCACCAATGAGCATCTGAAAGTCAACTCGCCCTACAACACTTATATCAACAGCGGTTTACCTCCGGGACCTATCCGCATCCCCTCTAAAAAGGGCTTGGACAGTGTATTAAACTACACGAAACACAATTACATTTACATGTGTGCGAAAGAAGATTTTTCAGGTACTCACAATTTCGCATCCAATTATGCCGACCACATGGCAAATGCAAGAAAATATTGGAAAGCACTTAATGAAAGAAAGATTTTCAAGTAATTTTGTGATAAAACGAGCCAAAAAGGCTATCTTTGCCCGATATAATAACAAACTGTGATCAACACTAATAAAGGAAATATATGAGCAAGCAACTCTTACTTGGCGATGAAGCCATTGCACAAGCTGCACTGGATGCCGGACTTTCAGGTGTATATGCCTACCCCGGTACTCCTTCAACTGAGATTACTGAATATATCCAAATGGCGCCTATAACCACTGAGCAGAACATACATAATCGTTGGTGTGCCAACGAAAAAACTGCCATGGAAGCCGCACTGGGTATGTCATTTGTAGGCAAACGCGCCTTAGTGTGCATGAAGCATGTAGGCATGAATGTGGCTGCAGACTGTTTCGTCAATTCTGCCATCACGGGTGTGAAGGGAGGACTGATTGTGATAGCGGCAGACGACCCCAGCATGCACTCTTCACAGAATGAACAGGACAGCCGCTTCTACGGAGACTTCTCCCTGATACCGATGTACGAGCCCAGCAACCAACAGGAAGCATACGACATGGTATACAACGGATTCGAATTCTCTGAGAAAACAGGCGAACCGATCTTAATGCGTATGGTCACCCGCCTCGCACACTCCCGTTCCGGAGTAGAGCGCAAAGAGCAGAAGCCACAGAACAGCATTTCATTCAGTGAAGATCCCCGTCAGTTTATCCTGTTGCCGGGAAATGCCCGCAAACGCTATAAAGTATTGCTTGCCCGCCAGGACGAATTCATCAAAGCTTCCGAGGAATCTCCTTACAACAAATACATAGACGGCCCTAACAAAAAACTGGGAATCGTCGCTTGCGGTATCGGCTACAATTATCTGATGGAAAACTATCCGGAAGGTTGTGAATACCCGGTACTTAAGATCGGCCAGTATCCATTGCCTAAAAAGCAATTGCTGCAATTGGTTGAATCCTGCGACGAGATTCTGGTACTGGAAGACGGACAGCCATTCGTTGAAAAACATCTGAAAGGCTATCTGGGCATTGGTATCAAAGTAAAAGGACGTCTGGACGGCACACTGTCACAAGACGGAGAATTAAATCCGGACTCTGTAGCACGCGCGGTCGGCAAAGAAAACAAATCGGAATTCGGCGTCCCTTCTGTAGTCGAAATGCGTCCTCCCGCACTGTGTGAAGGATGCGGACACCGTGATATGTACGTCACACTGACAGAAGTACTCAAAGAAGAATATCCTTCCCATAAAGTATTCAGCGACATCGGTTGCTATACGCTGGGAGCCAACGCTCCGTTCAACGCCATCAATTCATGCGTAGACATGGGAGCTTCCATCACAATGGCGAAAGGTGCGGCCGACGGAGGCCTTCATCCGTCCGTAGCTGTAATCGGTGACTCTACATTTACTCACTCCGGAATGACAGGTTTGCTGGATTGCGTCAACGAAAATGCCAATGTCGTTATTGTCATTTCAGACAATGAGACAACAGCAATGACCGGTGGTCAGGACTCTGCGGGCACAGGACGTATTGAATCCATCTGTATCGGTTTAGGAGTCGACCCTGCCCATATCCGTGTCGTTGTTCCATTGAAGAAGAACCACGAGGAAATGAGACAGATCATACGCGAAGAAATCGAATACAATGGCGTATCCGTTATCATCCCGCGCAGAGAGTGTATTCAAACATTAGCACGCAAAAAAAGAAGTAAGTAAGCCATGAAAAAAGACATTATATTATCAGGAGTAGGTGGACAGGGTATTTTGTCCATCGCTACAGTTATTGGTAAAGCTGCTTTGAAAGAAGGACTTTACATGAAGCAAGCAGAAGTACACGGAATGAGCCAGCGTGGCGGAGACGTTCAGTCCAACCTCCGCATCAGCGACAAACCGATTGCTTCGGATCTGATACCATCCGGCAAATGCGACCTTATCATTTCGCTCGAACCGATGGAAGGTCTGCGCTATCTCCCCTATCTCAGTCCGGAAGGATGGCTGGTAACCAACGAAACTCCGTTTGTCAACATCCCCAATTATCCGGAAGAAGACAAAGTAATGGCTGAAATCAACAAATTGCCGCATAAGATCGTACTGAACGTGGATAAAGTAGCCAAAGAAGTAGGTTCTGCACGAGTTGCCAATATCGTTTTGCTGGGCGCAACCATTCCATTCCTCGGCATCGATTACGAGAAAGTACAAGACAGTATCCGCGAAATCTTCCTGCGCAAAGGAGAAGCTATTGTCGAAATGAATCTTAAAGCACTGGCTGCCGGCAAGGAAATTGCGGAAAAGCTAATGCAATAACTATCACAATCATGAGTACACAATACTGGGAAGAAGAAATTGAAATCATGAGTCGCGAGAAGTTGCAGGAACTGCAACTTCAGCGACTCAAAAAAACGATTAACATAGCCGCAAACTCACCTTATTACAAAGAGGTTTTCAGCAAAAACGGCATCACCGGAGATAGTATCCAATCACTGGACGACATCCGCAAAATTCCTTTCACCACTAAATCGGACATGCGTGCCAACTATCCCTTCGGGCTAGTGGCCGGCGACATGAAAAGAGACGGTGTACGTATCCACTCTTCCAGTGGAACTACAGGAAACCCTACAGTCATCGTACATTCACAACATGACCTCGACTCATGGGCAAATCTGGTAGCCCGTTGCCTTTACATGGTGGGGATCCGCAAGACAGATGTCTTCCAGAACAGCTCCGGATATGGAATGTTTACAGGTGGATTAGGTTTCCAATATGGTGCAGAACGCCTTGGCTGCCTTACCGTACCTGCCGCAGCCGGAAACAGTAAACGGCAAATTAAATTCATCAGTGACTTTAAGACTACCGCCTTACACGCCATCCCAAGCTACGCTATCCGTCTTGCCGAAGTATTTCAGGAAGAAGGTATCGACCCGAGAGAAACAACCCTGAAAACCTTGGTGATCGGCGCCGAACCGCATACTGACGAACAGCGCCGTAAAATAGAACGGATGCTCAATGTGAAAGCATATAATAGTTTCGGTATGACGGAAATGAACGGCCCCGGTGTTGCCTTCGAATGCCAGGAGCAGAACGGAATGCACTTCTGGGAAGATTGCTATCTGGTAGAAATCATCGATCCTGAAACAGGAGAACCCGTTCCCGAAGGAGAAATCGGTGAATTGGTACTCACTACACTTGATCGTGAAATGATGCCGCTTATCCGCTACCGCACCCGCGACCTTACCCGTATACTACCCGGAAAATGTCCGTGCGGCCGCACCCATCTCCGCATCGACCGGATCAAGGGACGCAGCGACGATATGTTTATCATCAAGGGAGTCAACATCTTCCCCATGCAAGTCGAAAAGATTCTGGTTCAGTTCCCCGAATTAGGCAGCAATTATCTGATTACGCTGGAGACAGTCAACAATCAGGATGAGATGATCGTCGAAGTGGAATTAAGTGATCTTTCTACAGACAACTATATCGAACTGGAAAAGATCCGCAGAGATATTATCCGTCAATTAAAAGATGAAATACTGGTTACCCCGAAAGTAAAACTGGTAAAGAAAGGGTCTCTCCCGCAGAGCGAGGGAAAAGCCGTCAGAGTGAAGGACTTAAGAGACAACAAATAAATATTCAAATGCCCGATGTGCTAATATGCCAACCCAATACTGTATGATATCAGTAACAAATGGCATATTAGCACATTATTTAATTATCAGATTATAATGCAATTACTAAAAAAAAGAATTCTGCAGGACGGAAAATGCTACGAAGGAGGCATCCTTAAAGTAGATGGTTTTATCAATCACCAGATGGATCCTGTCCTGATGAAATCCATCGGAGTAGAATTTGTCCGCCGCTTTGCAGCCACAAACGTAAACAAGATCATGACTATAGAAGCAAGCGGTATCGCTCCTGCCATCATGACGGGCTATCTCATGGACTTACCGGTTGTATTCGCCAAAAAGAAATCACCCAAAACCATTCAGAACGCACTAAGCACTACCGTACACTCGTTCACCAAAGACCGTGATTATGAAGTAGTGATCAGTGCCGATTTTCTGACCCCAAATGACAATGTTCTTTTTGTTGATGATTTCCTTGCCTACGGAAATGCCGCATTAGGCATTCTCGACCTCATAGAGCAATCCGGAGCAAAATTGGTAGGCATGGGGTTCATTATCGAAAAAGCCTTCCAAAATGGACGTAAAATACTGGAAGAGAAAGGTGTCAGAGTAGAAAGCCTTGCCATAATCGAAGACTTATCCAACTGCTGTATTAAAATAAAAGATCAATAAGCTGAGTCGGGGTTAAAATAATGCCCCTTGCCTTTTGTCTTTTTACCATATTGCACCGCATGCTGAGGGCACACATGATAACATGCCAGGCAGGCGGTGCAATTCTTTCCCCAAACCGGTCTTCTTTCCTTCATCGTTATATTCCCTACCGGACAACTTTTTTCACAGCGCTTGCACCCGATGCACTCACTCGTTGCATGGAAAGGTTTGGGAGACATCTGATAACGAACAAATAACGGATTGATGATCCTCGTCTTGATAAAAGGCAAACTCCCCTCCTTGCATGCAAAGACAGTTTCTCTCCCGGTTATCAGTCTACTGACTTTTTCAAGAGCCGGAACCGCTTCTGCCAGTTTTTTCTTTTCCAGTTCCTTGCTATCCACATCAAATCCGGGGAACAACACATAGTTATTGGGCATAATTACAGAAAAGCCCGCATTACATCTCCATCCCCTCGCAGCCAATGCCTTTTCCATCATCTGCCGGGTCAGCCCCGTATCGTCTCCACACGAACACACAAAGAACAGATATTGCTGCTGATACCCCTTCAGAACCAACTTCCGAATAAACTCCTGTACAATCACGGGAGGCGCCCACGAATAGACCGGAAAGACAAAACCGATCTTCTCATCCTCCCGCAAAGAGAACTCCCATGTGTCATTCTTCCATGCGTCCGGGATAAAAAACAAATCTTCCTGTTGTTCTTTAGAAAGCTGATTAGCAATCCATTTAGAGTTACCTGTACCTGAGAAATAAAATATCATAGAAGAGTATATAAAAAAGCCGCATCGACGATGTGATGAAACTCTGATAGAACAAGATTTGAGCGCTCGCCCTCTTTGTAATCCACCGGCTTAAAGCTGTCCCGAAGGATGTGGCCCGCCATTGAAGAACGAAGCTTTCTCGGTGCATCAGATTAATTTGAAGAGTTTCCCGATCCAGTCGATACGGCTAATATTTTTCTATCACAAATGTAATAAGATTCTCTGAGAATAGCAAGAAAAAGAAAGAATTTGTTCGTCCACTAACATTTTTTTTCATCCTTTCTCTCCGCCTAACAAAAGAAAAGTGCCAGTTATCGGATCGATAACTGACACTTTGTAAATCCTAAACTATTGAAACTTAAGCAGCTTTTGCTTTAGCAACTACAGCTTTGAAAGCTTCCGGATGATTCATAGCTAAATCAGCCAAAACCTTACGATTTATTTCAATACCGGCTTTGTGCAAACCGCCCATCAATTTAGAATAAGACATTCCTTCAAGACGTGCAGCAGCGTTGATACGTTGTATCCAAAGAGCGCGGAAGTTTCTTTTCTTATTTCTACGGTCACGGAACGCGTAAGTCAAACCCTTTTCCCAGGTGTTTTTGGCTACGGTCCATACATTTTTTCTTGCACCAAAGTAACCTCTGGTTAATTTCAAAATTTTCTTTCTTCTTGCTTTTGAAGCAACATGATTTACTGATCTTGGCATAGTTTTACTTTTTTTGAATGTTAGCGCCGTTACTTCACGCAACGAACTTCAGGCTAAAGCATTCGGTTAATACTTTAATAATACTTTGTACGCTTTTGATTACTTCATTGCTAAGAGTTCCTTAACCTGGCTTACATTTGTTGTATCAACAGTTGTAGAGTAGCACAGATTTCTTTTTCTCTTTTTCGATTTCTTAGTCAAAATGTGACTGTGAAAAGCGTGCTTTCTTTTGATTTTACCTGTTCCGGTAAGGGTAAACCTTTTTTTAGAACCGGAGTTAGTCTTCATCTTTGGCATCTTACTTGTTTTTAAAATTATTAAATATATAATGGTGACGCACTATACCTGCGCGCCACGCATTCATTCTTTTTTATTCTTCCTCGCCCGCTTCCGGCTTTTCAGCCTTCTGTCCCTGAGTTACCGGTTTGGAAGCCGCCGGTTTTTTAGGCATTTCCTTTTTCTTCGGAGAAAGCTGGATTGTCATACGCTTACCTTCAAGTACCGGCATCTGATCCACCTTTGCAAAATCTTCAAGATCGTTGGCAAAACGAAGCAATAACACTTCACCTTGTTCCTTGAAAAGGATGGAACGCCCCTTAAAGAATACATATGCCTTCACTTTATCCCCGTCTTCCAGGAATCCTCTGGCATGTTTCAGCTTAAAGTTGTAATCATGATCGTCAGTCTGCGGTCCGAAACGAATTTCCTTTACGTTCACTTTTACCTGCTTCGCTTTCTGCTCCTTCTGGCGTTTCTTTAATTGATAAAGAAATTTAGAGTAATCAATAATACGACAAACAGGAGGTTGAGCATTGGGGGAAATTTCAACTAGATCCAGCTCTTTCTCTTCAGCCATTTTCAAGGCCTGAAAGATAGGATATACTTTCGGTTCAATCTCGTCGCCCACGATGCGGACTTCTTTGGCACGAATCTGTTCATTGATTCTATATTGCCCTTTTAAAGTGTCATTCTTCATTAAAAACGTTTACTTCCTAGTTTGATTTTTTTATTGTTCTACTAAATATTTATCATGAAACGGCTGCAAAGTTACCATTTATTTATCATATTCTGAACTTCTTCGTTCAAAATTTTAGCAAATTCTTCATATTTCATGGTTCCTTTGTCGCCTTCCCCTTGTCTGCGAACAGAAACTTCACCATTTTCAGCTTCTTTTTCACCCACAATCAACATATAAGGAATGCGTTTCATTTCATTATCACGGATCTTGCGGCCGATCTTTTCATTACGATCATCCACAATAGCACGGATTTCATGCATTTTCAGATACATCTTCACTTGCTCTGCATACTCATTGAACTTTTCACTGATCGGCAGGATAGCTACCTGATCCGGAGTCAGCCACAACGGGAACTTACCGGCAGTGTGTTCGATCAATACAGCCACAAAACGTTCCATTGATCCGAATGGTGCACGGTGAATCATCACCGGACGGTGCTTCTGGTTGTCAGAGCCCATATATTCCAGTTCAAAACGTTCCGGCAAGTTATAGTCTACCTGAATGGTTCCCAACTGCCAACGGCGACCGATGGCATCTTTCACCATAAAGTCGAGCTTGGGACCATAGAAAGCAGCTTCACCGTACTCAATCTTAGCCGGCAAGCCTTTTTCCTCACAAGCCTCGATAATCGCCTGTTCAGCTTTCTCCCAGTTGTCATCGCTACCGATGTATTTTTCACGGTTCACTTTATCACGGAGTGATATCTGAGCCTCGAAATTCTGGAAATTCATCGAACGGAACACGATAGAAATGATATCCATCACACGGAGGAACTCATCTTTCACCTGATCCGGACGACAGAAAATATGTGCGTCATCCTGAGTAAAGCTGCGTACACGAGTTAAACCGTGAAGCTCACCACTTTGTTCATAACGGCAAACCGTACCGAATTCTGCAATACGCAACGGAAGGTCCTTGTATGAACGCGGAAAATTCTTATATATCTCGCAGTGATGCGGACAGTTCATCGGTTTCAAGAAATACTCCTCTCCTTCTTCCGGAGTATGGATCGGCTGGAACGCATCCTTACCGTATTTTGCATAGTGACCGGAAGTCACATACAGCAACTTATTACCGATAGGCGGAGTAATTACTTCCTGATAGTCATAGCGGGTCTGGATACGACGCAAGAACTCTTGCAGACGCAAACGCAGTGCAGTACCTTTCGGCAACCACATCGGAAGTCCCTTACCTACTGTTTCAGAGAACATGAACAACTGCATTTCCTTACCGATCTTACGGTGGTCACGTTTCTTGGCTTCTTCCAGCAACACCAGATATTCATCCAGCATTTTCTTTTTCGGGAATGTGATACCATAGATACGGGTCAGCATCTTACGGTCTTCGTGACCGCGCCAGTAAGCACCGGCAACAGTTGTCAGCTTGATAGCCTTGATCGGCGCAGTCGTCATCAAGTGAGGACCACGGCAAAGGTCAGTAAACGCACCCTGGGTGTAGGTAGTAATATGTCCGTCTTCCAGTTCTGAGATCAATTCACATTTATACGTTTCGCCACGGTCGCCAAACATTTTCAGAGCGTCCGTCTTCGAAATACTTTCTCTGACTACCGCTTCTTTCTTTGCCGACAATTCAAGCATCTTTGCTTCGATGGCAGGCAGGTCACTTTCTTTAATCACAGCTTCTCCCGGATCCACATCATAGTAGAAACCGTTTTCGATAGCCGGTCCGATACCAAACTGGATACCCGGATAAAGTTCCTGCAAAGCTTCAGCCAGCAAGTGGGCGCTTGTGTGCCAAAATGCATGTTTGCCTTCTTCATCGTCCCATTTGTAAAGTACGAAATCAGCATCTTCATTAATAGGACGTCCTAAATCATAAGTCTCACCGTTCACGCCACATGCAAGTACATCCTGTGCCAAGCGCGAACTGATACTTTCTGCAATCTGTAAACCGTTCACTCCTTCGTTATACTCACGAACGGAGCCATCGGGAAATGTTATCTTTATCATAATATGATGATGTTATATTTTCATAATGAGAACGCAAAAGTAACGAAATCTTTTGAGTTTTCTATTTTTTATCAAAAAAATGTTATTCTGTCTGATCCGTGAAACGCTTGATCACGTTGTAAGCAGAAACAACTCCTAGTTCACCGGCCTTGCTCAAATCTGAGATTCCCGCCTTATTATTACCCAGGAAAATATGCGTAAGTCCCCGGTTGAAATAAGCGTCAGCAAAGTCCGGAGACAGCTGAATCGCCTTATCGTAATCGACAATCGCAGCCCTGTAATCTTTCAGCATAGCCGCCACATTGGCACGGTTATAATAAGCGTAAACGAAATCCGGAGCCAGAGTTATCACCTTATCCAGGTCCTTTCTGACAACTTCATAATCCACCGCACTCACTTCCTTGGCAGCAGCGCCACTCGGCATATCCGCTTCGGCAGCCTGTTCAGCCTTCTGATATTCCAGTTGTTTACAACGAATCAGTGCACGCATGAAATAGGCCGGGAAGAAATCTCCGTCCAGCAATATCGCCTGAGTCAGGTCGGCAACCGCACTGGAGAAATCCTGTACCAGATAAAAGTCAATGGCACGGGCAAAACGCTTCGGAGCACTCTTGTCATCGTCCACAATAGCCGATGTATGCGCATCAATCAGGGCAAAATGGAATTTCACCTGTTCTTCCGTCAGCGGGGCCTCCATATTTGTAATACGGATACGCTTCGGAAGTACATTCGCCAGATTCAGGTCTTCAATAAACTTATGGAAATTCACCGAACGCTTCACTTCGCTCGACTTTTCATAATAAGTCAAGGCAAACATCGGTTCCAGTTTTATGTTCACATTCTTATCCTGTACGCGTCCGCGATAATCACTTGTATAGCGTTGATCCGCTTCAGAATCATCGGCAATCACAATTTTGCGATAGTTGTTCATGTTCTTGTCAGACTTCTTACGAGTTTTTCCTTCCTCGCTTTCGTCACCGTTCTCGCCGCTCTGGTTTTCTTTATCCTTATTCTGATTCTGGGCAACGTCTTTGTTCGTCCCTCCATTCTGCTTGTCAAGCTGAGCCTTCAACAGTTTGAAGTCATCCTGTTCGGCCCCCTTCTTGTCGCCGATCTTCTTGCGGGCTTCCGCACGATGATAATATCCTGCGAGGAAGTTCGGATACTGGTCGATAACTGTCGTATAGTCTTTGATAGCACCCCGGTAATCTCCCGTCTGAGCACGAAGCAACGCACGGTTAAAGATAGCCATCATATTATCAGGTTCCATCTGAATCACAAAATCGAAGTCCTCGATAGCACGGTTGTCATCCCCGACACGGGCACGAAGCAAACCACGGTTATAATGCCCGATAAAGTTATTGGGATCAATATCCAAAGCCAAATCATAATCGCTCATAGCACCCCTCAGATTATTCTGATGGAATCTGGCCAAAGCACGGTTTATATAATTACCCGCGTTCTTCGCGCTCAGATGAATCGCACGGTCCAGATCCGATTCCGCTTCTGCATAGTTGGACTGCTGCAAGCGAACAATAGCCCTTGCCGACCATGCGTCCGGATCATACTTATCCAGTTCGAGAGCCGTATTAAAGTCCTTCAGCGCCGCAACCGTATCCTTCTGCTGCAAAGAAACCTCTCCCCTCATCAGATAAGCACGTGTATAGCGCGGAGAAACTTTCAGCAAGCTCTCCAAATCCTCCTTGGCTGCGTCATAATCCTTTTTCTGAATATGAGACAAGGTCAGATTGTGCCACAAGGTGATGTTTTCCGGATCATAATGCAATGCTTTCTGATAATCCTCAATCGCCCCGTCGAATTTACTCTGACGAATCCGTGCCAGTCCACGAACCTGATATGCACCTACTACAAACGGATTCCGTTTGATAGCCTCGTCACAATCCGCTTCCGCTCCTTGATAATCCTCCAGGTTCACCTTTGCCAGCGCCCTGAAAAAATAAGGCTCATACAAATATGGCTTCGCATTAATTACCTGGTTGAAATACTGAATAGAAAGCACGTAGTCCTCAAAATACAGCGCATTGCGGGCAATAGTCATCACCCGCTCCGTATTAATCTGAGCACAAACCAGTGTGGGGAACAGCAATAAAACTGTTAGTATTCTTTTAATCATTGATATTTTATGCTTGTAAACGAAACAAAAATAATGCTTTTCGCTTACTTAACAGGGATATAAACGTTTTTTATCTTTATTTCACCTGTTTCATCTTATATGAACTACGCGCTTTTCCTTTCAGCATCGTATTTAATTTTCCTCTTATCATTTGTTTGCGCAACGGCGAAAGGTGGTCGATAAACATCTTTCCGTCCAGATGGTCGAACTCATGCTGCATCACCCTTGCCAGATAGCCTTCCACCACTTCATCATGCTCTACAAAGTTCTCGTCCATGTATTTCACACGGATCTTATTTCCTCTTTTCACAGACTCATGAATGCCGGGCAGACTCAGACAACCTTCTTCCATACTGACTTCCTCTCCACCCACTTCGATGATATGAGGATTGATATAAGCTTTATTAAAATCCTTAAATTCCGGATAGTCTTCCGAAAGCGGGTCTAATGTAATCGTAACGACACGGATAGGCAAGCCGATCTGTGGAGCAGCCAGTCCCACGCCATCGGCGTGCACCATTGTTTCAAACATATTCGCGATCAGCTCTTTCAGGTTCGGATACTCCGGGGTTATGTCCTCTGCCACCTTTCTCAAAACAGGCTGGCCATATACATAAATTGGTAAAATCATACTTTATACTCTACTAAAAAATTAAATTATTCTCTGTCTTATTATTAAAAACGTTTACTCTCCAAATATGTTTGCAGAATAATAGTGGCACTTATCTCATCCACCAATGCTTTGTTTTGCCGGTCTTTCTTTTTCAGTCCGGCTTCCAGCATCGTACGGTGTGCGAGAACAGATGTGAAACGTTCGTCCACATATTCTACAGGAAGTTCCGGGAAACGTTTCTTCAATGAACGAACAAAGGGTTCGATGTTCTTCATATTTTCCGAAGCTTCATTATTCATCTGCTTGGGCAATCCTATAATAATCCGCTCTACCGGTTCTTTTGCCACATACCCACCGATAAAGTTCAGAAGTTCATGCGTGGGTACAGTTGTCAACCCGTTTGCAATCAGTTGCAACGTATCGCTCACAGCTATCCCTGTGCGCTTCCTTCCATAATCTATAGCTACTATTCTGCTCATATGGGGTACAAAAATACAAAAAAGACGCTTCCCGCGAAAGGAAACGTCTCTTTTATTCTATTATTTCAACTGTGGATTATTCTTCCACGATAGCAACACGGCTCAACTTAGCGTCATCGTAGAACATATTGCCTACACCACCCTTGTAATCAACCTTCAGTTGAGAAGCAGGTACACCGAATTCGTTCACCATCAGGTCACGTACAGCTTCAGCTCTCTTCTTACTTAACTTCATGTTGTACTCAGCAGAACCAGTACCCTTGTCAGCATATCCTGTAACAGTAAATGTCTTTTCCGGATTAGCTTTGATACCCTTAGCCATTGCTTCGATGTTCATGTACTCTCTCTTGCTGATGTTGCTCTTACCAATGTTGAATACAACAACCAGACGTGGAACGAATCCGCCTTCTTTCTTAACGATTACTTCCGGCTTCTTGTTGCGTGCCTCAACCAAGTCACGTTTCAGAGATTCGTTTTCACCCTTCAGAGAGTTCAGTCTGTTTCTCATGTCGTCCAACTGGCTTTCCGGTACCATCGGTACAGTAGGAACAGCGTTGAATCCGCGTTTTTTGAACTTGTAAGTTACACCTACAGTTACACCGGCCATACCTTCTTTAGAAGTTCCGCCGAATGCATCCTTCATCAAAAGGCCACGCAATTCAAGGTTGATATCCCAAGCATCCGATACACGGAAGCGGTTGATCAAACCGGCATTGATACCTAAGTTTTGTTGATGAGGTTCTGACCAAGAAAGAGCCACACCTGCACCTACGTAAGGAATGAATGAATAAAGACGATCCTCGTTGTAACCGCAGAACATGTTAGAAAGGTTGAAGAGAACATCACCATGGAAGTTAGCCATGTTCCATTTCTGCTTGTAGTAACCGTTAGAATACTTGCCACCTTTTGTATACAAGTCATTAGCACTAGGAGCAGCTCCCTTAGCTTGAAGACCGTTGTATGCAACACGCAATCCGATACCCGGAGTAAACCATTTACCTACGGCAATATCAAGTGCCGGAGCAATGCGTTTTCCGAAATCCGCTTTACCGTCGTTGTCGCCAAAGTACATTTGACCACCAACGCCACCACTAATGAACCAATTGGCCCCAAAACGATTAGTCTCTACAGTGTAGGCTTTACCTTCTGTTTTTCCTTTTTCCTGAGCAGACAGGCACACAGAAGCCCCTACCATTAAAATAAACAATAAACCCTTTTTCATCTCAATTTATTTTAGTAAATAATATAATGCAGTTTGTGTTACGCTATAACCACAACTCTACAGGCTCTAAATCTTAAACAAAGAGATATAAATCTCTACCCTTTTTCTTTAAATTTAGTGCAAATATAGATATTTATTGTAATACACACAAAAAAACTCGTAAAAAAACATTTCTTCGTGATATTTATATGGGATGATAAAAGTGTTGGATAGCCTACAAAGGGTATAGCCAACATTTTTGAAAGAAAAATAAAAGCAAAAAAAATAACCAATGATATCGATTATCATTGGTTATCCCTTATTTTTTCCGCTACCTTATATTAATATACCAGTTTTACATTATCAATCCACAATGAATTTCCGGGTGAACCGACGTAAGCTCCTCCATGACTGGATGTGAACTGGAGATACAGATGAGTCGGCTCATCATTTTCATCCCCCCATGCCACTTCGTGGATAGGCACGCTTTCACCTTTGCTGTTGACTGTATAGTTCTCAGTCACCTGCAGACGCATCATGTGAGGTTTATATTCGGGACGGCTGGTAATGTCTCCATACATAATTTCATACGTGGCATTATTCTTCCAGTCGGTAGAGTGATAGTAATAAGTCACCAACGTTCCGATACGCTTGGCATAAACATTTCCGTTGGCATCCTCCCAGCGTTTCTGCAAAAATAAAATAGCAGCCGGATAATCCTTGCCCGCTACATCTGTAATTTTACTGAAACCGGTAGCACGTATACGTTTTTCCCTGTCGGACATCTTCACTTTATAGTCAAACTGAAGGGCAACCGGCTTCTTGGTAAACGGAATCCCCGTCTGAAGCATCTTCTGCGGGTTTTTGGTACCCTTGATCGGTTCGTGCACAGATCCCGTAAAGATAGAGCCGGCAGCCAATACGGTTATATTGACAAGCCCCAGTACCTTCACACTCTCCATACGCGTATCCAGGCGTGCACAGTAACCGTCTCCCCGTTTCTCCGGAAAAACCGACGTATTTGTCTTGGTAATACCTGCCACTTTCGCCATCACATTCGAAGTCGCCCACGGTGAGCCACCCATATTCTTATACACCTGATCTCCCTTAATTACAGTCGTCGGACCAATCTCATACACATTCTTCGTGTTCCCTCCGATAATCCCCGACTCTTTTATCTGGCGGTCCACCCATTGGTCCATATCCCCGAAGGGGACCATCTCCACTTTATGCTGCGCCATCAAAGACAAGGAAGAAAAAAATGCAACGAAGCCTGTCAGAAACAGGCGATGAACCATTTTCTTAATCATCAATACTTATCCTTTCTTTTATAAATTATAGTTCCATTGTTTCAAAGCAAAATCCCAGTTTTCCTCTACCAATCGAATCGTCCGGTCGTCATATTTATACTTATTCTTCTTATATCCCTTCTTGCCGCCAACATATTTTTCGATATCTCCTTGTGCTTCGGCGAAGCCGGGGATAGAAAGTGACTTATAAATATTCTCCGTCATTCCCATCGCATCCGCTTCAAAGTCTTCAAACTTCACTTCGATCAGATTGCCTTCCGGAATGAATTTCTTATCCGATTCATACTTATGATACAGCTTTGCATAAATAGAAAGGATATTCTCCTCCAATTGTTCATTGCTGACATCCTCCAGTTTCAGAGGCTGGATTGTATTTGTAAAGAAACTGCGTGTAGATTCAAATACCGTATACGGATTACGCATCAGGTAGATAAACTTGGCGTTCGGGAACATTTTCACCAATTCTTTCACCCTGCCCGTATGAGGAGGGTTCTTGCTGAGGAATTGCGTACCCTTGGTATTCCACAAAGAAATCTTGATCAATTTTGTGAATACCTCTTCAAACACTTTCAGTTCTTTGTCCGTGATATCATCAAACAGCAGATACTTGTCCGCATATTCCTGTTGATATTTCGGCAGGAACCAGAAATTATAATAGGTATACGGCATCATGTTCGACAATGCAAACTCTTCCTCCTGCGGAAGATCCACTGCCAGCTCCATATTATCCGTCGGACGCTTGTCCGGCATCAGCCAGCTCATATTCTTCTTGAAGAAAGGCTGTCCCCACATCATCAGATGCGGGAATACGGTCTGATAAGTTGTGTTATACCCAAAATGCTTGTCGCAGGAGAACACGTTATGTACAAAAGTAGTTCCACTCCGCCAGTGTCCCAGAATGAATACCGGATCATGTTCCAGCGGCTGATTGGCCAACAACTTTTCGTAGCGTTTATCCTGCAATGCAGCCAACGGAGAAAGCAGGCGGCACACCGCTTTCGTCAACCGGTACTTGCCTTTATAAGCAGCATCAATATCACGGCCGGCAGTGATTGCCTTAAACGTTTTCCAGTCGGCACCTACCAACGTATTAATCGGAAGTTTATTAAATTCAAGTAATCCCATCGTTCTACATTTTATTTAATCACTTTTATGGAGAGTCCTTGGCGTTCCAGTTCCTTCACGGCTTTTTCTATGGCGGCGTGATGTTCCGGGGCGATGTCCAGTTTCGACAAATCCAGTACGGGGATGTCATCCGTGGCAGCCATATCTTTCATCTCCACCCGGTCGATAATCATACCTACGGCAGAGGTATTATTCGTAATCGGATCGATCAGGATAAAAGAACCGCAAGATTTATTCTTTTTATAAGGATCGAAGAAAAGCTCCTTGGCAGTAGTCAGGACAACGCGGGCGATCTGATTGAGCTGCAATGGCAAATTGTCCTTTGTCAGTTGTCCATTGTCAATGGAAAGATGCTCCATCGTGTTGACATCCACTTTATATTTGATCGCGTCGATGCGGGTACGGCTCAAATTGGTAGTCTGCTTGATAAAGAACGATTTATTGATGTCCATCGGTTCTTCATCCATCCATACCATCATCGCTTCGAAGTTGCGGTCAACGATCGGCAAGTTGTCCGGATGCACCAGCATTTCACCACGGGATACGTCGATTTCGTCTTCCAGTGTCAGTGTAACCGACTGCGGCGGGAAAGCGTAATCCAGTTCGCCGTCGTATGTCACAATACTCTTCACCTTGGAAGTCTTTCCGGAAGGCAATGCCATCACTGTATCTCCCTTGCGGACAATACCCGATGCCACTTTACCGCAGAAACCACGGAAGTCAAGGTTCGGGCGCAGCACATACTGCACAGGGAAACGGAGATCCGTGAAGTTGTGATCATTATCGATATGAACCGTTTCGAGGAAGTCTAGCAAAGAGATTCCTTTATACCATGGTGTGCGTTCGGACTTATCCACAACGTTGTCACCGTCCAAGGCAGAAAGAGGAATACAGTTCACATCCGGAATTCCCAGCGGTTCTACGAATTTCTTGTATTCCGATACAATCTCGTCGAACCGTTCCTCGGAGAAGTCCACCAGGTCCATCTTATTGACCGCCAGCACCACGTGCTTGATGCCCAGCAGAGATACCAGGAAAGTATGACGACGGGTCTGGGTAATCACACCCGTACGGGCGTCTACCAAGATAATTGCCAGATTGGCCGTAGAGCCACCGGTAATCATATTACGTGTATACTGTTCGTGTCCCGGAGTATCCGCAATGATAAACTTACGACCGTTGGTAGAGAAGTAGCGGTAAGCCACGTCAATCGTAATTCCCTGCTCACGCTCCGCTTTCAAGCCATCGAGCAACAAAGCATAGTCTATATGTTCGCCTGCATTACCTACACGCTTACTGTCACGTTCCAATGCATCCAGCTGATCTTCGTACAGTTTCTTACTGTCAAACAACAGACGTCCGATCAAAGTCGATTTTCCGTCATCCACCGAACCGGCAGTCAACAGTCTCAGCAAGTCTTTCTGTTCGTCTTTATCCAGAAAGGCCTTTATATCCAGCTTATTATCCATTTCCAACTTTTAGTTTTTTAATCATTCATTTTTAATTGCTTAAAAATACCCTTCACGTTTCTTCTGCTCCATACTGCCTTCCTGGTCAAAGTCGATCACACGGGTAGTACGTTCGCTCTTGGTAGTCGTCATCATCTCTTCCACGATCTCTTCGATGGTAGCCGCACCGCTCTCTACTGCGCCCGTCAACGGCCAGCAGCCCAGAGTACGGAAACGCACCATCTTCATTTCGATCTGATCACGATATTTTTCCGGCAGACGGTCGTCATCCGCCATGATGATATTACCATCCAGATTGATCACAGGACGTTCCTTGGCATAATACAGCGGAACGATCGGAATATTCTCCAGACGGATATACTGCCAGATATCCAGCTCCGTCCAGTTGCTGATCGGGAACACACGGATACTCTCACCTTTGTGTACACGGGCGTTGTAGATATCCCACAATTCAGGACGCTGGTTCTTCGGGTCCCACTGGTGGAATTTATCACGGAAAGAGAAGATACGCTCCTTGGCACGTGACTTTTCTTCATCCCGGCGCGCGCCGCCGAATGCAGCGTCAAATTTATATTTATCCAGCGCATGCAGCAATGCCTGAGTCTTCATCAGGTCCGTATGTACCTTGCTTCCATGCGTGAAAGGTCCTACCCCTGCATGAAACGCTTCCATATTACTTTCCACAATCAGGTTCCAGCCATGTTTCTTGGCATATTCGTCGCGGAACTGGATCATTTCCTTAAACTTCCACTTCGAATCGATATGCATCAACGGGAAGGGAACTTTTCCCGGATAAAACGCTTTTTCAGCCAAGCGCACCATCACCGAAGAATCTTTTCCGATGCTGTACAGCATCACCGGATTCTCAAATTCCGCCGCCACCTCGCGGATGATATGAATTGACTCGGCTTCGAGTTCTTTCAAATGGCTCAGTTTATATTCTTCCATCTTTTTTGAAATTTCTTCATTTATTTCTTTTCTATTTTCGGCAACACCATCTCCAGCAGGCGGTTGACCGATTCTTCCAGACTCAACTTAGAAGTATCCAATGCCAAGGCCGGATGTTCGGGCACCTCAAACGGTGCGGAAATTCCGGTGAAATTCTGAATTTCTCCCCTACGCGCTTTGGCGTACAGTCCTTTCACATCCCGCTTTTCACACTCTTCCAGCGGGGTGCTTACGAAAACTTCCAGAAAATCATCCTTTCCGATAATATTCGCCGCCATTTCACGGATATCATTATTGGGACTGATAAATGCCGCAATCGTAATGATGCCGCTGTCCAGAAACAACTTGGATACTTCGGCGATACGACGGATATTCTCTACACGGTCGGTTTCGGAGAAGCCCAGATTATTGTTGATACCGCTGCGGATATTGTCTCCATCCAGAATACGGCAAAGCAGTCCACGCTTATGGAGTTCACGTTCCAATGCAATCGCGATCGTACTTTTACCTGATCCGCTCAGACCTGTAAACCAGATCATCACGCTATGCTGTCCCAGAAGTTCTTCTTTGTCCTCCCGCGTCATCATGCGGTCAAAAATCGGATATATATGATTTTTTTCTTCCATTTATAGAATATGTTTATTAAAAGTTCCAGATCAACGGGATCAGGATCACAGAGATTAAGAAAGTGATGATATTGAGCGGCAGACCGATACGGACAAAATCCGTAAACTTA
The DNA here is from genome assembly GCF_023656585.1 of Bacteroides sp. B1-V-101. Lineage (NCBI taxonomy): Bacteria > Pseudomonadati > Bacteroidota > Bacteroidia > Bacteroidales > Bacteroidaceae > Bacteroides > Bacteroides sp. B1-V-101. Next base: position 10,028 of record NZ_JAMOKH010000056.1, on the reverse strand, counting down.
TAGTTGCCGATACCTTGCACAATCAAATTAGTCTGATAACCGATCGGTGTGGAAAAGCTGGCAGACGCAGCCATACAGATCACGACAAAGAAAGGTGTCGGACTTACGCCCAACTGCGCCGAGATGGACAGTGCCAACGGGAATGCCAGAGCCGCAGCCGCATTGTTCGTGATCAGTTCCGTAAACAAATTCGTGATGACAAACAATATAGCAAGTAATACATGCGGTCCGTAATCGTCACTCAAACCGATGATAAATCCTGCCACACAATCGGCCACACCGGAGTTCACCATAGCCTTGCTGATGGCAAATGCGCAGGCAATCGTAATCAGAATATCCCACGAAATATATTTGGTATACTTACGGGCGGGGAAAATATTGGTCCACGCCATGATAATAGTAGTAATGCAGACAAAGAAAAACATATCCAGCTTGATATCGGGAAACATCTCTTTGGTTGCCGGCAGTTCGCCCACCGTAGCACCGACAATCATCAGTACCAGCAAGATTAGCGCCAACCAGCGCTTCTTCTTTCCCGAAGTATCCGGATCATTGCCGTTGGTAAGCAGCACGAATACCGAAGATTCTCCCCAAGTCGGGATAAACGTATCATCCGCCATCACCACAAGCGTATCACCCTCACGAAGCACTACATCCTCCAGATGATCGACATAGCGCTGACCGTTACGTGTTTTGATCTCTTTCACTTCCGCACCATAGTGACGCTGGAAATTGAAATCACTCAGTTTCTTGTTGATACCGGGGAAACGGGCTCCCAATACAGCTTCTACACGATGCAACTTCTCTCCTTCCTCCACTTCTTCATCGGGCACAGCCGTATCCGGACGTGCATCGGGCAAGAGCCGTTTGGAGAAAATGAAAAGATATATGATACCGGCAATGGCAATAAAGATGCCGACCTTTCCCAGTTCGAACATGGTGAAGCCTTCATAGCCGGCTTCCAGAATCATACCATGCACTACCAGATTGGTAGAAGTGCCGATCAGCGTACAGATACCGCCGAGGATAGTCACATAAGAAAGGGGAATCAGGAACTTGGTGGCCGGAAGTTTTACCGATTTCGCCCAATGCTTGATGATCGGGGCAAAGATGACTACCACCGGAGTATTATTCAGAAAGGCAGAAATGAATGCAACAGACGGCAGGATACGCAGCTGCGCTTTAAACACCGTCGTCTTTCCCTGCGGAAGCAGTTTCTTGATCACTTGCCCTAATGTACCCGACTGACGGATACCTTCACTAACCAGGAATAACAAGGCGACGGTAATCATTCCTTTATTACTGAAACCTTCGAGCATTTCCTTCGGAGTCAGAATGCCGACGCACAGAAATAAAACCACTACCGAAAAGAGCACCATGCCCGGCCGCATCTTATCCGCGATCAGGGCAGCCATCATTCCTAATAAGGATAATAGTACAAATACAATTTCAAATGTCATATAAACATTAATTAGCGTTCTCTTTTTGCTTCAACGATAAACCACGGATTCAGCAGATCCTCTTTGTTATATCGCAAAGGTTCCTCCTTCCCTGCCTGATATACTTCCATCCCTGCGGCACGGGCTATCGCATGTCCGGCAGCCGTATCCCATTCCATCGTCGGAGCAAAACGCGGATAGACATCCGCCTTTCCTTCGGCAACCAGACAGATTTTAATGGAACTTCCGCTTGATATCAGTTCCACATTGCCGTGTTTCTTTTTTAAGTCTGCAATATATGTTTCAGTTTCAGGCGTCAGGTGTGAACGGGAAGCGACAGCAATAAAATGGTCGCGCGCATCCGCCAATGGCATCCGTTCCGATTTCTCAATCATCTGCTGTAAGGTCACTCCCTCGTCTTCCAGACCGACAATGCCGGAACACTTATAGGCACCTGTCCCCTCCACTGCAAAATAAAGTTCTTTTTTTACAGGCACGTAAATAACACCCATTACAGGTACAGCGTTCTGTACCAAAGCTATATTTACCGTAAATTCTCCGTTACGCTTGATGAACTCCTTCGTTCCGTCCAGCGGGTCTACAATCCATAAAGTATCCCAGCCTCGCCGCACTGCATAGTCCATATGCTTTCCTTCTTCACTAAGAACCGGAAAAGGAGTTTCATTCAAAATGGCCACAATCGCCTCGTGGGCTTTCCTGTCTGCTATCGTTAAGGGAGAGTTATCCGCCTTCCTCTCTATTTCAAAATCCGACTTCGGATCTTCATAGATAGAAAGGATTTTTTCACCTGCTTTCAACGCTGCATCGATAGCAGCCATTACATATTTCTGTTTCATAATGACAAAAGTAAAAACTTTATTTACGAAAAAAGTTTCCCACCTGCTATTTATAACTTCTTTTAGTAGAATGATAAAAATTTCTAAAAAGCGAATTTACAATGTGTAACAAAAAAGCAGTAACTTCCCAGTTACCGCCTTCTTATTTCGGGAAAACAGGTTATCCATCCCGATATATATTACCAAAAAGAAATCAATAAATACGATACAGCAACCAAGCTCCCTGGAAGTCTGTACGACTCGGGTATTTAGCCTTGAATGCGTCACGTGCATCGACAGCAGCCGCTTTGTCAGCGAATGAGCTTACAATCACACGGTACATTGCTTTTTCCGCATTGAATGCGATTGTTGCGTTGTAACCTTGTCCGTCCAACCAGTCTTTCAAGCCTTCAGCATTCGCTTTCACACCGAAGCTGCCTACTACTACGCTGTAATCCTTCAATCCGTCGGTACCGGAAACGACTGTCACCTTTTCCTGACGAACGCCGGTTGTATCTGTAGCCTTAGGTGTTGTCACAGGAGCTGCAACTACCGGAGTCACTTCTACCGGAGCTTCCACCTGCGGTTCTGCCAATTCTTGCTGTTTTGCTTTTTCGTAAGCTTTTTTATAGGCGCTTTCACTGGATTTACAAGATGCAAACGCAAGCACCATGCATACTCCCATTCCTAATACGACCAATTTTTTCATATCCAATATTCTGTATTTAATTAATAATTCAATAATCTTGTTCGTTCACATTTAGTTTTCGGGCAACAAAATAATAGAAATTTTATCATCCGGCAAAGAAAATGAGCGAAAAAACGTCTATTCTGCCTTCTTCTTATAAGAAATAGTGCCCGTTGCCTGATAAGTCGGCATCAAAAGCACCTCTGCAATCTGAATATGCGCAGGAGCCGAGGCAGCATAATATACCGTTTCGGCAATATCGTCTCCGGTCAGCGGGCGGATTCCCTTGTAAAAATTGTCAGCCGCCTGCTTGTCACCACGGTAACGGACCACTGTAAAGTTTGTTTCCACCATGCCCGGTTTGATATTCGTCACCCGCAGCGGCGTATCCACCAAGTCTATCCGAAGTCCGTCCGAAAGTGCCTTCACAGCAGCTTTGGTGGCGCAGTAAACACTGCCTCCGGGATAGGCGGCATCTCCAGCAATAGAACCTATATTAATAATGTGTCCGCATCCCCGTTCCACCATGCCCGGAACTACCAGACGTGTCATGGCGAGCAAACCTCTTATATTCGTATCGATCATGATATCCCACTCGTCCAGACTACCTTCGAACTCTTTGTCCACTCCGATCACCAGTCCGGCATTGTTAATCAATACATCAATCGATTTCCATTCTTCCGGCAACGCTTCCAGTGCGGCGGCAGCCTGTTTCCGGTCGCGAACATCAAAAGGCAACACACAGACCTGTATTCCATACTCTTTTTCCAGTTCAGCCTTCAGTTCTTCCAGCTTCGACACTGTACGGGCATTCAAAATCAGGTTCCATCCTTCCTTAGCAAATTTACGGGCGCATCCTTCGCCAATTCCGCTGCTCGCTCCGGTTATAAAAACAATCTTCGCTTTCATTATGTTTTGAATTACAATATTGAATGACAAAAGTACGCCTTAAGTCTCATTTGTTAGTCCAAAAGTCTAGTTAAATAAGATTAAACCATAAAAGAAATCAAGAATGATAAAAAGGAAGTACTTTTTTTCTGTTTTTGCGAACAACCTTTGGAGAAAAATGTTATATTTGTTGTATCATAATCATTTTAAACAGTATAAATTATGAAAGGATTAAATGTATTAGCAGCTTTTCTGGGTGGTGCAGCCGTAGGTGCAGCCCTTGGTATTTTGTTTGCTCCTGAAAAGGGAGAAGATACCCGTAATAAGATCGCAGAAATTCTTCGTAAAAAAGGAATCAAGCTGAACCGCAACGAAATGGAAAATCTCGTTGACGAAATCGCAGCTGAAATTAAAGGAGAAATAGGAGAATAAGTAAGTAAAGGACTAAAACAGAGCGACCATGTTTGCAGACGATAAAAGTATTGAGAACTTTCAACAGTTGTTTTTTGAGTTCAAAAAGTATCTGGAACTTCAAAAAGAATACACCAAGTTAGAGTTGACGGAGAAGCTGACCATACTTCTTTCAACGTTAATCATGATTGTAATACTTATCATCCTTGGCATGGTAGCTCTGTTTTATCTGTTATTTGCCTTGGCTTATGTATTGGAACCTCTGGTAGGCGGACTTATGGCAAGCTTCGCTATCATTGCCGGCATCAATATACTGATTATGGCTTTAGTCATTATTTTCCGCAAACAGCTTATCATCTCCCCGATGGTAAACTTCCTCGCTAACTTGTTTTTAACCGATTCAAAATAAATGAAGTTATGAGTGCGCAAACACCTGCCAAAATTACATTAGAAGAGATCACCCAACGCAAAAAGAAGCTCTTGAATGAAATTCAGGCTCAAAAACGAGCTATGACGGCCACCACCCGCGAAATATTCTCGCCTCTTGCACCCGCCGCCAACAAAGCGGATTCGCTCATGCGTTCGTTCAATACCGGCATGGCCATCTTTGACGGAGTAGTTTTGGGTATCAAGATCATGAAAAAAATGCGGACGTACTTTAGAAGACTAAGATAGCAATCCGGGTATGACAAGAAGGATCAGACCCCTACCCCGTCCCATCTCATCACTACCACCCATTCTGCCGGCTGTCCGTTTCCGTAAAGCCGATGTGGAATCGTACCGATCACTAAATCACAATGGGCTGCAAATACATTCTTCAATTCCTTCAGCAGTGCATTCAACAGAATTTCCAGATGTATCTCATCCATGATACAGCTGACGACACGCACGTACTGATAAACGTGTAAATCCTTCCCCTGCCGCATGGCACTCACATCCCTTCCGGAGATATGCAACTCATCTTCCAGAAAAGAATACGAAATCGATTTGTCGATATTCATCAGGTTCACTACCATACTTCCCAAAAATTCATAAGGTCCATGATTTTCTTTTGTCATGTTTACTCTTTGTTTAAAATTTAATAAAAAATAGATATATATTTGGTTATTCAATCTGTTTCAACCTATGAAACAAGTTCTAATTCCCCCTCCTTTACCTTTGCACCCGCTATCCCGATAGTGGGATAGACAATCATAAAACATCAAAATCAAATGCAAGTACTCGAAGAAATTAAAGTTTCCGTTTACGAAAATGTGTATTCCAAAAAGCCTAAAATCATGTCTTTCCTCGAAGTCATCTTTATGTGTATTCATCCGGTTTATGCTTCCATCATCCAATCCATCCGGCGGTATCATCAGGAAGGCGACCATGAAGCCGCCCAAAAACTAAAAAGCCAGCTCCCCTGCTTCACTCCTGCCGGCACTTTCGACGGAGCGCATGCCATCCGAAATTTCCAGTTGCCCAGTCACATTATCGGACTCGACTACGACCACGTTCCCAATCGGCTGGAGATCATCCGTCTTTGCGCTGCCGACCCTCATACCGTAGCTGCTCTGGAAAGCCCTACGGACGGCGTGAAAATCTTCGCCTATGTGGAAGGCATCGAAGGCCGTCACCGGGAAGGGCAGCTACTGGTCAGCCGTTACTACGACCAGCTGACCGGGCTCACCAGCGATCCCGCCTGTAAAGACGAAAGCCGCCTGTGCTATTTCACCTATTCACCGGACGGATATGTAGCCAGTCTCTATCAGTCATTCGTTCTGGAAGCAGCAGTGGAAACACAACCGTTCCAGCCGACAGCAGAAAACCTCCCCTCTCCTCCGCTACCTGCAAAAGCAAACGAAACCTCCGAGAACTTCTCGGAGGAGGAAGTCAACTTGTTCCTTTCGTCCTACATTTTCTTAAATCCATTGGCCGCCGGGCAACGACACACCAATCTGTTTAAACTCGCCTGCGAAGCTTGCCGGAGAAGATATTCGCAAGAAAGCATATTACGCGGGATTACGGTTTATTTTGAGCACTCCGACTTTCCCGCACAGGAAATCAGGAGCATCCTACAATCTGGTTACCAAAAAGTTACCTCTACTCCATCCGTCTCCGCCTCTCCGCTTTGCTCTTCTCTTCATAAGGACAAAATGACAAAAGTGACATATAGCCCATCCGAAAACGTCTATGAAGCAGATGAAGCGTATTGGCAAGGCGAAGAATTCAGAAAAGAAACGCCCTGTTTTCCCAAAAGCGTGTACAAATATCTGCCCGATCTGCTGAACGAATGTATCCTCGAAGAGGAAGGTGATCGTGAACAGGATCTTTCCTTTCTCTCCAACCTCACCGCATTGAGTTCCGTACTGCCTGGCACATTCGGCATCTATAATCACAAAAAGTATTCTCCCCATTTCTACAGTTTCGGCATTGCCCCCGCTGGGAGCAACAAGAGCATTGCGCAAACAGGACGTTATCTGCTGGAAGAGGTCCACGACTGGATACTTTCCAATAGCGAACTTCAGCAGAAAATTTATAACCATAAGTACACCCAATGGAAGCTGGACTGTACTTATAAGAAAAAGGCACATGAAGAGTGTCCCGAAGAACCGGAAAAACCAGCTTACAAAATGCTTTTTCTCCCTGCCACTACCAGCTACAGTCGTATGCAGATCCAAATGCGGGACAACGGTCCGCAAGGAAGCATCATATTCGATACCGAGGCGCAGACGCTGGCTACAGCCAATCATCTGGATTGCGGTAACTTTGACGATATGCTCCGCAAAGCATTCGAGCATGAGAATATCGATTCCGCTTTCAAGATCAATGGTTTAACCCCCATTTATATCCGTTTTCCCATGCTTGCCATGTTCCTCACCGGCACCCCGAGTCAGATGGCTTCACTGATAGAGACTTCGGAAAAAGGACTTCCGAGCCGTATCATGCTCTACACTTTCCGCAGCATTCCGAAGTGGAAGCCCATGGGAGATGACAGTATCTCGCTTGAAGAGTCTTTCAAGCCACTGGCACATCGTGTCTTCGAGCTTTATCATTTCTGCAAGAATCATCCTGTATTGTTTCACTTCAGCCGTTCTCAATGGGATTATCTGAATCATACGTTTTCTAAGCTGCTTGCCGAAGTGGTTCTGGAAGGTAACGATGACCTTCAGGCCGTTGTCAAGCGGTATGCCTGTCTTGTGATGCGCATCAGCATGATCCAGGCACGCATCCGCCAGTTCGAGGCGAATGATGGCGCACCGGATATCTATTGTGAGGATGTAGATTTCGATCGTTCTCTCCAGATCGTTCTCTGCTGTTATGAGCATAGCAGGCTATTATTGTCTTCCATGCCGTCTTCCCAGCTCCATCCGTTGAAAGATCCGAACAGTACACGGAAGTTCATCGGCGAGTTGCCAGAAACATTCACTACCGAAGATGCAATGCAGATCGGCGTAAAATACGATTTCAGCCACCGCAAGATCAGCAGGCTGATAAAATCGTTCATTGGCGTCAAAATCAATAAGATATCTCATGGAAAGTATCAGAAGATCTCATAAAATAGTCCTATCTGTCATTTTTGTCCTTTTGTCCTTTTGAAGACTCTTTGAAAACATTGGGAAGTTTGAAAAAACCTTCTCAATGATCGGATGCAAACATTGGGAAGATTCAATACAATCTTCTCAATGTTTTTTCCTTTTATCAGTGCGTCTGTGTGCGTCACTGCACATCACGGGCACTTGCCCATGTAGTATCTTTGTTGTGTAATCGGTTACAGGTAATAAGTATTAAGTAATAAGTATTAAGTATTAAAAATTATGGCACAGAATTATGTTGTTATGGCTCGCAAGAACCTGTTGAAACCTAGTGAAGCTCCCAAGTATTATGCAGTGGCACGTAGCGGACGGAAAGTGACCGTCAAGGAGGTCTGCAAACGTATTACCGAACGTTCGTCTTATTCAAAAGGCGAGTTGGAAGGTTGTATCGGAGAGTTTCTACTCGAAATCGTCAATGTACTGAATGAAGGGAATATCGTTCAGATGGGCGATCTGGGGAATTTCCGCATGAGTCTTAAGACGGCAACGGCTACCGCAACGGAGAAGGAATTCAAGGCATCGTGTATCGAGAAAGGTAAAGTGCTTTTCTATCCGGGAAGTGATCTCCGCAAGTTGTGTAAAACGCTGGACTTTGCACTGTATAAGAGTGACGGTAAGCCCGATTCGGGAGACGAACCGTTGCCGGACGATGGTAAGGGCGATCAGCCCGGCGGTGGTTCAGGTGACGATGGCGATGAAGCTCCGGACCCGACTGTTTAATCAATCATTATTTACTATTAAAGATTAAAATTGTATGAAAAAGCAAGTTTGGAAGAATATTCTTCAGTTCATTGTGACAATTGCAACGTCTATCATTTCTGCTATCGGGGTAACGTCCTGTACGGCTCATCTGTAATACATCCGCATGGAAAGTTCTAAAGATGAGTATCTCCCGAGAGAGATTAAGTTGTTGGTGATTCATTGCAGCGCTACGCGCTGCAATGTTTCCTTCCCTGTAGAACGGCTTCAAGAATGTCATTTGCAACGGGGGTTTCGTGATATTGGCTATCATTTTTATATCACCCGGGACGGAGTTCTTCATCATTGTCGTCCCGTCTCCGAAATCGGTGCCCATGTGCGTGGATTTAACAGGCATAGTATCGGGATTTGTTATGAAGGCGGGCTGGATGAAAATGGCAGACCGGCGGATACGAGAACTACGGCACAACGCTTTGCTCTGCTCGATCTGTTGACGATTCTCAAGCATCAGTATCCGGAGGCGCAGATAGCAGGACATTATCAGCTGAGTGCTACGATCCACAAGGCATGTCCTTGCTACGATCCGAAAAAGGAATATTCAGGATTATAAAAAAACTACGGGAGATGGCGAAAGTGCTGCCTCCCGTAGTTTTTTGTTGAATGAATAAAAAAGATTTGGGGTTACAAATCTCCCGGCTTACCCAAATAGTAGGTGATTAACCTTACTTCCCGCACAGAAAAAGCTTTCGTTTTCGGATGAAAATCCGTAGAAAGTATCTCATCCATTAATGGTTGACATCTACGCATCCAGCGACGAAGTTTATTTACTGAAGCGCGAACAGTTATATCAGGGAAATACATTTGGGCTAAGTCTTGTTTATTGTAGCATTTCACTACAAAATCCGGTTGATTCATTGTCTCTTTATACTTGGTTTATAAGCAATAAAGATACAAAATTATTCACCCATTTCCTACGCTTTTTTCATATTTTATTTCAAATTTACTAGTCTTTTCTTTCACTTTTGGTCTGACCATATCCATAGCCGTAACCATAACGTTTACCATATCCATAATGCTTGCCATACTTACCGTAGCCGTAGTAATAACCGTATTTTCGCTTCTTCAGGTCTACGCCGTTAATGACAGTACAAAGATTAGGCAGCTTCTTCTCAAAAGACAGTTCATTGATCAATGTATATTCCGCCTTATGAGTGTAGTCAGCACGGCATACATAAACTGACAAGTCTGCTACACGACCTATTAATAAGGTATCTGTCACCATGCCGATAGGAGCAGTATCAAGGATGACATAATCGAAGTTCTTCTTCAAAGTTTCTATCGCTCTGTCCAAACCGTTACGGGCTAACAATTCTGTCGGATTAGGAGGAACAGTACCACCCGGAAGAATAAACAGATTCTTATTTACATCAGAAGGCTGAACAAGTTCCATCAAATCCGTTTCAGGATTGGAAAGATACTGAGTAATACCTCT